>NZ_JBIVQA010000002.1:0-508377 GCF_044754985.1 Sphingomonas sp. NPDC092440 | reverse complement strand
TGCTCAGCCGCGCAACGCCAGCCAGGCGCCTGCTCGCCGACAAGGCCTATGATGCCGACAGTCTGCGCAACTGGCTCAGGCAACGACGCATCAAGGCCGTCATCCCCTCCACCGCCTCGCGACGCAAACCCTACCCTCTCGACAAGCGCATCTATCGCCGCAGGAACGCCATCGAGCGCCTATTCTGTCACCTCAAGAACTGGCGACGCATCGCTACCAGATACGACCGGCATGCCACAAACTACCTCGCTGCCATCGCTCTCGTAGCCCTTATCACCGCGTGGCTTAAATGAGTCCTCAACCTAGGCCGCTGGTTCAGGCAACAAA
Source organism: Sphingomonas sp. NPDC092440 (assembly GCF_044754985.1). NCBI lineage: Bacteria > Pseudomonadati > Pseudomonadota > Alphaproteobacteria > Sphingomonadales > Sphingomonadaceae > Sphingomonas > Sphingomonas sp. NPDC092440. Next base: position 508,050 of record NZ_JBIVQA010000002.1, on the reverse strand, counting down.
CCCTCACTCCCGCTTTCTCGGGAGGGCGGGGAGCGGGATGCCTTTCCGCCTCACGCCAGCCTGTGAGGCGTCGGGTCGCCCGGCTCCTCGACAAGCTGGCGGTGCGCTTCGATGCGGGCCTGGTCGAACCAGGCGCGGGCGGTGTCGGGGAGCGAGGCGAGGATCGCTGCGTCGGGCTCGGTCGCGACCCGGTCGACCAGCTCGCCCGGCGCAATGCCCAGCAGCGGCGCGAGCAGGCGCATCGTCCGGGCTCGCAGGCGGAACTCGAAATCGTCGGGGCGCGCCGATTCGATCTCGCCCTTCTTCAGCAGCCCGCCGCGCAAGTCGAAGACCATCTTTCCTTCCTTCGCCGCCCCCGCGAAGGGGACGGCGGCCATGCGGTCAGTCCAGCAGCTCGATTGCCATCGCCGTCGCCTCGCCCCCGCCGATGCACAGCGAGGCCAGGCCGCGCCGGGCGCCGCGCGCCTCGAGCGCCGAGAGCAGGGTGGCGAGCACGCGCGCGCCGCTCGCGCCGATCGGATGGCCGAGCGCGCAGGCACCGCCATTGACGTTGAGCGTGGCGTGATCGAGCCCGAGCTCCTTCATCGCGATCATCGCGACCGCGGCAAAGGCCTCGTTCACTTCGAACAGATCGACATCGCCGATCGCCCAGCCGGCCCTGGCGAGCGCCTTCTTCATCGCGAAGACCGGCGCCGTGGTGAAGCGCGCCGGGGCATGGGCATGCGCGGCATGCGCGACGATGCGGGCGACCGGAGTCAGGCCGAGCTTTTCCGCCACGCTCATCCGCGTCATCACCAGCGCAGCCGCGCCGTCCGAGATCGAGGAGGCGTTGGCAGCGGTGATCGTGCCGTCCTTGGCGAAGGCGGGCTTGAGCGTGGGGATCTTGGCGGGATCGCCCTTGGCGGGCTGCTCGTCGAGCGTGACGGAGACGATGCCCTTGCGCGTCTTCACTTCGACCGGCACGATCTCGCGATCGAAGGCGCCGCTGGCCTGGGCGGCCTTGGCGCGTTCGAGCGAGGCGATGGCGAAATCGTCCTGCGCGGCGCGGGTGAACTGATATTCCTGCGCGACTTCCTCGGCGAAGCTGCCCATCAGCCTGCCGGGCTCATAGGCGTCCTCGAGCCCGTCGAGATACATATGGTCCATCAGCCGGTCATGGCCGATGCGCGCGCCCGCGCGGTGGCGCAGTGAGAGATAGGGCGCGTTGGTCATGCTCTCCATGCCGCCCGCGATCAGCAGGTCGGCCGAGCCGGCGGCGAGCGCTTCGGCCGCCATGATCGCGGCCTGCATGCCCGAGCCGCACATCTTGTTCACCGTGGTCGCCTCGACATGGTTGGGCAGGCCCGCCTTGAGCGCCGCCTGGCGCGCCGGCGCCTGGCCCAGGCCGGCCGGAAGCACGCAGCCCATGTAGATTCGTTCGATCGCATCGCCCTTGAGGCCGGCGCGCTCCACCGCGGCGCCCACTGCGGCGGCGCCGAGATCGGTGGCGCTTGCCTCGCCCAGCACCCCCTGGAAGCTCCCCATCGGCGTGCGGGCATAGGAGGCGATGACGATGTCGTCGGCGGACATATTGGATCCTCTCGTTGGTTGGGGCGCATCTAGTATCGCGCGCGACGGTTTGCAAAAGCCGCGCGCCCCGGCATGACGGGATGGACCATGGACCCGATCGAGATTCTCAGATGCTGACGCATGACGATTGATCCGGTCTGGGGCTGGAGCGTGCTGCTCGGCGTGCTGGGGCTCGTCTTCGGCAGCTTCATCGCGACGCTGGCGATCCGCTGGCCCGAGGGGCGGGCAGTGAGCCGCGGCCGATCCGAATGCGACAGCTGCGGCAAGGGGCTGCGCGCCGGCGAGCTGGTGCCGGTGATGAGCTATCTCTTCCAGCGCGGCCGCTGCCGGGGCTGCGGTGCGCCGATCCGGATGAGCCATGTCCTGACCGAGCTGCTGGGCGGCGCGATCGGCGTGGCGGCGGCGATCGCCTCGCCCGATCCGGCCGGGGCGGCGGGCGCAGTGTTCGGCTGGCTGCTGCTGGCGCTGGCGGCGCTCGACGTGGCGGCGCTGTGGCTGCCCAATGGGCTGACCGGGCTGCTGGCGGCGGCCGGGCTGGCGGCGGGGCTCGCCGGCCTCGGCCTGCCGCTCGAGGCGCGGCTGATCGGCGGGGCGGCCGGCTTCGGCGTGCTGTGGCTGGTCGCCTGGAGCTATCGGCGGCTGCGCGGGCGGCAGGGGCTGGGCGGGGGGGATCCCAAATTGTTCGGCGGCATCGGGCTATGGCTCGGCTGGCAGGCGCTGCCGCTGGTGCTGCTCGCCGCCTGCCTGATCGGGCTGGCGGGTGTGCTGGGCCTGATGCTGGGCGGGCGGCGCGTGACCGCGACCGACCGCCTGCCCTTCGGAGTGATGCTCGCGGCGGCGGCGTTCGCGGTGTGGCTCGGCTTGGCGATCGGGCCGATGCCGGGTTAGGCTCGCTCCCGAACCGGAAGGGGAATCGGCATGCGGAGCTTGATGCTGGGTGCGGGCGTGGTGCTGGGCATGATGGTCGGACAGGGGGCGGCCGCACAGGATCGCGAGCCCGACACGATCCAGGTGATCGCGACCGGAACGGTGGAAACGGCGCCCGAAATCGCGACGATCACCTATCATGTGCGCGGAGAAGGCGTGAAACCTGACGATGCGAGCCGCGCGCTCGTGGCCAGCAAGGCCGGGATCGAAAAAGCGCTGGCCGGTCTCGCGGGTGTGAAGCTGGATATCCGTACCGGCGACCTCGACATCGCCGAGGTGCGCGGGAAGGAGTGCCGGAACGACGATCGCTTCGATGCGCCGCGCCTCTCTGCCGGACCGTGCGCGGTCCAGGGCTATGTCGCCGATATGGAAGTCACGGTGACCGCGATGCCGGCGGACAAGGCGGGCACGCTGACCGGGCTGGCGGCGCGAGAAGGCGCGAGTGGCGTGAAGCTGGAGAGCTTCGGCATCCTGGATACGCGCACTGCCCAGAAGCGCGCAATGGCGGCGGCGGTGGCGAACGGCACGGCGGCGGCCGAGGCGGTTGCCGCGGCTTCCGGTGTCAGGCTCGGGCGCCTGCTTCGTGCTTCCGACAACGATACGCGGATGGTGTCGATGGACGGGATCGGGTTCGAGAACATGTCGGGCGGGCTCGGGCGCCTGCGGGAGCCGGTGACGATCGAGATTTCGCCCAAGGCAGTGGTGACCAATGCGCGACTGGTGTTGAGTTTCGAGGTGATACGATGAGCATGCGCGACCTGCTCGAGGCCCAGCGCGCCGCCTTCATGGCCGAGCTGCCGGTATCGCTGGATGCGCGGCGCGACCGGCTGAAGCGGGCGATCGCGATGATCTCCGCCAATGCCGACAGGCTCTGTGACGCGCTGAGCGAGGATTTCGGCCATCGCAGCCGCGATCAGTCGATGATCACCGACATCGCCGCCTCGGTAGCGCCATTGCGGCATGCGCTGAAGCATGTGGCGCGCTGGTCGAGGCCCGCGCGCAAGCCAGTGCTGTTCCCGCTGGGGCTGCTCGGCGGGCGCGGGCGGATCGAGTATCAGCCCAAGGGGGTGGTGGGGATCATCGCGCCGTGGAACTTCCCGGTGCAGCTGGTGATGAGCCCGCTCGCCGGCGTCTTCGCGGCGGGCAACCGGGCGATGGTGAAGACCAGCGAATATACGCCGATGGTCTCGGCGCTGATGGCGGAGCTGGCGGAGCGCTATTTCGACCCCGCCGAGCTGGCCTTTGTCGGCGGCGGGCCGGAGATGGGCAAGGCGTTTTCCGAAATGCCCTTCGACCATCTGCTGTTCACCGGCGCGACCGGCATCGCCCGCCACATATTGCATGCCGCCGCCGACAATCTCACGCCGGTGACGCTGGAGCTGGGCGGCAAGTCGCCGGTGGTGCTGGGCCGCTCGGCGGATGTCGCGCAGGCGGCCGAGCGGGTGGCGCTGGGCAAGATGCTCAATGCCGGCCAGATCTGCCTCGCGCCCGATTACATGCTGGTGCCCGAGGAGCAGGAGGCCGCGGTGGTCGATGGCCTCGTCGCCGCAGCCTCGCGCATGTATCCCACCCTGTTGTCGAACCCGGACTATACCGCGGTGATCAACGACCGGCACTATGAGCGCCTCACCGGCTGGATCGACGATGCCCGGGCCAAGGGAGCCGAGGTGATCGCGGTGAACCCGGCGAACGAGGGTCTTGCCGGCGCCAATGCCCGCAAGCTGCCGCTGCACATCATCCGCAACCCGACGGATGACATGATGGTGATGCAGGAGGAGATATTCGGGCCGGTGCTGCCGGTGCGCGGCTATGCGCACATCGAGGACGCGATCGGCGAAGTGAACCGGCGCGACCGGCCGCTCGCGCTCTATTATTTCGGAAACGACCGGGCCGAACGGCGCCAGCTGCTCGACCGGACCATCTCCGGCGGCGTGACGCTGAACGACGTGATCTTCCATGTCAGCCAGGAGGAGCTGCCGTTCGGCGGCATCGGCCCCTCGGGCATGGGCGCCTATCATGGCGAGATCGGCTTCCGGACGTTCAGCCACGCCAAGGCGGTGTACAGCCAGCCGCGGATCGACGTGGCCGGGCTGGCGGGCATGAAGCCGCCCTATGGCAAGGCGACTCGGGCGACGATCCGGCGGCAGATGAAGGGGTGAGCGCATGACGCCGGCCATCGGAGGGAAGCACGCATGAGCGAGGCACCCTCCGGCTGGGACCACGCTGCCGCGGCAAGGCTCGACGGCGCGACGGTGCTGGTCGGGCTCACTTTCGTCAGCGCGGAAGGAGAGCGGCGCGAGCAGGTCTTCGGCACGGTGATGGACGTGGGGCCGGGCGGGATCACGCTGCGCCTCGAAGGTGCGCGCGGGGGCGAGTTGTTCTCGCTGCCGCCCGATCTCGACGCCTTCGCGCCGGCGGATCCGGGTATCTACCGGCTGCGCGAGACGGGGGAGAAAGTGATCGATCCGGATTTCACCGCGGCCTGGACAGTGAGTCGTCCGGCGAACTGAGCGCGTGGTTGCGGGGCGGGCGGCACGATGCCAAAAAAAAGGCCGCCCCGAAGGACGGCCGTGAAAGTCTTAGGAGAGGATGCCTGAAAGGCCCGATCTTTGTGCATCGCAGCGGGAAATATCGCAAGTGCGAAATGATAACGATATCATTGCAGAAATTGCAACTGTCCAACGTTGTCAGTTGCGCGTGCCGGAATTGCTGCGCAGGGTGACGCAATGACGGCCCTGAAGCTCGATGATTTCCTGCCCTATCGCCTGTCGATCGCCTCCAACGCGGTGTCGGATGCGGTGGCGAGCGCCTATCGCGCGCTGTTCGGGCTGAAGATTCCCGAATGGCGCCTGGTCTCCATTCTCGCCGAGGGCGGGGCGATGAGCCAGCAGGCGCTGTGCGGCCGGACGCGCATGGACAAGGTAACGGTGAGCCGCGCGGCGATCGCACTGTCCGAACGGGGGCTGATCAGCCGGGCGAGCAATCCGGGCGACCAGCGCTCGCACCTGCTGACGCTCAGCAAGGCGGGCTGGGAATTGTACGAGGAAGTCGCGCCCAAGGCGATCGAGCTGGAGCGCCGGGTCTTCGCCGACTTCACGCGCGAGGAGCGGCTGCAGCTCCGGCGGATGCTGGACCGGATCGAGGCGGCGGTGGAAGCGCTCGAGGACAGGCCTTGATCCCGGACCCGGCTATCGCCTAAGCGGGGCATGCCCTCCCCAGGCGAACGCAGAACCGTGCCGCAGGAGGATTCTTCATGACCGTCATTCGTTCCGGCCTGTCCGTCGCCGAGCCGCTCGCGCGCTTCGTCGAGGAGCGCGTGCTGCCGGGGCTCGACATCGCTGCGGATGGCTGGTGGGCGGGCGTGGCCGAGATATTCGCGCGGTTCGCACCCGAGAATCGCGCGTTGCTGGCGAAGCGGGACGCGTTGCAGGCGGCGATCGACGCCGCGCCCGGGCGCGCCGGCGACGCGGCGTTCCTGCGCGAGATCGGCTATCTGGTCGATCCGCCCGCGCCGTTCGAGATCGGCACGCGCAATGTCGACGCCGAGATCGCCCATATGGCCGGGCCGCAGCTGGTGGTGCCCGCGCTCAACGCCCGCTTCGTGCTCAACGCGGCCAACGCGCGCTGGGGCAGCCTGTACGACGCGCTGTACGGCACCGACGCGCTGCCCGGCGCCGCGAAGCCCGGCGGCTATGACCCGGAGCGTGGGGCACAGGTGATCGCCCGTGCCAGGGCGTTCCTCGACGCGGCGGTGCCGCTGGCGCATGGCAGCTGGGCCACGCTGGCCGGGGCGCCGACCTTGGCGGATCCGGCGCAGCAGGTCGGGCCCTGGCTGTTCCGCCACCATGGGCTGCACATCGAAGTGATCGTGGATCGCGCGCATCCGATCGGGCGCGACGATCCGGCGGGGATCGCCGACGTGCTGCTCGAGGCGGCGCTGACCACGATCGTCGACCTGGAGGATTCGATCGCGGCGGTCGATGCCGAGGACAAGGTGGCGGCCTATGCCAATTGGCTCGGGCTGATGCGCGGCGACCTGGAGGAGCGCTTCGACAAGGGCGGCCAGGCGCTCACCCGGCGGCTCGCTCCGGATCGCGGCCCGCTGTCCGGCCGCGCGCTGCTGTTCGTCCGCAATGTCGGGCATCTGATGACCACGCCGGCGGTGCGCCTGCCGGACGGCGGCGAGGCGCCGGAGGGCGTGCTCGACGCGATCCTGACGAGCACGATCGCGCTCTACGACCTGCGTGGGCTGGGCCAGTATCGCAACAGCCGGGCGGGCTCGATCTACATCGTGAAGCCCAAGATGCACGGCCCCGAGGAATGCGGCTTCACCGACCGGCTGTTCGACGCGGTCGAGGATCTGCTGGTGCTGCCCCGCTACACGATCAAGGTCGGCGTGATGGACGAGGAGCGCCGGACCTCGGCCAATCTCGCCGCCTGCATCCATGCGGTGCGTGGCCGCATCGTGTTCATCAACACCGGCTTCCTCGATCGCACCGGCGACGAGATCCATACCGGCATGCGCGCCGGGCCGATGGTGCCCAAGGGCGAGATGAAGGGCGCCGAATGGATCAAGGCTTATGAGGACCGCAACGTCCGCATCGGCCTGGCCTGCGGCCTTTCGGGCAAGGCGCAGATCGGCAAGGGCATGTGGGCGGCGCCCGACCGGATGGCCGACATGCTCGCGCAGAAGATCGCCCATCCGATGAGCGGCGCGAATACCGCCTGGGTGCCGAGCCCGACCGCGGCGACGCTGCACGCGCTCCATTATCACCAGGTCGACGTTTTCGCCCGCCAGCGCGAGATCGTCGGCGAGGCGATCCCCGGCCTCGCGCCGCTGCTCGCCGTGCCGCTGGCACCGGAGCGCAACTGGTCGGAAGCGGAAATCGCGCGCGAGCTCGACAACAATGCCCAGGGCATCCTCGGCTATGTCGTCCGCTGGATCGACCAGGGCGTCGGCTGCTCCAAGGTGCCGGACATCCATGATGTCGGCCTGATGGAGGATCGCGCCACGCTGCGCATCTCCTCGCAGCACATGGCCAACTGGCTGCTCCACGGCGTGGCGGGCGCCGACGCCATCGACGCCGCGCTCCGGCGGATGGCGGCGAAGGTCGATGCGCAGAACGCCGGCGACCCGCTCTACCGGCCGATGGCGGGCAACGAAGCGACGAGCCTGGCCTTCCAGGCGGCGCGGGCGCTGATCTTCGAGGGGCTGGCCCAGCCAAATGGCTATACCGAGCCACTTCTCCACAGGTTTCGCGCCGAGGCGAAGGCGGTAGCACCCTGAAATCGCTGGCTATTCGCAAAAGTACGGACCCAAAGCGCATTTGGGTCGTTACGCTGGCGAGAGGGCCGGTCTAGGAATGCGGCTCGAAAGGGAGCCAGTTGCGTAGAGGGGTGAAGCGGATTTGGCTGGCGGCGCTCGCCGGCACGGCATGCGTGCCGGGCCTTGCGCATGCGCAGGTTTCCGATCCCAAGCCGGGGCAGGGCGCGCCGCCTTCGGGGCCCGCGCCCGCGCAGGACGGCACGGTGCGGGTGGCGCCGGTCGACGAGAGCCCGATCGTTCCCGATGCCCAGTTCGAGGCGGCGATGCCGAAGATCGAGGGCGACATCAACGCGCCGCTGGAAGCGATGCCGCCGCCCGCCGGCGCGCCCGCACCCACGCCCGCACCCACGCCAGCCACCCCGGGCCAGGCCGCGCAGCAGGTGCGGCAACAGGCAGAGGAGAGCTTCGCGGCGGCGCCGGCCGAGGATCCCGAATTCGCCCGGCCGCTACCTCCCCTCGCCGAGTTCAAGGTCGAGCCGCCGGTGGAGGACAAGGTTGCCGACAGGAAATCGGTGACGATCCGCTATACCACGCATGAGGAAGGGCTCTCCGCGGTCGGGCTCGCGGGCCTGTTCGAGAATCTCTCGGCGCTGAAGAATGGCGGCGGGCGCGCGGCGAATACCGCGATGGTGGCGGCGCGCGCGCGGGAGGACGAGCGCCTCGCGATCCGCCTGCTCCAGTCACGTGGCTATTACGATGCCACCGCGGTCTCGACCGTGGACCAGAACTCGCAGACGCCGGGCACGGTGCGCGCGACGATCAGCGCCACGGCCGGTCCGCTGTATCGCCTGGGCGACGTGAAGGTGGCGAGCGATCCCACCGTGCCGCCCGGGCTGCTGCTGCGCGAGCTCAACCTCAATCCCGGCGATCCGATCGAGGCCGAGCGCGTGCAGGGCGCGGAGGCGAACGTTGCGCTGCGGCTGCCGCAACAGGGCTATCCCTTCGTCAAGGTCGGCCAGCGCGACATCCTGCTCGACGAGGAAACCCATATCGGCGACTATAGCCTGCCGATCGAGCTGGGGCCCCGCGCGGTGTTCGGCGACATCCGCACCGAGGTGGCGGGCGCGACCGGTGCGCGACAGGGCGCACGCGCCAGCCGCAGCGAACGGCGGCAGGAGCGCCGGCGCCGCGTGCGCCAGCCGGCGTTCGATGCGGATCACATCCGGGTGCTGCGCCGCTACCAGCCGGGCGCGCTCTACGATGTCCGCGCCGTCGACGATCTGCGCGAGGCGATGATCGCGACCAGCCTGTTCTCGACTGTCTCGGTCGAGCCGGTGCGCACGGGCGAGGCGGGGCCGGACGGCACCGAAGTGGTCGACCTGCTCGTCCGCCAGAATCCCGGCCGTCCGCGCACGCTGGCCGCGGAGCTGGGCTATTCCACCGGTCAGGGCATCCGGCTCGCCGGCAGCTGGACGCACCGCAACCTGTTCCCGCCCGAAGGGGCGCTGATCGTCGCGGGCGTGCTCGGCACGCAGGAACAGGGGCTCAGCACCACCTTCCGCCGCTCGAACGCCGGCCAGCGCGACAAGACCTTCCAGATCGCCGCCGCGCTCAACCACCAGGATTACGACGCCTATGAGAGCTATACCGGCACGCTCTCGTTCCGCTTCTCGCGCGATTCGACGCCGATCTGGCAGAAGCGCTGGATCTATTTCTACGGTGCCGAGCTGGTCGGCGCCAACGAGGATCGCTGGAACTACGCCAGCAACCGGCGCGATCGCGGCACCTGGCTGATCGCGGCGGCGCCGTTGTTCCTGGGCTATGACCGATCCGACAATCTGCTGAACCCCACGCGCGGCTTCCGGATCAAGGCCAATGCCAGCCCGGAGACGTCGGTACGCGGCGCCGCGCGGCCCTATGCGCGCTTCATGCTCGAGGGCACCTATTATCAGCCGGTTTCCAGCAGCATCGTGATCGCCGCGCGGGCGCGCGCCGGATCGATCATGGGCATCGAGCGCGACGACCTGCCGCCGTCGCGCCGCTATTATGCGGGCGGCGGCGGATCGGTGCGCGGCTTCGGCTATCAGGAACTCGGGCCCCGCTCGCCGGACGGCAAGCCGGTGGGCGGGCGCAGCTTCAACGAATTCGCGATCGAGGCGCGCTATCGCTTCGGCAATTACGGCATCGTGCCCTTCATCGATGCCGGCCAAGTCTATGAGGGCATCTACCCGACGGGGAAGAACATCCGCTTCGGGGCGGGCATCGGCGGCCGGCTCTACACCAATTTCGGCCCGATCCGCGTCGACGTGGCGACGCCGATCAACCGCAAGCCGGGCGAATCCAAGATCTCGCTCTATATCTCGATCGGGCAGGCCTTCTGATGGCGGAAGAGACGTCCGCGCCGCAGCCCGCGCGCGATGCCGGGGCGGTCCGCCGGCCCCTGTGGCAGCGGGTGGCGAAATGGGCGGGGATCGTGCTGGCCGGCCTGGCGCTGGCGATCGGCGCGCTGGTGCTGGGGCTCGACACCCAGCCGGGCCGCCGCTTCATCGCCGACCAGATCGCCGGGATCACGCTGGAATCGGGCCTCAATTTCCGCATCGGCCGGATCGACGGCTCGCTCTACGGCGCGATGATCCTGCGCAACGTGCAGGTGCGCGACACCAAGGGCGTGTTCGCCAGCTCGCGCGAGATAAGGATGGACTGGCGGCCGCTCGCCTATCTGGGCAACCGGGTGGACGTGCGCAGCCTTGCCAGCCCCGAGGTGAAGCTGCTGCGGCTGCCGGCGCTCCAGCCCTCGGGCGATCCCAACGCGCCGCTGCTGCCCGACCTCGCCATCGATGTGGGCAGGCTCGACGTCGCCCGGATCGACATCGCACGCGAAGTGGACGGCCGCGCGCGCTATCTCGGCCGGCTGGCCGGCAGGGCCCATCTCGCCGACGGGCGCGCGCAGATCGTGCTCGACGGCGGCACGGTCGCCGCGCGCGGCGTGCCGGGGGGCGACAGGCTGGCGCTCACGCTCGACGCGACGCCGGCGAAGAACAGGCTGGACATCGCCTTGAAGCTCGACGCGCCGACCAGGGGGCTGGTCGCCGGGCTGGCCGGGCTGGAGGCACCGCTCGGCTTCACGGTGGCGGGCAAGGGGGATTGGGCGCGCTGGCAGGGCAAGGCCCGGGGCACGCTGGGCGGCGCGGCGCTGGCCGATCTCGACCTGATCGCGACCAATGGCCGCTTCCAGCTGCGCGGACCGCTGCATCCCGGGGTGTGGATGAAGGGGCCGGTCGAGCGGCTCGCGGCGCCGCGGCTCGATCTCGACCTCGATGCGAAATGGGCGGATCGTGCCGCCGACGGCGTGGTCAAGCTGCGCTCCGCCGCGCTGTCGGTAGAGGCGGTCGGCAAGGTCGATCTCGGGCATAATCGGTTCCACGACCTCAGGGTCGATGCGATCCTGCTCAAGGCCGGGGCGATCGCGCCGAACCTGGTCGGGCGGGCGGTGCATGCCTCGCTGGCGCTGGACGGCGCGTTCGATCGGCCGGTGGTCGACTACAAGCTCACCGCCGGCGCGCTCGGCTTTGGCGAGACGGTTGCCGAGAAGCTCTATGCCGAAGGGCGGGCGCGGGTGGACGCGAAGCGCATCCTGGTGCCGATCCGGGCGCGGGCGGCGCGCGTCTCCGGCCTCAACGCGGCGGCCGGCGGGCTGGTCACGAGCCTGGCCGTCAGCGGCGACCTTGCGATCTCGGGCCAGCAGCTGCTCTCCGACAATCTCCGCATCCGTTCCGACAAGATCGACGCGACCGCGATCGTCGCCGCCGATATCGGCCGCGGGCGCTATACCGGCGCGCTCAAGGGGCGCGTGAACGACTATCGGATCGACGGGGTGGGGGTCGTCGACCTCAGGACCGATGCCGAGCTGTTCGCCGCGCCCGGCGGTGGCTGGGGCATTCGCGGCCATATCGCCGGCCAGTCCCGGAAGATCTTCAGCGACGGCGCGCGGGAATTCCTGGGCGGGAACGCCGTCGCATCGGCGCGCCTGGTGCTCGATCCCAAGGGGGTGATCAGCATCAGCGACGTGAAGATGAAGGCGCCGCAGTTCCGCGTCCTGCGCGGCTCGGGCCGCTATGATCCCGCCGGGCCGATCCTGATCGACGCCGATGCGGTTTCGGACCAATATGGCCCGCTCACCGCGCGCGTGACCGGCACGCTGAATGCGCCCGCGATCCTGCTGAAGGCGCCCCGGCCCGGGCTGGGCATCGGACTGGTGGATCTCGAGGCGCGCATCCGCGGTCGCGGCGATGCCTGGGCGGTCGCGGCGAACGGCAATACCGATTATGGGCCGTTCGAGGCCGACGTCCTGGTGCGCACCGGCAACCGGCTGGCGATCGACGTCAATTCGGGCCGCTTCGCCGGCATGGACGTCTCCGGCAAGGTCGAGCAGACTGCCGCCGGACCCTTTGCCGGCGAACTGGCGTTCAACGGATCGGGCGTGACGGGCCGGGCGACGCTCTCGGCGCAAGGCAAGCTGCAGCGCGCCGATGTGAAGGCGACCGCCGCCAATGCGAAGATCCCGGGCGCCGCGGGGCTCACCATCGGCCGTGCGCTGATCGACGGCAGCGTGGTGCTGGCCGACACGCCGGAGATCCATGGCGACGTGCAGGTCGCGAACCTGCGCCAGGGCAATTTCGTGCTCAAGACCGCCCGGGCGAAGGTCGCCTATGCCGGCGGTAACGGCACGGCCCAGGTCTTCGCCAATGGCTCCACCGGGGTGCCGTTCCAGATCGCCGCCAATGCGCGGCTCGCGCCCGATGCCTGGCTGGTGGCGGTGCAGGGGCAGGGGAGCGGCGTGCAGTTCCGCACCGCCCAGCCGGCGCATGTCGCGATCCGGGAGGGCGTCTATCACCTGCTTCCCACCAAGATCGATTTCGACAAGGGCAGCGCGCGAGTGGCGGGCAGCTATGGCAAGGGCATGGTGCTGCAGGCGCGGCTCGACAGCCTGGACCTGGCGGTGGTCAACGCCTTCGTCCCCGATCTCGGCATCGGCGGCACCGCAACGGGCAGCCTTGATTTCGCTCAGACCTCGTTCGAGGCCTTCCCCAGTGCCGATGCGCGGCTCGAGATCGCCGATTTCACTCGCGCCAGCCTGGCCAGCCTCTCGACGCCGGTGCAGGTGAGCTTCGTCGGCAAGCTGCTGCCCGATGGCGGCGACGCGCGGGCGCTGATCCGGCGTGGCAATGCCACGATCGGCCGCGTGGTGGCGACGCTGAGCCCGCTCGGCCCGGAGGCCGGGCCCTGGACCGAACGCATGCTCGCCGCCCCGCTGTCGGGCGGCATCCGCTACAATGGGCCGGCGGCGGTGCCCTTCTCGCTGGCGGGGCTCTCGGGCCAGCAGCTCGACGGGCCGATCGGCATCGCGGCGGATTTCTCGGGCAAGGTCGAGGAGCCCCGGCTCACCGGCGTCGTCCGGGCGACCAACCTCCATTACGAGAATGAGAATTTCGGCACCCGGCTCACCGCGATGCAAGTGGACGGCACCTTCTCGAACGACGAGTTCATCCTCAATTCGCTCACCGCCAAGGCGGGGGACGGCACGGTGGCCGCGCAGGGCAGGGTCAGCCTGTCCTCGGCCAATGGCTATCCGATCGCGATCACCGCGGACCTCAACAATGCCCGCCTGGCGCGCAGCGACGCTTTGGGGGCGACGGCGACGGGCAAGATCAGCATCACCAAGAATCCCGAGGTCTCGCGGATCGAGGGGCGGCTGACGATCCCCGAGGCGCATTACCAGATCATCCGCCAGGGCGCCGCCGAAGTGCCCGAGCTCACCGGCGTGCGCCGCAAGAGCGCGACCGGGGAGGACCAGGGGCCGGCGCCGGTGATCCGCCGCGCCTTCGGCGATTTCGACCTCAATCTGCGCATCGATGCCGACAACCGGCTGTTCGTCACCGGCATGGGCCTGGAATCGGAATGGCGCACCCAGATCACGGTGCGCGGCACCACGCTGGCGCCCGACATTCGCGGCACCATGGAGATCGTGCGCGGCACCTACAGCTTCGCCAGCCGCCGCTTCGACATCTCGCGCGGTACCATCCGTTTCCAGGGTTCGGCGCTCACCAATCCATCGGTGGACATCCAGGCGAATACCACCGCGGAGGGCATCACGGCGATCCTCACCGTCTCGGGCACCGCGCAGCAGCCGCAGATCGCGTTCAGCTCCACGCCGGCGCTGCCGCAGGAGGAAGTGCTCTCGCGCCTGTTCTTCGGCACCAACGTGACCAACCTCTCCGCCACCGAGGCGATCCAGCTCGCTGCGGCGCTCCAGTCGCTGAGCGGCACCGGCGGCGGGCTCAATCCGCTCGGCCAGCTCAAATCGGCGACCGGCATCGACCGGCTGCGCATCCTGGGCGCCGACGACGCGACCGGCCGCGGCACGGCGCTGGCGGCGGGCAAATATCTGACCAACGACATCTATGTGGAGATCATCACCGATGCGCGGGGCTTCACCGCCACCCAGATCGAGATATCGCTCAGCCGCACCCTGAGCCTGCTCTCCCAGGCGGGCTCCTTTGGCGGCTCGAGCGTCAGCCTCAAATATTCGCGGGATTATTGAGCCTGTCGATTTCCCTGCTTACAGTGGTGTAAACAGATCGGCGGGAGAGGCACGTGGCCGAGCATTTCGACGTGGTGATCGTGGGAGCCGGCATTTCCGGCGTGGGTGCGGCATATCATCTCCAGGCGAACAGTCCGGACCGCAGCTATGTGGTGCTCGAGGGCCGCGAGCGGCTGGGCGGCACCTGGGACCTGTTCCGCTATCCGGGCATCCGTTCGGACTCGGACATGTTCACGCTCGGCTTCTCCTTCCGACCCTGGACCGCGAGCAAGGCGATCGCCGATGGCCCGTCGATCCTCAACTATCTGGAGGAAGCGGCCCGGGACTATGGGATCGACGAGCATATCCGCTATTCGACTCGGGTGACCGGCGCGAGCTGGTCGACGGAAGACGCGCTGTGGACCGTCACCGCCGAGCGGGGCGGGGAGGAAGTGACCTTCACCTGCGCCTTCCTGTTCCTGTGCACCGGCTATTACAACTACGCGCGCGGCCATACCCCCGATTTCGCCGGGACCGCCGACTTCAAGGGCCGGATCGTCCATCCGCAATTCTGGACCGACGACATCGACTATAAGGACAAGCGCGTCGTGGTGATCGGCAGCGGCGCGACGGCGGTGACGCTGGTGCCGGAGCTGGCCAAGCAGGCGGCGCACGTCACCATGCTCCAGCGCTCTCCCACCTACATCGTCTCGCGGCCTTCCCAGGACAAGCTTGCCAACTGGATGCGCGGCTGGATGCCGTCGATGACCGCTTATGGCCTCACGCGCTGGAAGAACGTGCTGCTCCAGCAATTCTTCTTCCGCCTCGCCCGCAAGAACCCCGAAAAGACCCGCGAGCGGATCGTCCAGATGGCCCGGGACGAGCTGGGGCCCGACTATGACGTCGCTACGCATTTCACGCCCCGCTACAATCCTTGGGACCAGCGCGTCTGCCTGGTGCCCGATGCCGACCTGTTCGCCGCGCTGCGCGAGGGCAAGGCCGAAGTGGTGACCGACACGATCGCGCGGTTCACCGAGACCGGGCTGGCGCTCGGCTCGGGCAAGACGCTGGACGCGGACCTGGTCGTCACGGCGACGGGGCTCGAGATCCAGCTGTTCAGCGGCATGCCGATCCGGGTGGACGGCAAGGCCTTCGAGCCTGCCAAAGCAATGACCTACAAGGGCATGATGTTCTCCGACGTGCCCAATTTCGCGATCTCCTTCGGCTATACCAACGCCAGCTGGACGCTGAAGAGCGACCTCACCGCCAACTATGTCACGCGCCTGCTCAACGCGATGCGCAAGCGCCGCATGCGGCAAGTGACGCCCCGCATGGCCGCGCCGGTCGAGGAAGCGCCGTTCCTCGACTTCACTTCCGGCTATGTCCAGCGCGCGGCGGACAAGCTCCCTCGCCAGGGCACGCGCAAGCCGTGGCGGCTCAACCAGAATTATGCCCGCGACGTGATGGCCCTCAAGTTCGGCGGGATCGACCAGGAGATGGAGTTCTCCAGTCCCGAACCCGCGAACAAGGCCGCCGCCTAGGGAAGCAACGCCTTCGCCGCCGCGACGCCGCTGTTGTAGGCGCCGTGCACGGTCGAGAATTCGCCGTCGGAACATGCCTCGCCGGCGAAGCGGATGCGCGGGTCCAGCGGCGTGCGCAGCACCGCGCGGGCACCGCGCCGGCCGGGCAGGGCATGGCTGTAGCTGCCGAGGATGTGCGTCTCGCGGCCCCAGGCCGAGCCGGCGACGAAGCGCAGCTTCCCGCGCCATTCGCTGCCGAGCAGGTGGCACAGCTCGCCGATCGCGAAGTCGGCGGCGCCGTTCAGCCCTTCCTTCTCCATCGCCCGCGCCCCTTCGCCGCCGAACATGCACTCGACGATCGGGCGGCCAAAGGGCCGGAGCGTATAGCTGCCGGTGCGCGCGCTGCGCGGATTGCCGACCAGATGGGCATTGTCGTCGATCTCCTCGCCGCCCTCCAGCGCGAAGAACAGCTTGTCGGCAAGGCCGAGCGGCAGCTCGGACGCGGCGTGGAAGATCGCGTCATGGCCCGGCACGCGCAGGGCACCGCGCGCCAGGACGTTGGTGGAGACGGTGACGATCGCGGCATCGGCGGTGATCGTGCCCCGGGGCGTGGCGATGCGGAGCCGCTTGCCCGTGTTGTCGATCGCGCTCACCGGCGTCGCCAGCGCCACGGGCAGCCCCGCGGCATGGGAGGCGACCAGCGCGCCATAGCCCTGCTCGACTCGCCAATCCGTGTCGATCGAGGCTTCGTCATAGGCGTGCCAGTCGGCCACCGACATCTCGCGCATTGGCGCGCCGTTGATGAAGCCCGAGAGCGCGTCGAGCGCGGCGTTCCATTCGCCCGCCGGCAGCAGCAGGTCCGAGGCGCGGTCGCTCGGCGGAGGGGTGGCCATCGCCGCCATGCAGGCGTCGAACACTTCCCACAATCCGGCCTGTTCGGTTCGCGAGAGGCCGAGTTCGCGCCACTGCTCGTCCCAGAGCGGGGGAGATCGATAGACCGCGAAGCCGCCTGCCTCCGCGATCGCCACCCAGGGGTTCTTGGGCGCCGAATGGAGCCAGCCCGCGCCCAGGTCGATCGGCAGCCCTGCGACATGCACCGTATGGGCGCGCCCGCCGAGCCGGTCCTGCGCCTCGAGCAGCAGCACGTCCCTGCCGGCATCGGCGAGGGTGCGCAGCGCCCCGATACCCGCCGCACCGCCGCCGATCACGACGATGTCGGCATGATCCTTCATGTCGCCGGCCGGCTCTTGAGCAGGGCGGAGCGCAGGCATTCGCAGACGATCTCGTCGCGCTGGTTGCGCATGCGATGCTGCCAGGTGACGATGCCCTGGCCGGGGCGCGACTTGCTGGGGCGGACTTCGGTCACTTCGCTTTCCGCCCGCAGCGTATCGCCGATGAAGACGGGCTTGGGCATGCGCAACGCGTCATAGCCGAGATTGGCGACCAGGGTGCCCGCGGTGGTGTCGCCCACGGTGATCCCCACCATCAGGCTGAAGGTGAAGGTGCCGTTGACGAGGATCTGGCCGAACTCGCTCGCCCGCGCCGCCTCGGCATCGAGGTGGAGCGGCTGGGTGTTGTGCGTCATCGTCGAGAAGAGGAGATTGTCCGTCTCCGTCACGGTACGGCGGAGTTCGTGGACGATGATGTCGCCGACCTGCCACGCGTCGAAATATCTGCCTGCCATTCGTTCCGCCTCTTTCCTGGTCATGCTGAACTTGTTTCAGCATCCAAAGCGCCACAAGCGATATCGCTCGAGGAGAGTTGGACCCTGAAACAAGTTCAGGGCGACGGCTGGGGGTTATTCGGCCCGTTCCACTTTCACCAGCAGCGTGCCTTCGCTCACCTGGTTGCCCTGGACGGCGTTGAGCTCCGCGACCGTGCCGTCGAATGGCGCGGTGAGGCCATGTTCCATCTTCATTGCCTCTAGCGTGACGAGGCGCTGGCCCCTGGTGACCGCGTCGCCCGCCGCTACCTCCACGGCGGTGACTCGGCCGGGCATGGGGGCAAGGATCGCGCCGTCGCCGGCAATGCCCGCCGTGCCGCCCCGGTGGCGCGCGAGCGCGATGCCGAAGGTCAGTCCATTCCGGGTGACCAGCGCTACGCCCGGGGCTGCCGTGGACGTATAGACGTCGCCATCGAAATCATCCGGTGCCGCCAGGGCATAGGCCTGGCCGGCGGCAGTCATCCGCACGGTCATGTTCGGGGCCGCGTTGAGACGGAAGCCGTTCAACCCCTCCCGCTGGCGATCTTCGAACTGGTGGACCAGCTGGACAGCGGCCTGGCGCAGCATCTCGCGGCTCGGTTCGGCGGACGGGATGAGATCCTCGGCATGGTCGGCGAGGAACGCCGTCGTCACGTCGCCGTCCTGGAAGACGGGATGCGTCGCCGCGCGGTGGAGGAAGGCCGCGTTGGACTTGACCGGCCAGACCGCGACGCCCTCGAGCTTCTGGGCCAGCAGGGAGAGTGCGTCTTCGCGCGTGTCGCCATTGGTGATGATCTTGGCGATCATCGGATCGTAGAAGGGCGAGATGACCGAGCCCTGCTCGAACCCGGTCTCGACGCGCACATGATCCTCCGGGAAATGGCACTGCTCGAGCGTGCCGGTCGAAGGAAGGAAGGTGACGGGGTCCTCGGCGTAGAGCCGGGCTTCGAAGGCCCAGCCGTTGATCGCCAGCTCGTCCTGCCGCCTGGGCAGTTCCTCGCCCGAAGCCACGCGCAGCTGCCACTCGACCAGATCCTGGCCGGTGATCTCCTCGGTCACCGGATGCTCGACCTGGAGGCGGGTGTTCATTTCCATGAACCAGATGCGGTCGGCGCGCAGGCCTTCGCTGGCATCGGCGATGAACTCGATCGTGCCGGCGCCGACATAGTCGACCGCCCTGGCCGCGCGGACGGCGGCGGCGCAGATCGCCTCGCGCGTATCCGCATCCATGCCCGGGGCCGGCGCTTCCTCGATCACTTTCTGGTGCCGGCGCTGGAGCGAGCAGTCGCGCTCGAACAGGTGGACGACATTGCCGTGGGTGTCGCCGAACACCTGCACTTCGATGTGGCGGGGCGAGAGGATATATTTCTCGAGCAGCACCCGCTCATCGCCGAACGAGCTGGCGGCCTCGCGCTGGCACGAGGCCAGCGCGTCGGGAAAGCCTTCCGGCGCCTCGACCAGGCGCATGCCCTTGCCGCCGCCGCCGGCCACGGCCTTGATCAGCACGGGATAGCCGATCGCGTCCGCCTCCGCCTGCAAGCGATCGGGCGACTGGTCCTCGCCGAGATAGCCGGGAGTGACGGGCACGCCGGCGGCGATCATCCGCGCCTTGGCGGCATCCTTCAGACCCATGGCGCGGATGCTGTCCGGCCGGGGGCCGACCCAGACCAGGCCGGCGGCGATCACCGCCTCGGCGAAATCGGCATTCTCCGAAAGGAAGCCATAGCCGGGATGGATCGCCTCGGCCCCGGTCTGCTTCGCGGCGGCGATGATCTTCTCGCCGACCAGATAGCTCTCCCGGGCGGGAGAGGGGCCGATATGCACGGCCGCGTCGGCCTGGCGGACGTGCAGTGCCCTGGCGTCGGCATCCGAATAGACCGCGACCGTGCGGATGCCCATGGCGCGCGCGGTGCGGATGATGCGGCAGGCGATCTCGCCGCGATTGGCGATGAGCAGGGACTGGATCATCGGGCGGCCTCGCGGAAGTTTACGAAGTTTAGGCTATGGGGGCCCCGATTTCCCCGCTCAGGCGCCGGCTGCGAAGGCTGGAGAATGGCGAGGCGAAGGCTGCGCTGCATCGTTGCCGGTGGAAACACGCGAAATCCTATTTGGGAAGCGGAAATCACGGATGCCGCTCCGGAAAGCCGTGCCGCTCGGCCAGGGCCGCGAGCAGCGCCTCGATCTCGTTGACGAAGCCGGCGCTCCCGTCCTCCCGGGTCCAGGCGAGCGCGGGAAGATTCTGGTTCGCCTCGCCGATCGCCGCCACCACCGCGGCGCGCGGGCGCGGCCAGGCGACGCGGACCACTTCGATATCGGCGGCGCGCTCCGGGAAGGTGGCGAGCAGGCCTTCGATGATCATGCAGTCCCGGCAATAGAAGACCCGTTCGCCGCCAAGGGCGGGATCGGCGAATGCATGCTCGAGCAGGAAGAGCGTGTCGCGGCTCATTGCGCCGCGCAGCCGGTGGTGCGCTGCGACCAGGTGACGTTGAGCACCTTCCACGACGCATTCTCGCGGACCAGGTCGAAATGGTTGATCCCGCAATGATGGGCCTTGCCGTCGATCAGGAAGACATAGGGCGCCCAGACCATGGCGATGTCGCCGTCCACTTCGATCGCCGGCAGCGAGATGCGCTCCTCGAGCTTCTCGGAGCCCGGCTTGATGCCCGCGGCGAACTCGGCCCAGCTGAGATGGCGGATGGCGCGGCTGCCGTCGGGCTTCTCGATCGCGACGGTGGCGCCGCCCTCGGGCCGGGTCTGGGCAAGGATCGCGGCGCCGTCGCGCGCGGCCAGGCCGGCGAACATGGCGTTGATCGGCGTCATCACGGCCGCGGCCTCGGCATCCTCATAGGGCAGCGGGTTGGCCGGGGGCAGCCTGGGCGTGGGCGTGGTCTGGGCCAGTGCCGGCAGCGGGGCGAGGAGGGCTAAGGGGAGAAGAAGCTGCTTCATTCCGGACCTTTCAATTCCTCCCCGAGCTAGTCTCGGGGAGGGGGACCATGCAAAGCATGGTGGAGGGGCAGGCGCGATGTTCAAGGATCATTCGCCGAAGGGAAGCAAACGGGCGGTACTGCAAGCGCGGGCGCGGCGGCGCGAGATGAGCTTGCCCGAGGGACTTCTTTGGAGAGAGCTTCGCAAGCGACCTGTGGGGCTCAAATTCCGGCATGAGCACGCCACCGGCGAATTCAGTCTCGATTTCTATTGCAGCGATGCCCGGCTCGCCATCGAGGTGGATGGGGAGGCACATGGGTTTGGCGATCGGCCGGAGCGGGACGCTCGACGCGATTCCTGGCTCGCCACGAATGGCATCCAGACTCTGCGCGTTCCGGCCATCGAAATTCTTCGCGATCTCGATGCAGTTCTCCGCGGGATCATTGCCGAAGCGCGTTCGCGATTGCCCCTCCACCACCCGGCTGCGCCGGGCGGTCCCCCTCCCCGAGACGAGCTCGGGGAGGAATGAAGCAGGCGTGTCTGGCCGCATCACATCCGGAACACGCCGAAGGCCGGGCGCTCCGGGATCGGCGCGTTCAGCGTCGCGGCGAGCGCGATGCCGAGCACGTCGCGCGTCTGGGCCGGATCGATGATGCCGTCGTCCCACAGGCGCGCCGTCGCGTGCCACGGATTGCCTTCGTCCTCATAGCGCTGGCGGATCGGGGCCTTGAAGGCCTCGGTCTCCTCTGGCGTCCATTTCTCGGCGTCGCGGTGGACAGTGGCGAGCACCGATGCGGCCTGCTCGCCGCCCATCACCGAGATGCGGCTGTTGGGCCAGGTGAAGAGGAAGCGCGGCGAATAGGCCCTGCCGCACATGCCGTAATTGCCGGCGCCGAAGCTGCCGCCGATCAGCACGGTGATCTTGGGCACGGTGGCGGTGGCGACGGCGGTGACCAGCTTCGCGCCATGTTTCGCAATGCCTTCCGCCTCATATTTACCGCCGACCATGAAGCCGGAGATGTTCTGGAGGAAGAGCAGCGGAACGCGGCGCTGGCAGGCCAGCTCGATGAAGTGCGCACCTTTCTGCGCGCTCTCGCTGAACAGCACCCCGTTATTGGCGATGATGCCCACCGGCATGCCCCAGATATGCGCGAAGCCGCAGACCAGCGAGGTGCCGTAGAGCGGCTTGAACTCGTGGAATTCGCTGCCGTCGGTGATGCGGGCGATGACCTCGTGCACGTCATAGGGGGCGCGGACGTCCTCGGGGACGACGCCGTACAGCTCTTCCGCGTCATATTTCGGCGCGCGCGGATCGAGCAGCGCGATATCCGGCGTGCGATCGGCGGGCAGGTGGCTGACGATGTCGCGGACGATGGTCAGCGCATGTTCGTCATTCTCGGCGAGGTGATCGACCACGCCCGACTTGCGCGCATGGAGGTCGCCGCCGCCCAGGTCTTCCGCCGAGATGACTTCGCCGGTGGCGGCCTTCACCAGTGGCGGGCCGGCGAGGAAGATCGTGCCCTGCGCACCGACGATCACCGTCTCGTCGGACATGGCGGGGACATAGGCGCCGCCGGCGGTGCAGCTGCCCATCACGCAGGCGATCTGCGGGATGCCCTTGGCCGACATGTTGGCCTGGTTGAAGAAGATGCGGCCGAAATGGTCGCGATCGGGGAAGACCTCGGCCTGGTGGGGCAGGTTGGCGCCGCCCGAATCGACCAGGTAGATGCAGGGCAGGCGGTTCTGCTCGGCGATCTCCTGGGCGCGGAGATGCTTCTTCACCGTCATCGGATAATAGGTGCCGCCCTTCACCGTCGCATCGTTGCAGACGATCATCACGGTGCGCCCCGAGACCCGGCCGATGCCGGCGATCATGCCGGCACCGGGCACCTCGCCCCCGTACATGTCGCAGGCGGCGAGCTGGCCGATCTCGAGAAAGGGGGCGCCGGGATCGAGCAGCCGCTCGACGCGCTCGCGCGGGAGCAGCTTGCCGCGGCCGGCATGGCGTTCACGGGCGGCTTCGCTGCCGCCGAGCGCCGCCCGGGCGACATCGGCGCGAAGCCGCTCCGCCAAAGCGCGATTGTGCGCGGCACGGGCACGGAACTCCGCGCTGTCCGCCGCAACCCTCGAATCGAGCACCGGGGCGCTCATAGATAGGGCATCCTTCCTGTCCTAGTTTTCCCTTCCCTACACTGGCCGGGCGGGCATGGGAAGGTGCTGGCGCAAAGCATCGCGCAGGAGTAGCGCTCTTGTCATACAGTAATACGGGAGAGTCGGCTTGAAGACTTACACGCTCCTCGTCGCGGCACTGCTCGCGACCACCGCCTGCACCCCCTCGGGCCCCGGCACGGGTACCACCGCCGCGGCCGGCACCGGCGTCGGCGTCGACCTGGTCGGGCTCGACAAGCAGGTGAAGCCGGGTGACGATTTCGAGGAATATGCCAATGGCGGCTGGCGCGCGAAGACGGAGATTCCGGCCGATCGCGTCATCACCGGCATGTTCCTCGACGTGTTCAACAAGGCCGAGGCGAACAACAAGGCGATCATCGACGCCGCGTTGAAGGCCGATGCCGCCACCGGCACCGATCAGCGGCGGATCGCCGACTGGTACAAGGCCTATACCGACACCGCCGGGATCGAGGCGCGCGGGCTGACGCCGCTCAAGCCGGTGCTGGACGCCATCGCCGCGCTGAAGGACAAGCATGCGCTCTCGGCGATGCTGGGCGGCAATGTCCGCGCCGATGTCGATCCGCTCAACGCGACCAATTTCCACACCGAGAACCTGTTCGGCCTGTGGGTGAGCCAGGCGCTCGACAAGCCCGACCAGACCGTGCCCTATGTGCTGCAGGGCGGCCTCGGGCTCGAGGACCGCGACTATTATCTCTCGAAGACCGACGCGATGGCCAAGGCGCGCGAGGGCTATAAGGCCTATCTGCTCAAGGTCTTCACGCTGGCGGGCATGCGCGATCCGGCGGCGCGCGCCGCGCGGGTCTTCGATCTCGAGACCAAGATCGCCACGGCGCATACCGACATCGTCGCCAGCCAGGACGTCCAGAAGGCCGACAATTGGTGGAAGAAGGCCGATTTCGCGGCCAAGGCACCGGGGATCGACTGGGACGGCTTCTGGAACGCCGCCGGGCTGGGCGGGCAGCAGGAATTCATCGTCTGGCATCCGGCCACCACGGCGAAGCTGGCCAAGCTGGTCGAGAGCGAGCCGATCGAGGCCTGGCAGGACTGGCTGGCCTTCCATCAGATCAACCAGGTGACCGCGGCACTGCCGGCGAAGTTCGACCAGGCGAGCTTCGATTTCTTCTCGAAGCAGCTGCGCGGCCAGCAGGCGATGCGCCCGCGCGAGAAGCGCGCCATCGCCAGCGTCAACAACAATCTGGGCGACGCGGTCGGCCAGCTCTATGTGAAGGACTATTTCCCGGCCTCGTCCAAGGCGGACATCCAGAACATGGTGGCGAACATCAAGGCGGCGTTCGACAAGCGCGTCGCCGGCCTCAGCTGGATGGACGAGGCGACCAAGACCGAGGCGCGCAAGAAGATCGAGACGATGCGCGTCGGCGTCGGCTATCCGGAAGCCTGGCGCGACTATGCCTCGCTCGAGGTGAAGGCAGACGACCCGGTCGGCAACCTGCAGCGCGCCGAGAAGGCCGAGACGCGGCACCAGCTCGCCAAGATCGGCAAGCCGGTGGACAAGGGCGAATGGTGGATGACGCCGCAGACGGTGAATGCCGTGAACCTGCCGCTGCAGAACGCGCTCAACTTCCCGGCGGCGATCCTGCAGGCGCCCTTCTACGATCCCAAGTCCGACGCGGCGGCCAATTACGGCTCGATCGGCGCGACGATCGGCCATGAGATCAGCCACAGCTTCGACAATACGGGATCGAGCTTCGACAGCGCCGGCAAGCTGCGCAACTGGTGGACGCCGGAGGACCTGAAGCACTTCCAGGAAGCCAGCGCGGCGCTGGCGGCGCAGTACAGCGCCTATGAGGTGCTGCCGGGCCTGTTCCTCAACGGCAAGCAGGTGCTGGCGGAGAACATCGCCGATGTGGCGGGGCTGACCGCGTCCTATGAGGCCTATCACGCCTCGCTCAAGGGCAAGGAGGCGCCGGTGATCAACGGGCTGACCGGCGACCAGCGCTTCTTCCTCGCTTATGCCCAGAGCTGGCGCGAGAAGCAGCGCCAGGAGGCGTTGCGCGCCGAAGTGGCGACCGATCCGCATGCGCCGGGCCGCTGGCGCGCCTTCACCGTGCGCAATCTCGATGCATGGTATCCCGCATTCAACGTGCAGCCGGGCGAGAAGCTGTACCTCGCGCCCGACAAGCGCGTGAAGATCTGGTGATGCGGGGCTGATCGGACGGTCTGGCGGCAAATAGCCAAATGGGAGACGCGATGCGCTGGATGCCCTTGGGAGCGGTGATCGCATCGCTGCTGTTTGCCGCCGCTTCCGCCGATGCCCGGCCGGGCCCGGACGGCTGGACGCCCGCCTGGACCGCCAGCATGTGGCAGGCGGTGGATCCTGACGATCGCGTGGCGGTGGAGAACGTGACGCTGCGCATGCAGGTGCGCGTCGGCGCGGGCGGGAACAAGGTCCGCATCCGGCTGGCGAACGACTATGGCCAGGCGATGCGGATCGGTGCGGCGACGGTGCGTGTCGCCGGGGGCCTGCCGGTGCGCGTGACGTTCGGCGGGCGCGGCGACGCCAGGCTGCCCGCCGGCGCGCCGCTGGTGAGCGACGCGATCGCGATGCCGGTCCAGGCGTTCGAACAGCTCGAAGTCTCGCTCTACCTGCCGGAAAAGGTCGAGATCGCGACGGTTCATATGGCGCGCGGCGTGCCGACCGACATCTCGGCACCGGGCGACCATAGCGGCGAGGCGTTCGAGGCGGTCCGGCGGTCGGACCCGCGGCCGCTGCTCGCGCAAGTCGATGTGCTGGGGCCGGAGCCGCGCCCGGTGATCGTCGCCTATGGCGATTCGATCACCGACAATGTCGGCTGCGCGAACGGTGCGGTGCCGGCGTGCCGCTGGGGCGATGTGCTCGGCCGGCGCATCGCCGCGGCGGGCATGCCGCATGTGGTGGTGACTCAGGCGATCGGCGGCAATCGCATCCTGCAGGGCGGGCTGGGCCCGACCGCGCTCGCTCGCTTCGACCGCGACGTGCTCGCCTTGCCCGGCGTTTCCCATGTCGTGCTGCTCGAGGGAGTCAATGATATCGGCAATTCGGGCAAGAACCGCGGCGGCGTGCGAAACCCGGTGCTGTCGCCCGAGGACCTGAAGGCGGCCTATCGCCAGCTCGTCGTGCGGGCGCATGCGCATGGGATCAAGGTGATCGCGGCGACGATCCTGCCCTATGAAGGCGCCGACTATCACACGCCCGACGGCGAGGCGCTGCGCGTTGCGATCAACGATTGGATGCGCGGTTCGGGCATCTTCGACGGCGTGGTCGACATGGAGAAGGCCGTCGTCGATCCCGCCAATCCGAAGCGGCTGGCACCGGCCCTGCAAGGCGGGGACAATCTCCACCCCAACGGCGCCGGCCAGACCCGGATGGGGGAGGCGATTCCGCTGTCGCTGTTCGAGTGACGCTCCCGAACGGATCGACATTCAGGCACTTCGCGCACCCATAACTGTGAGCCCGGCCCTGTGCCGGGGTCCGCCGGGAGGCGAGCGGGAAGCCAGGAGCTTCCGGGGCTGGACTTGAGGCACCGTGGCCCCCGGCACAAGGCCGGGGTGACGAGGTGAGGGATCGGGGCGCCTCAGGCCCCGATCAGCTCGCGTCCGATCAGCATGCGGCGGATCTCGTTGGTGCCGGCGCCGATGTCGAGCAGCTTGGCGTCGCGGGCGAAGCGCTCTACCGGCCAGTCCTTGGTATAGCCGGCGCCGCCCAGCGCCTGGATCGCCTCGAGCGATACCTTCACGGCGTTCTCCGAGGCGAGCAGGATCGCGCCGGCCGCGTCGAAGCGCGTGGTCTTGCCGGCGTCGCAGCTCTTCGCCACGGCATAGACATAGGCGCGGGCGCTGTTCAGCGCGACGTACATGTCCGCCACCTTGGCCTGCATCAGCTGGAAATGGCCGATCGGCTGGCCGAACTGCCTGCGCTCGCGGATATAGGGCAGCACGACGTCGAGGCAGGCCTGCATGATGCCGAGCTGGATGCCGGCGAGCACGGTGCGCTCATAGTCCAGGCCCGACATCAGCACGCCGACACCGCCGTTGAGCGGGCCCATGACATTCTCTTCCGGAACCTCGCAATCGTCGAACACCAGCTCGGCGGTGGGCGAGCCGCGCATGCCCATCTTGTCGATCTTCTGGCCGATCGAGAAGCCGGGCATGTCCTTCTCGATCAGGAAGGTGGTGATGCCGCGCGAGCCTTCGCCCGTCTTGGCATAGACGACCAGCGTGTCCGCATAGGCCGCGTTGGTGATCCAGAACTTGGTGCCGTTGAGCACATAGCCGCGGTCGGTCCGCTCGGCGCGCAGCTTCATCGAGACGACGTCCGAGCCGGCGCCTGCCTCGGACATGGCGAGCGACCCGACATGCTCGCCCGAGATCAGCTTGGGAAGATATTTGGCCTTCTGCTCGGGATTGGCCCAGCGGCGGATCTGGTTGACGCACAGGTTCGAGTGCGCGCCGTAGCTGAGGCCAATCGAGGCCGATGCGCGGGCGATTTCCTCCTGCGCGACGACATGCTCGAGATAGCCCAGGCCCAGGCCGCCCCATTCCTCCTCGACGGTGATGCCGTGCAGGCCGAGCTCGCCCATCGCCGGCCAGAGCTCGGCCTTGGGAAACCAGTCGTCCGCGTCGATCTTCGCGGCGAGCGGTTCGATGCGCTCCTTGGCGAAGCGCTGCGTCGTCTCGCGGATCATGTCGGCGGTTTCGCCGAGGCTGAAATCGAGCGTGGGATCCATGGGTTTCTCTCCGGGATATGCGCGTCAGCAGTGCTGACCTTTTTCTGCGCGCTTTTCCCCGATTTCGCGCGGGGCGGCAAGGGGAGAGGAGAGGCGGTGCGCAATTCCCCCGGCGCGACCCATGCCGGGGGAATCGGGGGAAACTCAGGCTTCCGCGCCGGCGAGATCCACTTCGTCTTCGTCCTGCAGCACATGGCTGGTCGGCCAGATGCCGATCGAGCCCGGCACGCCGCTGACGTCGATCCAGCTCCATTGCTTGTCGCCACCATATAGGGTGACGGTGCGGCCGGGGGCCTGGATCTGCAGCTTGCCGCCGCCGGTGGTATAGGGCGCCTTGTGCTGGGCCCCGAGGAAACTGATCAGGCAAGTGCCCGAGGGGCTGAGATCGGGCATCTGGATTTCGATGTTACCCTTGATCGGATGGCCGAGCACCGAGGCATCGATGGCGAAGCTGGCGAATAGCGGCATGAGCGCATTGGCCTTGCCGGCGCCGATCTTGGGAAAGCGATTGAGATATACGTCGAACGTCTCGCCCTCATTCAGAGCAGGGTTCACGAAATTTATAAGGTTGGCCACGGCTCGCTCCTCGAAATAGACAAATATCGCGAATGTATTTGTCGATATTATATTGAGCGTTATCGAGGTGAGTCGGTCAACTGGACTCGGGGTTATATTGGATTCAACCTGATCCGATCCGGATTTGGTGCGATCAGCTGGTGACGATCATCCCGTCACGCACCGTCACCGGCCAGCGGCGCAGCCTTGCCCCGACACAGGGGCCGCCGACACAGGTTCCATCCTCGATCCGGTACAGCGCGCCGTGCCAGCTGCACTGGATATGGCCGCCATCGGGCGTGAGATAATCGTCCAGCCTGTTGGTGAGCGGCAGCGCCATATGGGCGCACAGGTCGAGATAGCCATGGACCGTCTCACCCCGGCGCACGACGAAGCCGTGGAAGCGGCCGGCGCGCATCTCGAGCACGAAGTTGCGCGCGTTGCCGTCGGGGATGAGGTCGAGCGGGCCGAGCGTTACGTCGGGAGGCGTTTCGGTGAGGCGTTCCATGCTCAATTCCTCCCCCAGCTTGCTAGAGGAGGGGGGGCGCCGAAGGCGGTGGAGGGGCATGGCGGGAAACCGCCGCATTCCGCAGCGGCCCCTCCACCATTCGCTACGCGAACGGTCCCTCTCCCCGAGACGAGCTCGGGGAGGAATTTCATGGCAGCTTCGCCTTTGGGAAGCCCGTCCAGGCCGCGTCATAATCGGGCTGGGCGCGATCGAGCGCATATTGCGTGGGCCTGTAGGGCCAGCAGGTCTCGACCATGAAGGCCATCGTCCCGTCGATCTTGTGCGGCTTCAGGTCGGCGTTGCTTGCGCCCTGCCAGCTGGCGACATCGGGACCGTGCCCGGCCATGAGATTGTGGAGCGACAGGCCGCCGGGGGCGAAGCCCTCTGCCTTGGCGTCATAGGCGCCGGTGATCAGGCCCATCGCCTCGCTCATCACGTTGCGGTGGAACCAGGGCGGGCGGAACGTGTCCTCGGCGACCATCCAGCGCGGCGGGAAGATCACGAAATCGGCATTGGCGCGGCCCGGCACGTCGCTGGGCGAGGTGAGGACGGTAAAGATCGACGGATCGGGATGGTCGAAGCTCACCGTGTTCATCGTGTTGAACCGGGCGAGGTCGTAGCGCCAGGGCGCGAGATTGCCGTGCCAGGCCACCACATCGAGCGGGCTATGGGGAAGGGTGGTGGTCCAGAGCGCGCCGAGATGCTTCTGGATGACTTCGAAATCCTCGTCGCGGTCCTCGAACCAGGCGGCGGGCGTCTCGAAGTCGCGCGCATTGGCGAGGCCGTTGGCGCCGATGGGCCCAAGATCGGGCAGGCGGAACAGCGCGCCGTGATTCTCGGCGACATAGCCATGCGCCGTGCCGTCCGGGAGCAGCGCGCGGAAACGCACGCCGCGCGGCACGAGCGCGACCTGGCCGGGCGCGATGTCGATCCGGCCGAGCTCGGTGAGCAGAGTGAGCCGGCCGGCCTGGGGAATGAAGAGCAGCTCGCCGTCCGCGTCGAAGAAGACGCGGGTCTCCATGTCCTTGTTGGCGGCATAGACATGCACCGCCACGCCCTCCAGGTCGGCGGGATCGCGATTGGCGAGCATGGTCGTCATGCCGTCGATCAGGTCGGTGCCGGGGGGCGGCGCCGGAATCGGGTTCCAGCGCAGGCGATTGGGGGGCAGGGCCGCGCCGACCGTGCCGGGCGCGAAGTTCCGGGCGCCTTCGTAGCGCGTGAACGGCGGATGCTCGGCCGTGGGGCGCAGGCGATAGAGCCAGGAGCGGCGGTTCTCGTGCCGGGGCGCGGTGAACGCCGTGCCGGAGAGCTGCTCGGCATAAAGTCCGAAGGCGGGCCGTTGCGGGCTGTTGCGCCCCACCGGCAGCGCGCCGGGCACCGCCTCGGTGGAGACCTGGTTGCCGAAGCCGGGGAAATAGTCGGTCATCGCATCCTCTCTATGCTCGCCTCCCTGTAGCGCTGCCCAGAATAGTGTCAAATGATACTATCTGCTGCGGGATCGGCTATCAGGGCGCGAACCTAAACTTTCTTGGGCGGCGGCGGCGTAATTCCTACTTTTTTGGTAGGTTTAATTCCGGAGTCGTAACCAATGGCCATCATCAGCGCAGCCGCACCCCGGCGGTTCCAGCTGCCGAGCTTCGGCGTGCAGGTCGCCCTCGGCATGGCGGCAGGGCTGGCGCTGGGGCTGACCGCGCGGGCGATCGGCAGCGACGGCGAGACCGCCAACGGCCTCGCCCAGGCATTGCAGACGATCGGGCAGATCTTCGTGCAGCTGCTCAAGGTGCTGGTGCCGCCGCTGGTGTTCACGGCGATCGTCGCCTCGATCGCGGCGCTGCGGGACCTGAACAACGCCGCGCGGCTGGTGGTGCGGACGCTCTTGTGGTTCACGATCACCGCGGCGATCGCGGTGGCGATCGGCATCACGCTCGGCCTTGTGCTCCAGCCGGGCCACCACAGCGCCGTGGCGGCCACTGCGGCAGCGGTGCCTTCGAGCACCGGGAGCTGGCTCGATTTCCTGAAGGGGCTGGTGCCGTCGAATTTCCTGGGCCTGGCGGCGTCGACCCGGCTGGCGGACGGCAGCGCCACCACCGGGCTCTCGTTCAACGTGCTCCAGATCATCGTGCTCGCGGTCGCGATCGGCGCGGCGGCGGTGAAGGCGGGGGAGGCGGGGCACCGCTTTCTCGATTTCAACGCCTCGGCGCTCGCCGTCTTCCGGCTGCTGCTGCGCTGGGTGATCCGGCTGACCCCGATCGGCACCGCGGCGCTGATCGGTGATGCAGTGGTGCGCTATGGCTGGGAGTCGCTGGCGGCGCTCGGCACCTATGCCGGCGCGGTCTATCTCGGGCTCGGCCTGGTGTTGCTCGTCGTCTATCCGGCGCTGCTGGCGGCGCATGGCCTCAGCCCCTTGCGCTTCTTCGCCTCGGCCTGGCCGGCGATCCAGCTCGGCTTCGTCTCGCGCTCTTCGGTCGGCACGCTGCCGGTGACCGAGGACGTGACCGAGCGCGCGCTCGGCGTCCCGCGCGCCTATGCCGCCTTCGCCGTGCCGCTGGGTGCCACGACCAAGATGGACGGCTGCGCGGCGATCTATCCGGCGATCTCGGCGATCTTCGTCGCGCAGTTCTACGGCATCCCGCTGGGGATCGAGCATTATGCGCTGATCGCCTTCGTCTCGGTGCTGGGATCGGCCGCCACCGCCGGCCTGACCGGCGCGACCGTGATGCTCACGCTCACGCTCTCCACGCTGGGGCTGCCGCTGGACGGGGTCGGGCTGCTGCTCGCGATCGACCCGATCCTCGACATGGGCCGGACCGCGACCAATGTGGCGGGGCAGATGCTGGTGCCGGTGATCGTGGCGAAGCGGGAAGGGCTCCTCGACGAGGCGCGCTTCCGCGAGGGGGCGGGCGAAGTGCGCGGCGAGCCGGCATTCGCCTGAGGATTTCGGCCGGGGTGAGCTGCGCGCTACGCAACTGGCGCCGCTCCCCCGGCTCCTCTCCAAGCCGAATTCCGAAGGTTATGCGTCGACCTTGATGACACCCCGGCGGATCTGGTCCAGCTCGATGCTCTCGAACAACGCCTGGAAATTGCCGTTGCCGAAGCCTTCATTGCCCTTGCGCTGGATGATCTCGAAGAAGATCGGGCCGAACATGTTCTCGGTGAAGATCTGGAGCAGGATGCCTTCGTCGCCGATATTGCCGTCGATCAGGATGCGGTTCTTCCTGAGGCGCTCCAGGTCCTCGCCATGCCCGGGCACGCGCTTGTCGACCAGCTCGTAATAGGTCTCGATCGTGTCCTGCAGCTTGACGCCGCGGGCGCGCAGGCGCTCTACCGTGTCGTAGATGTCCGGCGTGGTCAGCGCGAGGTGCTGGATGCCCTCGCCCTTATACTCGCGGATGAACTCCTCGATCTGGCTCTTGTCGTCCTGGCTCTCGTTCAGCGGGATGCGGATGGCCTTGTCGGGCGCGATCATCGCCTGGCTGAACAGGCCGGTCGCCTGGCCCTTGATGTCGAAATACTTCTGCTCCTCGAAGCCGAAGAGCGTCTTGTAGAATTCGCTCCACACCCGCATCTGGCCGCGGCGCACATTGTGCGTGAGGTGATCGAGCAGGTCGAGCCCGACATTGTTCTGCGCCTCGGCCTCCCGCCAGCCCGGGAACTCGGCCCAATCCTGGTAGAGGTCGTAGCCGTCCTCGATGAAATAGAGATAGGAGCCGCCGATGCCGAGGATGACGGTGTCGTCCTCGTCGGTGCGCTTGGCGCCGTGCGCGAGCGCCCACGCCATCGCCTTGGCCGGATCGGCAACGCGGAAGGCCATCGCGCTGGCCGAGGGCCCGTGCTCGCCGCGGAACGCCGCCACGCGGCCGGCCTCGTCGCGATTGAGCATCAGGTTGATGCGGCCCTGCTTGTAGCGGGTGACGTTCTTGCTGGGGTGCCGATGCGTCGGCACGAAGCCCAGCATCTCGAACTGCTTCCCCATCGCCTCGGGATCGGGCGAGGTGAATTCGACGAACTCGAAGCCGTTGAGGCCGAGCGGATTGGCAGGATCGGTCATGGTGCACGCTCCAAGAAGGTAACGCGCGGGCTAGTCCGAAGTGCAGTTAGTGTCAATTGATACTAGTTGCAGTCATAGCCCTTCGCCGCCCACCCAGTGCGCGTTGGAGAGGCGTCGGGCGACGCTCCAGGTCTGGGTGCGGATATCCGGCACCGCGACGATCTCCCAGAACGCGCCGCGAGTCATCGGGCCCAGGGCGTAGAGATTGGCGTTGGGCCGGCCGGCCGCGTCGATCGTCTGGCCCTGGTTGTCGACGTCGATGCCGAGATGCGCCGCGTCGGGGCGGATCATCCCGCGCGCGGCGAGCTTCTGGAGCAGGGGTTCCTCGGTGCGGTTGAGGTCGCCCAGCGGCCCGGTGCAGTTGACGATGCGCTGCACCATCATCGTCTCGGCCGCGTCGGCGCCGCGGCGGCGAAGCCGGACCTCGATGCCCCCGGGCTTCTCCGCGAAGCCGAGCGTCTTGCCGGCGATTACTTCGAGCTGGCCGCGCGCGATAACGGCCATCAGCCGGGCATGGACCTCCGGCGCCAGGCGGTGGCGGTGCACGTCCCACCAGGGGCGGAGGTGGCGGAGGAACCGGCCGCGCTCGTCCTCGCTGGCATTCCCCCACATCGCCTGGGTGAAGGGCCGGAGCTCGTCGACGGCATTGCGCCAGCCGATTTCCTCGCCGCGCACGCGGACCGCCTGGAGCAGTTTCGAGGCGGAGGTGGCGGGCCGCTCGGCGAGCTTCTGCCAGTCGTTGCCCGGCGCATGCGGGCGCGGGAGCAGGCCGCGCCGGGACAGCGCGACGATCCTGCCCTTGAAGCCGCGCGCATCGAGCAGCAGCACGACGTCGATCATGGTGAGTCCGGTACCGATCACCAGTACGGTGTCGTCCGGTCCGAGCCCGTCGGGAACGCTCGCGTCCCAGGGATCGCCCTTGTAGCGTTCGGCGCTCAGCTTTTCGGGATCGAGGCCCGGCGGATCGTGCGGCGGCAGGTTGCCGACCGCGAGCACTGCCGCGTCGGCCGCCACCGTGCGGCCCTTGAGGCGCACCGTCACGCCGTCGGCGAAGTCGAGGTCCTCGACCTCGTCGCGCACCAGCTGCAGGCGATCGGGATGGGC
Source organism: Sphingomonas sp. NPDC092440 (assembly GCF_044754985.1). Taxonomy (NCBI): domain Bacteria; kingdom Pseudomonadati; phylum Pseudomonadota; class Alphaproteobacteria; order Sphingomonadales; family Sphingomonadaceae; genus Sphingomonas; species Sphingomonas sp. NPDC092440. The sequence goes on along the minus strand of NZ_JBIVQA010000002.1, from coordinate 474,432 downwards.
GAGCAGCGCGGCGTCGAGCAGCTCGCGCAGATACTCGCCATAGGTGACGCGCGGGATGAACGCGCTGGGCGCATCCGCCACGCCGCGCGCCTCGAGCCAGCGGACGAAGTGCGACGGATCGTCGGGGAAGGCGCTCATGTTCGATGCGCGCACGTTGAGCACATGGCTGGGATGCGCGGCGCCATAGGCGAGGCCGAGGCCGGCGACCGGCGCACGCTCGATCAGCGTGGCGCGGGGGCCGTCGTGGCGGAGCAGGTTGATCGCCTGCAGGGTGCCGGAAAAGCCGGCACCGATGATCGCGACATGCTCGATCACGTCAGATTTCGTATTCGATCTGCCACTCGGGCTGTTCATAGGCCGGTTTGCGTGCCGCCATGCCGGGCTGGCGCGCGAGCATCTGGCCATAGAGTCGCTTCACCGCGTCGCTCGCGGTGCGGACGAACAGGGCGGGGACGATGGCATGGACCACGCAGGCCGCCCCCCCGATGATCATGGTGAAGCCGAATCGCGCGGCGGTGCTGGCATGCTCGCCATAGCTTTCGCCGACGGCGCGCGGATGGGACAGGAAGATGCGCTCGAACATGAGGGCCGTTTACGCTCCCCGGGCCGCACTGTGAAGTACAGCTTTTGCACTCCCAAGCGTGGCTTTGTTTGCAATGCGGCCGGGCATGACCGAACCTGCGGGCAAGGCGCGCCGGAGAGCGCGCGTGGCGACGGGGGTTCCAACTGCGGCGGGACTGTGGTTGGTTAGCGCTAACAATAAAAGGGGAAGACAGCTTGAGCGAGGATGCACGGTCCGACAGTCCGTCGGCGCCCTTGGGCGAACATCACACGGCCACCCGCAACGAGAAGATGGTGATCGCGGCATCGTCGCTGGGCACCGTGTTCGAATGGTATGATTTCTATCTCTACGGCCTGCTCGCCACGACGATCTCGGCGCAGTTCTTCGCCGGCGTGAACGATACCACCGCCTTCATCTTCGCGCTCGCGGCGTTCGCGGCGGGGTTCGCGGTGCGGCCGTTCGGCGCGCTCGTCTTCGGGCGGATCGGCGACCTGGTGGGGCGCAAGAACACCTTCCTGGTGACGATGGGAATCATGGGCGGGTCGACCTTCGCGGTGGGCCTGCTCCCCAATTTCGCCACTGCCGGCGTGGCGGCGCCGATCCTGCTGGTGACGCTCCGCGTGCTTCAGGGGCTGGCGCTGGGCGGCCAATATGGCGGCGCCGCCACTTATGTCGCCGAGCATGCGCCCAACCACAAGCGCGGCCTCTACACGAGCTGGATCCAGACGACCGCGACGCTGGGCCTGTTCGCCTCGCTGCTCGTCGTGATCGGCACGCGCTCGTGGCTGGGCGAGGCGGCGTTCGCCAGCTGGGGCTGGCGCGTGCCGTTTCTCGCCTCGATCCTGCTGCTGGGCGTGTCGCTCTGGGTGCGTCTCCAGCTCAACGAGAGCCCGGTCTATGCCCGGATGAAGGCGAGCGGCAACACTTCCAAGGCGCCGCTCACCGAGGCGTTTCTGCGCTGGGGCAATCTGCGCATCGTCCTCATCGCGCTGTTCGGCGCGGTGGTGGGCCAGGCGGTGGTCTGGTACACGGGGCAATTCTACGCGCTGTTCTTCCTCGAGAAGACGCTGAAGGTCGACGGGATGACCGCGAACGTCCTGATCGCCATCGCGCTGGCGCTGGGCACGCCGTTCTTCGTGTTCTTCGGCTGGCTCTCCGACCGGATCGGCCGCAAGCCGATCATCCTGGCGGGCTGCCTGCTCGCGGCGGTCAGCTATTTCCCGCTGTTCCATGCGCTGACCCAGGCCGCCAATCCGGCATTGGCCGAGGCGCAGGCGCGGGCGCCGGTGCAAGTCCATGCCGATCCCGCGACCTGTTCGGTCCAGTTCGATCCGATCGGCAAGAACAAGTTCGACAAGACCGGGTGCGACGTCGCCAAGTCGACGCTCGCGAAGGCGGGAATACCCTATGGTACTGAGGCTCATGGCGCCGGCGAGGTCAGCATCGGCGACCGCAGCGTCGAGGTTGGCGAACTCGCGACTTATTCGAAACGCTTGAGTGCCGCGCTTGCAAAGGCGGGCTATCCCGCCAAGGCCGAGGACGCCCGGATCAACAAGCCGCTGGTGGTCGCGATCCTGTTCGCGCTCGTGCTGCTGGTGACCATGGTCTATGGCCCGATCGCGGGCATGCTGGTCGAGCTGTTCCCCAGCCGCATCCGCTATACGTCGATGAGCCTGCCCTATCATCTGGGCAATGGCTGGTTCGGCGGCTTCCTGCCTGCCACTGCCTTTGCGATGGTGGCGGCGACGGGGGATATCTATTACGGCCTCTGGTATCCGGTGGTGGCCGCGGCCGCGACGCTCGTCATCGGCCTGTTGCTGCTCCCCGAGACGTTCCGGAGGAAGATCGAGGAATGACCGTCGAGACCGTGCGCGCCTGGCTTGCCGAACATGCCCCGGACCTGGCCCTGATCGAGCAGGCGGCGAGCACGGCCACGGTGGCGGAGGCGGCGGCGACGCTCGGCGTCGAACCCGGGCGCATCGCCAAGACGCTGGCGCTGCGCGTGGGCGAGGGCGTCGTGCTCGTCGTCGCGCGCGGCGATGCGCGGCTCGACAATCCCAAGATCAAGGCCGAGTTCGCCGGCCGCGCCTCGATGCTCGGCGCCGAGGAGGCGGAGGTGCTGACCGGCCATCCGGTGGGCGGGGTCTGTCCTTTCGGGCTGGCGACGCCGCTGCCGGTCTATTGCGACGTCTCGATCCGGGGTTTCGCGACGGTGTTCCCCGCGGCGGGCTCGCGCACCGCATCGGTGGAGATCGCGCCCGAACGGCTGGCGGCGCTGGTTTCGCGGCGCTGGGTGGATGTCTGCAGACCGGGCTGAGCAAATGCGCTTGACCCGCCGCGCAACCTTCCCTAACGGACCGCCTCCACGCTTCGGCATGGCCCCTTCGTCTAGCGGTTAGGACGCGGCCCTTTCACGGCTGAAACACGGGTTCGATTCCCGTAGGGGTCACCATTCGCCGCTTGCGGCGTGGTTCTCCGACATCGATGGATTTCCGTGGCGGCGGCAGGCGCTAGTCGGCCCAGGCCGCATCCTCGACATGCAGCTCGGCGGCGGGGCGGGAGCCCCAGTCGTCGATCCTGGCACGGCCGGCGAGCCAGAGCTTGCGGTGGCGCGGGGCCGAGAGCAGCGCCTGGCCCAGCTCGGTATCGGCCTGGCGAAAGGCGACTGCCTTGATGCTGCGCCCGTCCGGCCCCGCCACGATCAGCCGCACATGCCCGCCCGTGCCGACCACATCGGCCTTGATCACGGTAACCGGCCCTGCCGCCACGCGCGGCGCCGGCCAGCCCATGCCATAGGGGCCGCCGGCCTCCATCGCATTGACGAGATCGGGGCAGACGCCGCCCGGCGCCACCACCGCGTCGAGCAGCAACGCGCGCTCGCCCATCGCCTGGGTGACCCGCTCGGCAAGCCGCTCCTCGAGGAACTCGGCAAAGGCATCGAGCCGGTCGGCATCGATCGTCACGCCGCAGGCCATGGCATGGCCGCCGCCCGCCCGGAGCAGCCCGGCATCCTTGGCGGCGAGCACTGCCGCGCCCAGATCGACGCCCGGGATCGAGCGGCCCGAGCCCTTGCCGACACCGTCCTCGTCGAGCGCGATCACGATCGCCGGCCGGCCGAGCTTCTCCTTCAGCCGCCCCGCGACGATGCCGATCACGCCGGCGTGCCAGCCCTTGCTCGCAATCACCGCGACCGCGTGGTTCGCCTTATGCAGGCTGAGTTCCTCCGCCTCGGCCTGCACGCCCGCCTCGATCGCGCGGCGCTCCTCGTTGAGCTGGTTCAGCTCCTCGGCGATCGTGCGCGCCTCCTCGGGGTCGCGGGTGGTGAGCAGGCGCACGCCCAGGTCGGAGCGGCCGACGCGCCCGCCGGCATTGATCCGGGGGCCGAGCGCGAAGCCCAGATCGGTCGCCGTGGGCGCCCGGGTGAGGCGCGAGGCCTCGATCAGCGCGTTCAGCCCGATGTTGCGCCGCTGCGCCATCACCTTGAGGCCCTGGGCGACGAAGGCGCGGTTGAGTCCCTTGAGCGCCGCCACGTCGGCGACGGTGCCGAGCGCGACGATGTCGAGCAGGTCGAGCAATTTGGGTTCGGCCCGGCTCGCGAAATAGCCGCGGGCGCGCAGCGTGCGGATCAGCGCCGCGCCGAGCAGCCAGGCGACGCCGACCGCCGCCAGATGGCCGTGCGCCGCGCCTTCGGTCTCGTCGAGCCGGTTGGGGTTCACCAGCGCGAGCGCCTGTGGAAGCTCGGTGGTGCATTTGTGGTGGTCGACCACGATCACCTCGGCGCCGGCGGTCTTCGCCATCTCCAGCGCTTCGAAGGCCTGAGCGCCGCAATCGACGGTGACGATCAGGCCGGCGCCTTCCTGCTTGAGCCGCACCAGCGCCTCGCCCGATGGGCCATAGCCTTCCATCAGCCGGTCGGGGATATAGGGGCGTGCCTCGAGCCCCAGGTCCCTCAGCAGCAATATGAGCAATGCCGCGGAAGTGGCTCCATCCACGTCGTAATCGCCAAAGATCGCGACCTGCTCGCACTGCTCCACCGCATCGGCGAGCCGCGCGGCTGCCTTGTCCATGTCGCGGAAGATCGAGGGGTCGGGCATGAAGGCGCGGATGCTCGGCGCCCGGTGCATGTCGAGCTCCTCGCGCGCCACGCCGCGGGCGATCAGCAGCTGCGTCACCAGGTCGTCGGGCACCAGCCCGCCGCGCGAATCGCTGGCGAGGCCGCGCCAGTGCCAGGGCTGGCCGGTGATCGAGCGCTGGATGTTGAGCACGGCGGACATGCGAGCGGCTATGGCGCAGCGGGCAGGGGGCTGTCCATTCCCCCGCCGCGTCCCACGATCCTATTCGGCAAGCGCCTGGACCTGATGCAGCTCCAGGCGCTTGGCATAGGCTGCGGCGAAGTTGCTGTGTGTCCTGGCGATGCCGGGATCGGTGGCGGCACGCGCCTTCTCGGCGCTCAGGCGCTGACGGCGTTCGAGATACTCGCGTTCATTCTGTTGAGTCATGGGGAAGCTCCGGCTTCAAGCGGCAGCTTTCCAATTGCTGTCAGTCGGCGCCAGGCTCGATTGGGGCGCGCCAATAGTTTGTCTCTACACGCTTCTCGCCATCGACACGAATGAATACGGCACCCGCCATTCGGCTCGTCGCGTTTCCTGCGGGCTGGCGCTTCCGGCAATCCGCGCCTACATCGCATCGCCTTATGGCCCGTCCCCGTCCCGCCCAAGAGAAAGTGAAGACCGTCGCCGAGAACCGGCGCGCGCGGTTCGATTATTTCATCGAGCAGACCTATGAGGCCGGCATCGCGCTCACCGGGACCGAGGTGAAGTCGCTGCGCTTCGGCGAGGGTTCGATCGCCGAGGCCTATGCGGAAGTGAATGACGGCGGCGTCTGGCTGGTCAATTCGAACATCCCCGAGTTCAGCCATGGCAACCGCTTCAACCACGAGCCCAAGCGTCCCCGTAAATTGCTCCTTCATGAGCGGGAGATAAACAAGCTCCATGGCGCGGTGGCGCGCGAGGGGATGACCCTCGTGCCGCTGTCCATCTATTTCAACGGGCGAGGCCGCGCGAAGGTCGAGCTGGCGCTGGCGAAGGGCAAGAAGACGCATGACAAGCGCGACTCGATCAAGGAGCGGGACTGGAAGCGGGAGCAGGGGCGCCTGCTCCGCGACCGTGGCTGATCCGGCGCCCGTGTCGGGCAAGTCGCGTTTCCGCCGCTGGCTCGACCAGGCGATGCCCAGCCGCGAATCGGTCGAGGGCAATCGCTGGCTCCGCCCGGTGGCGAACCGGGTGATGCACAGCTCGCTGTGGCGCTTCACCCGCCGTTCGGTGCCGCGCGGCGTCGCGCTGGGCATGGTGACCGGCGTGCTGGTGCCGATGGGGCAGATCCCCGCTTCGGCGGTACTTGCGCTTCCCCTGCGCGCCAACATCCCGGCGGCCGCGGCGACCACCTTCATCACCAATCCCGTCACGACGCCCCCGCTCTGGGTGGCGGCCTATTGGCTGGGCAGCTGGATGATCGGCCCCGGCGCGGTGGTCGAGAAGGCGCAGGCGATCGAGCGGAGCTGGAGCGACTGGCTGGTGCACCAGGCCGGCCCGGCCACGCTCACCGGTTTGCTCACCATCACCGCCGCGCTCGCCCTGATCGGCTATTTCGGCACCGCGCTGGCATGGCGGTTGTGGATCGCCCGCAAGTGGAAGCGGCGCGCCGACGCCCGGGCCGCGCGCGGCTGAACGCGGCGGGAAACGTCGTCATCGCGGTGTAATAATGTTACGCCCGCCCGATTGACGGAGCCCATCGACGGTCTAAGACAGCCCGATCAACCATCGGGGATTACCATGCGCCTGTCGCTCCTCACCACCACCTTCCTCGCCGCGCCCGTGCTGCTCGCCGGCTGCGCGCACAACGCCCCGCTGCCGGCCACCCCGGTCGAGGCCGCGCCGGTCACCGAGCCCGATTCCGCGCCGCAGCCCGAAAAGCCCAAGCCGGTCTACGGCACCTATGGCTTCGACACCGCCGGCATGGACCCCGCGATCAAGCCGGGCGATGATTTCTACAATTATGCCAATGGCGCCTGGGCGAGGAACACGCCGGTCCCGGCCGACAAGTCGAACTATGGCTCGTTCAACATCCTGGACGACAACGCCAAGAAGCAGACGCACGAGATCCTCGATGCGGCGAAGGCCGATCCGAACTCGAAGATCGGCACCGCCTATGCCACCTATCTCGATACCGCCGCGATCGACGCCAAGGGCCTGGCACCGGCCAAGCCGTGGCTCGGCCAGATCAAGGCGCTGACCTCCAAGGCGGGCTATCCCGCGCTCGCCGCCGCCGCGCGCCGCAACGGCGTGGGCGTGCCCTTCGCCACCTATGTCGGCCAGGACGACAAGGAGCCGGAAGTCTATGCGCTCAGCCTGTTCCAGGCCGGGCTGGGCATGCCGGACCGCGATTACTACCTCTCGAAGGACGCCAAGTTCGTCGAGACCAAGGCGGCCTATCTCAAGCACCTCACCAACGTGCTGACGCTCGCCGGCGAGGCCAATGCCGCCGCGCGGGCCCAGGCGATCGTCGATTTCGAGACCAAGATCGCCGCGGTGCAGTGGACTCGCGTCGAAAGCCGCGACGCGACTAAGACCTATAACAAGATGACCGTCGCCCAGCTGCAGAAGGCGGCGCCGGGCTTCGACTTCAAGGGCTTTTTCGCCGCCGGCAAGACGCCGGTGGAAAGCGTGATCGTCGGCCAGCCCAGCGCGGTCACCGGCATCGCCCGGCTGATCCAGCAGGCGCCGCTGGCGGTGCTGAAGGACCAGCTGCTGGTCCGCACGCTCGACAATTTCGCCGATGTGCTGCCGAGCGCCTTCGACAAGGAGCAGTTCGCCTTCTACGGCACCACCCTGTCGGGCACGCCGGAGCAGGAGGCGCGCTGGAAGCGGGCGGTGGACTTCACCACCGGCGCGCTCTCCGACGATGTCAGCCAGGTCTATGTCGCCAAATATTTCCCGCCCGAGACCAAGGCGGCGGCCGACCAGCTGGTGAAGAATGTGATCGCGGCGATGGACCGCCGGATCGACAAGCTGGAATGGATGGCGCCCGAGACCAAGGTGAAGGCGCATGAGAAGCTCGCCGCCTTCAAGCCGAAGATCGGCTATCCGGAGCGCTGGCAGGATTATTCGGCGCTGACGATCACGGCAGGCGACGCCTTCGGCAACAATGTCCGCGCCAACAACTGGCAGTATGACGACAATGTCTCGAAGCTCGGCCAGCCGATCCGCCGCTGGGAATGGGGGATGACCCCGATGACGATCAACGCCTATGCCAATTTCGGCATGGTCGAGATCGTCTTCCCGGCCGCGATCCTGCAGCCGCCCTTCTTCGATCCGAACGCCGATCCGGCGGTCAATTATGGCGGCATCGGCGCGGTGATCGGCCATGAGCTGAGCCACCATTTCGACGACCAGGGCGCCAAGTACGACAAGGAAGGCCGCCTGACCGACTGGTGGACCCCGGCGGACGTCAAGGCGTTCAAGGTGCGCACCGACGCGCTGGTTGCCCAGTACGACCAGTATGAGCCGCTGCCGGGCATGCATGTGAAGGGGGCGCTGACGCTCGGCGAGAACGTGGCCGACCTGGCCGGCCTCACCGTCGCCTATGATGCGTACCAGGCTTCGCTGAACGGCCAGGCTGCGCCGGTGCTCGACGGCACCACGGGCGACCAGCGCTTCTACCAGGGCTGGGCACAGGTGTGGCGCCGCAACTATCGCGAGGCGAACCTGCGCCAGCGCCTGCTCACCGATCCGCACTCGCCGTCGCAGCAGCGCGCCTGGGTCGTGCGCAACCTCGATCCCTGGTACGGGGCGTACAACCCCGATCCGGCGACCAGGCTGTTCCTGACGCCCGACAAGCGCGTCCGGATCTGGTAATCTGATTTCTCCCTCTCCCCGGCGGGGAGAGGGAGAATAGCTTGACCCGGCCGCCGCTACCGAACATCGGTGGCGCATGGCCACGTTGCCCGTCCACACGCCCGCATCGCCGTCCCGTCGCTGGCTGCCCTTCGCGGCGGCGATCCTGGCCGGATTCCTCGCGGGCGCGGTGATCCTGTTGACGCTGAACGATCGCGCGGTCGCGGTCGGCTTCGTCGCCGCCGGGCTGCTCGCGGCGGGCGGGCTCTGGGGTGCGCGCAAGCTCTTCCATGCAGAGGCCGCCGGTGAGGCTCCGGTGGACTGGTCCGTCGCCCAGGCGCTCGCCGCGGCCAGTGACGACGCGCTCGCGGTCACCGACCGCGCTGGGCGCCTGGTCTGCGCCAACAGCCGTTTCGAGGCGCTGTTCGCCGGCTGGCCGACGCCGCCCAACCTGCCGATCAGCGACGCCGCCATCGCCGCGCTCGGCACCGCGGCACGCACCGCCTGGCGCGACGGCGAGGCGCGCGAGGACGGCATCCAGGTGTTCGGCGCGCCCGTCTCGGCCCGCGTCCAGCGCGTCGGCGAGGAATCGCTGGTCTGGCGCTTCATCGGCGTGCAGGCGCTCGATCTCGCCAGCCAGGTCCAGGCGCTGATCGACGGCCATACCGGCGACCGGCTGGCCTCGGCCGGCATCATGGCCGCGATGGTCTCGCCCGAGGGCCGGGTGCGCAGCGCCAACCGGGTGTTCCGCCTGCGCGCCATGGGCAGTCCCGAAGCCGCCGCCGAGGGGCGCGACTTCGCCCGTTTCCTGATCACCGATTCCATGGGCCTGGTCCGTTTCGAGCGCGAGGGGCTGGAGGGCAATCCGCTCCGCGTGCTGCAGATCCCCTTCCTCGACGGCGAGGAGGCGCCGCTGCTGGTGGCGCTGCTCGACGAGGAGCAGGGCAATGTGCCCACGCCCGCGATCGGCGCGAGCGCCGGTGCGCATGTCCGCTCGCTGATCGCGCTGCTGCCGCTCGGGCTGGCGCTGGTCGACCGGGACGGCCGTTTCGCCAGCATGAACGACGCGTTCGTCCGCGCCACCCGCGTCAATGCCGCGGCGCCGCCGCTCTATCCGGGCGACCTGATGGTGCGCGAGGACAAGGCAGCGCTCGCCGACGCCATCCGCCGCTTCGCCGGTGGCGCGCCGCAATCGGCCGAGATGACCGTGCGCCTGGCCGACGCACCCGAGGAACCGGTCTCGATCGGCATTGCCGGCGCGCGTGGACTGGGCGAGGCCGCCGTCCTGATCAGCCTCAAGGATTCGGGCGAGGAGTCCAAGCTCAAGCGCCAGGTCGCGCAGGCGACCAAGATGCAGGCGGTCGGGCAGCTCGCGGGCGGCGTCGCGCATGACTTCAACAACATCCTCACCGCGATCATCGGGCATTGCGACCTGATGCTGATGCGCCATTCGCCCGGCGACAGCGATTATGACGACATCCAGCAGATCCGCGCCAATTCGAACCGCGCCGCCTCACTCACGCGCCAGCTGCTCGCCTTTTCGCGCCAGCAGACGCTGCGCCCGCAGCTGCTCCAGCTGCCCGACGTCATCTCCGAGGTCTCGAACCTGCTGAAGCGCCTGCTCGGCGAGACCGTCCGGCTCGAGGTCAAGCATGGCCGCAACCTGGGCCCGGTGCGCGCGGATCCGGGCCAGCTCGAGCAGGTGGTGGTCAATCTCGCGGTCAATGCGCGCGACGCGATGCTTTCGCAGAATCCGAATGGCGGCGGCACGCTCACCATCGAGACGATGGCGGTGCCGGCCGCCGATGTGCGCCGGATGGAGGACGATGTGCTGCCGGTCGGCGACTATACCGCGCTGCGCATTGCCGATACCGGCACCGGCATCCCGCCCGAGATCCTCGCCAAGATCTGGGAGCCGTTCTTCACCACCAAGGAAGTGGGCAAGGGTACCGGCCTGGGCCTTTCCACCGTCTATGGCATCATCAAGCAATCCGGCGGATTCATTTTCGCCGAGAACGTGCCCGGCGGCGGGGCGGAGTTCACCATCTATCTGCCGGTCCATGCCGCGACGGAGGCGCCGGTCGCCGCCAAGCTGCCCGGGCCCAAGGAGAAACCCGCCGATACCTGGGGCACCGGCACGATCCTGGTGGTCGAGGACGAGGACATGGTCCGTGCCATTGCCGAGCGTGCGCTCGCCCGCCAGGGCTATACCGTGGTCACCGCGGACAATGGCGAGGCCGCGCTCGAGCTGATCGAGACGATTGACCGGCCCGATCTGCTCATCTCCGACGTGGTCATGCCGGTGATGGACGGGCCGACGATGGCACGCCGGATCCGGGCCAAATATCCCGACCTGCCGATCCTGTTCATGTCGGGCTATGCCGAAGAACAGCTGCGCAAGTCGATTGACCTGGAGCAAGTCGCCTTCCTGCCCAAGCCCTTTTCGGTGCAGCAACTTGCGGAAGCCGCGCGCGACGTGCTTTTGCCCAAATAAATACTTGGCGTTTCGCGATTTTCCTGCGATGGGAGCGGCCATGCCGGGGCCCCAGAAGATCCTGATCGTCGAAGACGAGCCGCTCATTGCGATGATGCTCGAGGACTTTCTCGATGCGCTCGATCGCATCGTCGCCGGTATGGCGGACAGTGTCGCCTCGGCGCTGGAACTGGTCGAGGCGGGCGGCATCGACGCGGCCGTGATGGACGTCAACCTGCGCGGTGGCGAGACCTGCTGGCCGATCGCCGATGCGCTGGCGGCGCGCGGCATTCCGTTCGTGCTCGCCACCGGTGGGGCGGGGGACATGATCGCGGAAGCCTATCGGGACCGCCCCGTGCTCTCCAAGCCGTTCACGATGGACAGTGTCGAGAAGGTGCTCGACAGCCTCGTCGCGGCGGACTGAGCGCCGGCTTTCCTCTTTTCCCCATTCCACGGCCGTCATCCCGGCGAACGCCGGGATCTCAGGCGAGGGTGCGATACGGGCGCATCTGGCAGAAATTGTTTCGCGCAACGACGCGACGACGCGACGAAGAAGAATGAGAGGGGTCCACGCGGAGGCGCGGAGACGCGAAGATGGCTTGCGTCGCTCCAGCGGCGCCCTCCACGACAAAGCTCCCATTTTCCAGCCGCCGACGCGGCGCATGCCCCAACCGCGTGCGCAACATCTTCGCGCCTCCGCGCCTCCGCGTGAGCAATGTCTTCTTCGTCGCGGCGTCGCGTCGTTGCGCGAACCGACCTAATCCAGCAGCCGCACCGTGTCGCCCAGCCGGATCAGCCCCGGCCGGGCCGGCCCTGCGTAAACGCCATAGGCATTGCCGAAATTCCGCGCGACGGTCCGCAGCACGCGCGGTTCCTTCACTCCGGTCTCCGGATCGATCGTCACGATCACGCAGCGCGCGATCGGATCGGCGCATTGCACCATCGCGCCGTCCTCCTCGCGGCCGAACGCCAGCCTTCGGCCCCGCCATTCGGTGGCGGGCGCATCGCTCTCCACGATCAGGTTGATCCGGAACCGATCGATCGCCAGCGGTTCGCCATGCGCGGCTTCCAGCGCGGCATGGCCGGCGCTGGTCTGAATCGAGACCGGCATCGAATCATAGATGCCGCGCGCCACCTGGATCAGCGTGGCGGGTTCGCCTGCGGCTGCCTCCAACTGCGCCATGAGCAGCGGATCGCGAAGCGGGACCGTCGCGCCCTCGGGCGTCTCGACCGTCACCGCGCTCGTCTTGGGGCGGGCCGGGTCGTCGAAGCGCGCCCGGTGGAGGACCATCGCGGGCACCTCGCGCGCGGTGAGCCAGGGAAAGCGCGTGCCATTGGCCGCGCGGACGAACGCATATTGGCGGTCGCCTTCGATTCCCTGCCAGTCGAGCTCCGCCATGTCGAGCCGTTCCCCGGCCATCGACTTGACCGGAAAGCGATTGAGCGCGCGGACATGGCCGACGATGCGGGACATGGCACCCCGGCTAGCGACGGGAAGCGGGAAGGGCAATCGCGGCCTTCTGAAGGGGTAGAACGATTATGGAACAAAAAATTCCGTTCCGCTCTTGTTCCAAGAGAACAAACGCGATACACGGCTTCCAACACAGGTTGAAGGTGCGAGCCAAACCTTCTAGCGACGGGGACTTCCAATGGCAGCTTCGCTCAAGGTGATTGACGGCAACATGGCGATTTCTTCGGACAAGCAGAAGGCGCTCGACGCCGCCCTCGCGCAGATCGACCGCGCATTCGGCAAGGGGTCGGCGATGAAGCTCGGCTCCAAGGAGGCGATGCAGGTCGAGGCGATCTCGACCGGGTCGCTCGGGCTCGACATTGCGCTCGGCGTGGGCGGGCTACCCCGTGGCCGCGTGATCGAAGTCTATGGGCCGGAAAGCTCGGGCAAGACCACGCTGGCGCTGCACGTCATCGCCGAAGCGCAGCGGAGTGGCGGTGTCGCGGCGTTCGTCGATGCGGAGCATGCGCTGGATCCGGTCTATGCCAAGAAGCTGGGCGTCAACATCGACGAGCTGATCGTCTCGCAGCCCGATACCGGCGAGCAGGCGCTGGAGATCACCGATACGCTGGTCCGCTCGAACGCGATCGACGTGCTGGTGGTCGATTCGGTCGCCGCGCTGGTGCCGCGCGCCGAGATCGAGGGTGAGATGGGCGACAGCCATGTCGGCCTCCAGGCCCGGCTGATGTCGCAGTCGCTGCGCAAGCTCACCGGATCGATCAGCCGCTCGCGCTGCATGGTGATCTTCATCAACCAGCTGCGCATGAAGATCGGCGTGATGTATGGCAATCCGGAGACCACGACTGGCGGCAACGCGCTGAAATTCTACGCCTCGGTCCGCCTCGACATCCGCCGCACCGGCCAGATCAAGGACCGTGAGGACATCATCGGCAACACCACGCGCGTGAAGGTGGTGAAGAACAAGGTGGCACCGCCGTTCAAGCAGGTCGAGTTCGACATCATGTATGGCGAGGGCATCTCCAAGATTGGCGAGATCCTCGACCTCGGCGTCAAGGCCGGGCTGGTCGAGAAGTCGGGCGCCTGGTTCTCGTACGACAGCGTCCGGATCGGCCAGGGCCGCGAGAACGCCAAGAATTTCCTCAAGGAGAATGGCGAGCTGCGCGAGCGTCTCGAAGCGGCGATCCGGGCACGCACCGAGAAGGTCGCCGAGGGCCTGATGACCGGGCCCGACGCCGATGGCGGTGACGACGATCTTTGATCCATGTTCAGGCCGCGCCCGCGTGTGATGCGTGCGGCGGCGGTCACGGGCTGAGACCCATGGGAAGACCCGGCGCGTTGCCCCGCGCCGGGTCTTTCGCGTCCGGGCATTCGCGTCCGGGTACGCGCGCGATGCCTTGCGTGCGCGACGTTTGTCATGTCCGGGGCGGGAAAAGAGCGTGCGCCGCCCTGCGATCCCGGTTTCCCGATCCGCGGCGGGCGCTATAGTCGCGGGCGATGAAGGCGGTTTTCGATCCCGATCGCGTGCTGGCCGGCGGCCTTGCCGCCATCCGCGACCAGTTCCACGTCCCGCAAGCCTTTCCCCCGGAGGTGATTGCCGCCGCCCAGGCCGCGGCGCGCCGCGTGCCGACGGAGCATGCGGACCGGACGGAGCTTCCCCTGGTCACGCTCGATCCGGCGAGCTCCACCGATCTCGACCAGGCTTTCGCGATCGAGTCCAGCGGAAGCGATCTGCTGCTCCGCTATGCGATCGCCGATGTCGCCTGGTTCGTCGACGATGACGACCCGATCGACCGCGAGGCCTGGCGGCGCGGCGTGACGCTGTATCTGCCGGACGGAAAGGCCGGGCTCTATCCGCCGATACTGAGCGAGGGGGCGGCGAGCCTGTTGCCCGATGGTCCGCGCCCGGCGGTGCTCTTCACGGTGCGGGTGGCGCCCGATGGCGAGGCGCGGCTGGAAGCGGCGGAGCGGGCGCTGGTCAGGAGCCGCGCCAAGCTCGCCTATGAGACGGCGGACGATGCGGACCTGCCTCCGCAATTCGCCGAACTGGCCCGCCGCATCGCCCTTGCCGAGGCGCGTCGCGGCGCCGCCCGGGTCGATCCGCCCGAACAGGAAGTCGTGCGCCGCGCGGATGGCGGCTATGCGCTGGCCTTCCGCGCGCGTCACGCATCGGAGGCCCGCAACGCGGCCCTGTCGCTCGCGACCAACCTCGCCATCGCCGAGCTGTTGCAGGCACATCATACCGGCCTGTTCCGCGTGATGGCCGAGCCCGATGCTGCGGCCATATCGCGGCTGCGGAACACGGCGCGCGCGCTCGGCATCGCCTGGCCCGAAGCGCAACCGCTCGTGGCTTTCCGCACGGGCCTGGATCCGGCCGATCCGCACCAGGCGGCACTGATGCTCGCGATCCGCCGGGCAGGGCAGGGCGCCAGCTATGCCCCATGGCATGAGGGCACGGTGCCATGGCACGCCGCCGTCGCGGCGCCCTATGTCCATGCCACCGCGCCGCTCCGGCGGCTGGCGGACCGCTATATCATCCGCGCGGCCCTGGCGATCATGGCGGGCCAGCCGGTGCCCGAGATGGTCGTCCAGGCCTTTGCGCGGCTGCCCAAGGTGATGGGGCGTGCCGATGCAGTGAGCGGCCAGATCGATCGCGCGGTGGTCGACCTGGCCGAAGCGGTGATGCTCGCCGGGCGCGAGGGGGAGGAGTTCGCGGCGATCGTCACCGATGTGGATGTCCGCGGCGCACGGATGCAGCTTGCCGACCTGCCGGTGGTAACGCGGATCGACGCTGCGGGAGCGGCGCCGGGAACGCCGATCCGCGTCCGGCTGGTCGATGCCGACCCGGCCGACCGCGCGGTCCGCTTCGAAGCGATCGGCGCGGCATCGTGACGGCGATACCCGCCGATCCCGAAGACATCGCGGCGACCGCGGCCCAGCTCGAAGGTTTCATCGCTCGCTTCGCTCCCGAGATCGCCAACCGCGTCCGCGCCGCGCGCGCGGTATTGCGCGAGCGGCTGCCCGGCGCGACCGAGCTGGTCTATGACAATTACAACGGGCTCGCGATCGGCTATGGCCCGGGCGGGAAGACGTCGGAGGCAGCGTTCAGCCTCGCTATCTATCCGCGCAACATATTGCTCTATTTCCTCCCCGGCGTCGGGCTGCCCGATCCGGAGGGGCTGCTTCGGGGCGAGGGGCGGCAGGGGCGCTATGTCTGCCTCAAGGACGCGGCGCTGCTCGATGCGCCCGCGATCGTCGCTCTGATCGCGGCTGCGCTCGATCGGGCGAAGCGGCCCTTGCCTCCGGAGGGCGGGCGGACCATCGTCAAGTCGATATCGGCCCGGCAACGTCCGCGCCGCCCAGCCGGAGACGCCGCATGACGATCATCGTTCATCATCTCGAGAATTCCCGCTCGCAGCGCGTGCTCTGGCTGCTCGAGGAGCTGGGGCTGCCCTATGAGGTCCGCCGCTATCGGCGCGACAAGGCGACGATGCTCGCGCCGCCCGAGCTTCGCCAGGTCCATCCGCTCGGCAAGTCGCCGGTGATCGAGCATGCGGGCAGCATCATCGCCGAGACGGGGGCGATCGTCGAATATCTGGTCGAGCTGGCCGATGGTCGCCTGGGCATGCCGGGGCATCGCGAGGACGCGCTGCGCTATCGCCATTTCCTGCACTATGCCGAGGGGTCGCTGATGCCGCCGCTCTTCACCAAGCTGGTGCTCAGCCGCGTGCCGCTGCTCGGCAAGGTGGCGCAGAAGAAGTTCCAGCCGATGATCGACGTCCATCTCGATTATGTCGAGGGCGAGCTGATGACACGGCCCTGGTTCGCCGGTGCCGAGTTCACCGCGGCCGACGTGATGATGAGCTTCCCGCTCGAAGCCGCGGTGAGCCGCGCCAATGCCATTGCGGGGCGGCCGTTCATGGATGCCTGGATCGAGAAGATCCATGCCCGCCCGGCCTACAAGGCCGCGCTGGCCGCCGGCGGCCCCTATGCCTATGCCTGAACATCCCGACGCCCCCCGGCCCTGCATCACGCGGGCTAGGGCGATCCTATCAGGGCGAAGCCGGTCGCGGCGTTGATGAAATCCTTCACCGCGTCGACGATCGCGTTGAGCGCATTCTGCACCAGCACCAGCGTCATGCTGGTCATCGCCACGATCACCGAGACGGCGGCGCGGATCTGCATGTCGAACAGGATCTCGGCGCCGCGCAGCGTGTACTGCGCATGGTTCTCGGCGATCGCCTCGACCTGGATCGCGATCTTCTTGAGCTCGGGGACCGCATAGCTTTCCATCTCTGCCCAGATGCCGCCCGCCAGCCCGCGTCCCGCGGCGGTCATCCGGTCGACGAGCCCGTCCACGTCCACCTGCATCGCCTTCTCCTATCGGCCCAGTTGCTTGGCGCGCTGCACGGCCATTGCCGCGCGCAGGGTGGCGCCGAGCCCGCCGTCGAGCAGCGGGCCGACGGCGGCGGCGGGAATGCCGAGCGTGCCTTCCGCCTGATGAAAGGCGCGCAGGTCGTGGAACTGCTGCTGGAGCAATTGCATCAGCACCACGTCGCAATCGCCCTGGGGCGGGGTGCCGATCTTCCCGCCGACCGCGGGCGGCAGGTCCGCCGCCGCCAGCGCCCTGGCCATCGCCTGGGTGGACGGGCAATTGTCCAGCACCCGGTTCGCCTGCGCCCGGGCGACGAGCAGCGCCACCCGGCCTTCCATATTGTCGTAGAAGTCGGTGTTCTGGGCATAGGCGCCGGCGGGCTGGCCGGCATTGGTCGCCATCTTCGCGACGAAGCTGGTCGTGTCCTGCAGCACCGATCCCAGCTCGGCATCGGTCGCCGCGTCATAAGGCGCGGCAAGCTGGACGTGCGCGCAGCCGGCCAGCGCGACCGCGAGCAGCAGCAGCGCGGCGAGCCGCCGCAGATCCCGTCCGAACCCCGTCAAGGCGCGCATGAAAGTCTCCCCCCGGGGAGAGACTTTCATCTTCGCGCGGGAAAGTCCAACGGCGATGGCGCCGCCGCGGACCGGCGCGCTCAGGGGCGGCCATAATCCTGGAAGCTCTCCGCCTCGGTCGCCGGCCCCTGCACGGGCGGGACGATCGGCTCGATCGGCTGGGGCGCGTCGAGCTTGCCCTCCCAGCGCGCCACCACCACGCTGGCCACGGCATTGCCGATCACATTGGTCGCGGTGCGGCCCATGTCGAGGAAATGATCGACCGCGAGGATCAGCAGCACGCCGGCCTCGGGAATGTTGAAATGGCTGAGCGTGCCGGTGATCACCACCAGGCTGGCGCGCGGCACGCCGGCAATGCCCTTGCTGGTGACCATCAGGATCAGCAGCATCTGGATCATCGTCATCCAGTCGAGATGGATGCCATAGGCCTGGGCGATGAAGATCGACGCGAACGTCATGTACATCATCGAGCCGTCGAGATTGAACGAGTAGCCGAGCGGCAGCACGAAGCTGGCGATGCGCGGCGGCACGCCGAACCGGTCGAGCGCGTCGAGCGTGCGCGGATAGGCGGCCTCGGACGAGGCGGTCGAGAAGCCGAGCAGGATCGGGTCGCGCAGATAGCGCAGCAGCGTGCGGGTGCGCGGGCCGACGATCAGGAAGCAGACGCCGAGCAGCGTGGCCCAGAGCGCGAACAGGCCCAGATAGAAGCTGCCCATGAAGAAGGCGAGGTCGCCGACCACGCCGATGCCCTTGGTCGCCAGCGCCTTGGCCACCGCGCAGAACACCGCGACCGGCGCGAAGAGCATGACATAGCCGGTGACGGTGAGCATCACCTGCACCAGCGCCTCGAGCCCGCGGACCAGCGGCGCACCCTTCTCGCCAATGGCGGCAAGGCCGACGCCGAAGAAGAGCGAGAAAATGACGAGCTGGAGGATGTCGTTGCTCGCCATCGCATCGATGCCGCTGGTCGGCACGATGTGGATGAAGAACTTGGCGAGGTCGAAGCTCGAGCGATCGACGCCGCTCGATGCCGTGGCGGCGGGGACCGTCAGGTTGAGGCCGACGCCGGGCTGGAGCAGGTTGACGAAGATGAGGCCGAGCGTGAGCGAGACCAGGCTCGCGCAGACGAACCAGAAGAACGCCTTGAGGCCGACGCGTCCGATCGCGCCGCCGCCGCCCATATGGGCGATGCCCACCACCAGCGTGGAGACCACCAGCGGCGCGATGATCATCTTGATCAAATGGAGGAACATCTGGGTCGGGATGTCGAGGCCATAGGCCCAGTTCTCGATTGCCTTCGCCCCGTCGGGCGTGCCCGACAGCGAGACGTTCAGGCCATAGCCGAGCAGGCCGCCGAGCAGCAGTGCCGCCAAAATGAACCAGGTAAGTCGCTTGCCCAAAACAGGCCCCCCTAAAAATCCTTTGGCCGCAGGCAAAGGGGATTGCGGGCCCCGGGTCAAGCCCCGCGCGGCCAGCCGATGTGCGCTGCCCTATGCACAGCGGGTATTGCAGCGGCGCGTGAAGCGGCCCTATCGCATGCATCGCCCTTTCCGGAGAATGACGATGCGCCTTCACCGCCGTGCCCTTGTCAGCGCTGCCGTCCGTGCCGCCGCCGCCGCGCCGCTGCTCGCCCTGCCGGGCGTGCTGCGCGCCGCCGAGCCTGATCTTTCGGCGCTGCAGGACATCACGAGGGGCGCGGTGCCGATCGACAATGCGGAGCGCGCCGCGCGGCTCGCCCGGGCGCAGAAGCTGATGCAGGCGAACCGCATCGGCGCGGTGCTGGTCGAGGGCGGATCGTCGCTGCTCTATTTCACCGGCCTGCGCTGGGGGCGCAGCGAGCGGCTGACCGCCCTGGTGCTGCCGGCCGAGGGCGAACCCTGCATCGTGACGCCTTTCTTCGAAGAGGCGCGCACCCGCGAAGGGCTGGCGATCCCCGCCGAGATCCGCGTGTGGCAGGAGGACGAGGATCCGCTGAAGACCGTCGCCGGCTTCCTCAAGGATCGCAAGCTCGCGCACCTGCCGGTCGGCATCGAGGAGACGGTGCGCTATTTTGCGGTCGACGGGCTGCAAAGGGCGGGGCTCGCGGTGGTTTCGGCCAATCCGGTGGTGCGCGGCTGCCGGATGATCAAGACGCCGGCCGAGGTCGCGCTGATGCAGCTCGCCACCGATGTGACGATCGCGGCCTATCGCTGGGTCCATCCGCGCGTCGAGAAGGGGATGAGCCAGCGCGACGTCTCGGCGCTGATGGACGCGGCGACGCGCAAGCTGGGCGGCAGCCCGGAGTTCAGCATGGTGCTGGTGGGCGAGGGGGCGGCCTATCCGCACGGCACCAAGGTGCCTGCGCCGGTGGCCGAGGGCCGGATCGTGCTGATGGATTGCGGCTGCACCGTGCAGGGCTATCAGTCCGACGTGTCGCGCACCTGGGTGCACGGCACCGCGACGGCGGAGCAGCGCAAGGTGTGGGACCAGGTGGCGCAGGGCCAGCGGACTGCCTTTGCCGCGGCCCGGCTCGGCGCGACCGCGGGCAGCGTGGACGATGCGGTGCGCCGCTATTATGCCTCGCTGGGCTGGGGGCCGGACTATCGGCTGCCCGGCCTGTCGCACCGCACCGGGCACGGCATCGGGCTCGACGGGCACGAGCCGGTCAACCTGGTGCGGGGCGAGCGGACGCAGCTGGCGCCGGGCATGTGCTTCTCGAACGAGCCGGGCATCTACATTCCCGGCAGCTTCGGCGTGCGGCTGGAGGATTGCTTCCACATGACCGAGGGCGGGCCGAAATGGTTCAGCGAGCCGCCCCGGTCGATCGATGCGCCGATGGGGTGAGGCTTCCTACGTCGCCGGGGCCCGGTATGCGGCAAAAGTCCCGAAGGTCGCGCACAGCGCGTATTTCGCGGGGGCTTATTTTCCCTGTTTTCCCGGAAACACGACGCATCCTGCAATATAGTTGCGCAGATGAGTTCCTATTTTTCCAGCAGGTTGAAAGAGCGGCCGGCATGATCCCGGCCGATGATCCAAGCAGGCGAAATCCTACATTGCAAGCTTGATCGGCGTTGCGTTACTTGGGCGTCTCTACGCGGCGGATTGCTGCTTTCACTCGCTTGGCCACAGCTTCGAGGTCCTCCCGCAGGAGGTCGACCCAGGTGTGGATTTCGGACTCTGTCATCTGAGGTGTGATGGAGATCTGACCGTCATTCAAAGGGGGCCGGCGAGCAACCGTGATGTAAGCCATCGGCGTAATTGGTGGGCCTTCGCCATCAGCTCCGCCGAGGACGTGAAAATCGAATCTCCCAACTGTCTTGGCCATATTTCGATCATCCCTGATGAAGGCGGAATTACGCTGCGCTGACGAGGATGTCCGGTGAGACGTTGGCCCGCAAGCCACACCTGTGCCGCCAATCACGCTGATCGAAGTGTTTCGCTTGAGGAAACATCGCGCCGCAACTAAGTCGCGCGTATGACGTCCACCAACGATATCCGCCGTTCCTTCCTCGACTATTTCGAGGGCCAGGGTCATGCCCGCGTTCCCAGTGCCCCGCTGGTGCCGCACAACGACCCGACCCTGATGTTCGTGAACGCCGGCATGGTGCCGTTCAAGAACGTGTTCACCGGGCTGGAGAGCCGCCCCTATTCCACCGCGACCAGCTCGCAGAAATGTGTCCGCGCCGGCGGCAAGCACAATGACCTGGACAATGTCGGCTATACCGCGCGTCACCATACCTTCTTCGAAATGCTGGGGAATTTCTCCTTCGGCGACTATTTCAAGGAGCAGGCGATCACCCATGCCTGGACTCTGCTCACCAAGGTGTGGGGCATTTCGCCCGCCAGGCTGACCGCGACCGTCTATCATACCGACGACCAGGCCTTCGAGCTGTGGAAGAAGATCGCCGGCCTGCCCGAGGAGCGGATCATCCGCATCCCGACCAAGGACAATTTCTGGGCGATGGGCTCGGACGGGCCGTGCGGGCCGTGCTCGGAGATCTTCTACGACCATGGCGACCATATCTGGGGTGGCCCGCCGGGATCGCCCGAAGAGGATGGCGACCGCTTCGTCGAGATCTGGAACCTCGTCTTCATGCAGTTCGTGCAGGAGAATGACGAGATCATCGGCGACTTGCCGCGCCCGAGCATCGACACGGGCATGGGCCTGGAGCGCGTGGCCGCCGTCCTCCAGGGCGTGCACGACAATTACGATACCGACACGTTCAAGGCGCTGATCGCCGAATCGGGGGCGCTGACCGGCGCCGCGACCACCGGCGAGAACCAGGCGAGCCACCGCGTGATCGCCGATCACCTGCGTTCCTCGGGCTTCCTGGTGGCGGACGGCGTGCTGCCCGCCAATGAGGGGCGCGGCTATGTGCTGCGCCGGATCATGCGCCGCGCCATGCGCCACGCGCATCTGCTCGGCGCCAAGGATCCGCTGATGCACCGCATGGTGCCGGCGCTGGTGGCCGAGATGGGCGCCGCCTATCCCGAGCTGGTCCGCGCCCAGCCGCTGATCGAGGCGACTTTGCTGCAGGAGGAGACGCGCTTCCGCCAGACGCTGGCGAACGGCCTGCGCCTGCTCGACGAGGCGACGCAGGGCATGGTCGAGGGCGATACGCTGCCGGGCGAGACTGCGTTCAAGCTCTACGACACGTTCGGCTTCCCCTATGACCTGACCGAGGACGCGCTGCGCGCCAATGCCATCGGCGTGGACCGTGCGGGCTTCGACGCAGCGATGAAGCGCCAGAAGGAAGCCGCGCGCGCCGCCTGGAAGGGCTCGGGCGAAAAGGCTTCGGAAGAGCTGTGGTATGATCTGGCCGACGAGCTGGGCGGCACCGAGTTCACCGGCTATGCCGGCACCCAGGGCGAGGGTCAGGTGGTCGCGATCGTCAAGGACGGTGCCAAGGTCGACCGGGCCGGCGCCGGCGACAGCGTGACGATCCTGACCAACCAGACGCCTTTCTATGCCGAGAGCGGCGGCCAGATGGGCGATGCCGGGGTGATCTGGAACGACAAGGCGAGCGCCGCGGTGGCCGATACGTCCAAGCCGCTCGGCCGGCTGCATGCGCACCATGCCAGGATCGAGAAGGGCGAGATTGCGGTCGGCGATGCTGTCCACCTCACCGTCGATGCCGATCGCCGCGACCGGGTGCGGGCCAACCATTCGGCGACGCACCTGCTGCACGCGGCGCTGCGCAAGCGGCTGGGCGGGCATGTCACCCAGAAGGGCAGCCTGGTGGCGCCGGATCGGCTGCGCTTCGATTTCTCCCACCCCGCGGCGCTCACGCCCGGGGAGATCGCGGACATCGAGGCCGATGTGAACGCGCAGATCCGCCACAATGGCGCGGTCGAGACGCGGCTGATGACGCCCGACGACGCGATCGCCGCGGGCGCGATGGCGCTGTTCGGCGAGAAATATGGCGACGAAGTGCGCGTGCTCTCGATGGGGCTGGGCGAGGATGCGTCCTATTCGGTCGAGCTGTGCGGCGGCACCCATGTCAATGCGACGGGTGACATCGCGATCTTCAAGATCGTCTCGGAGAGCGCGATCCAGTCGGGCGTGCGGCGCATCGAGGCGCTGACCGGCGAAGGCGCGCGGCTGTGGCTGAATGCGCGCGACGAGCGGCTGCGCGAGGCCGCCGCGACGCTCAAGGCCAGCCCGGACGAAGTGCCGGCGCGCGTCGCCGCGCTGGTCGAGGAGCGCCGCAAGCTCGAGCGCGAGCTGGCCGATGCGAAGAAGGCGCTGGCGCTGGGCGGCGGCGGGTCCGGCCAGGCGGCGGGGCCGGAGCAGGTGGCCGGCATCAACTTTATCGGCCAGGTGATCGACGGGCTGGAGCCCAAGGAACTGCGCGGCGCGGTCGACGAGGCCAAGCAGCGCGTCGGCAGCGGCGTGGTCGCGCTGGTCGCGGTCAACGAGGGACGGGCTTCGGTCGCGGTCGGCGTGACGGAGGGCGTACCGGCCAATGCCGTGGACCTGGTCAAGGTCGCCGTGGCGGTGCTGGGCGGGCAGGGCGGCGGCGGCCGGCCCGACATGGCCCAGGGCGGCGGCCCGGACGGCGACAAGGGCGCGGCGGCGCTGGACGCGGTCAAGGCCGCGCTGGCCGAGGCGACCGCGGCGGCCTGAGCCGCGGCGGGGCGCCGCTCACATGCCCGGTGCCCAGCCGTCCTCGGGAGAGACCCACAGCGCGCGCTGGTTCATGTCGGCGCGGACAAGGCCGTCGATCGTGATGTCGGACACGATCCCGTCGCCATCGACCTTGTCGCGATAGCAGCGCTTCCTGCCGGCAAGGGGCTGGAGCGCGAGCATCAGCCGCTCGCGGACCGAGCTTTCCACCGCCGGGGCGAGCGGTGCCCCGTCCTTGCTGAGCCTGCCCGAGGTAAAGTCGACCGGGCGGACGGTCGAGCAGACGGCGCCGTCCTCGATCCGGCCCGAGGCCTGATATTCGAGCAGGATCGTCGGCTCGGTGGAGACGACGCCGGTGATCACGGCTTCGAAGCGGCCGTCCTCGTGCACCGTGTAGCGCACCATGGTGGCGCAGGTGCGCGCATGCGCGTCCGGGCCGATGCAGCGGATCTTTCCGGCGCGGGCCGGGTCGAGAGCGTCGGGGCCGGGCATCGGCGCGGCGGCGGCAGCGAGCAGGAGGAGGGTCGCGATCATGGTCACATTCCCAGGCCGTAGCCGTCCTTCTCGCCGACCCAGATGAACTTCTGGCCGAGATCGGGGCGGGCGGCACCATCGACGGTGGTCTCGTTGAGCAGCAGGCCGTCCTCGGCGGCCTTGATCGCGGAACAGATGGTCTTGCCGTCGAGCGCCGCGACGACCGCGGTGAGCTGGCTCTTCACTGCGGTCGCGGTCGCCGCATCGGCCGGCTTGCCGTTCGCCATCACCGTGCCCGCCTCGAAATCGGCGAGCTTCACCGTCTCGCAGAACTTGCCGTCCGCCACCGTGCCGCGGGTCCGCACTTCCATCGTGATCAGCGGCGAGGGAGCGAGGAACAGGCGAGTGACCGCTTCATAGCTGCTGCCGGCGATCTTGTAGCTGGTGGTGCCGAGGCAGGTCTTCTTCTCCCGGTTGGGCACGACGCATTGATACTGGCCGGCGCGCGCGGGCGCGACGGGATCGGCGGTCTGGCCGGCGGCGGCATGCGCGAGGAGCAGCAGGCTGAGGAACATCGTCAATACTCTCCGAACGGGAACAGGTGCCTGAAATGCGCCCGGCCGGCGCGGGCGGCAAGTGCAATCCGTGTCATGCCGGCGCGTCCGCCTCCTCGCCGCCGCCCTTGTCGACGCGCACCCGGCGGAAGCGCGGCTCGCGATCCATGCCGGCGACTTCCTTGATCTTCTTGCGCATCTCGTCCCGCTTCTCGTGGATCGAGGCGATCACCGGCCCTACGGCGAGCCCGAGGTCGACCAGCACCACTTCGGAGAGCTGGAGCGAGCTTTCCAGCGCCTCGGGCACCGCCTCGCTGGCACCGGCGCGGTAGAGCTCGGCGGCGTGGCCGGAATCGCGGGCGCGGGCGATGATCGGCAGGTTGGGCACCCAGCCGCGCACCCGCTTGGCAAGGCGCACGGTGAGCACCGGATCATCCATGGTAAGGACCAGCGCCTTGGCATGGCCGAGGTTGAGCTTGTCGACCAGCTCGGAGCGGGTGACGTCGCCAAACAGCACGTTATAGCCGCCGCGCCGCGCCGCGTTGACATTGTCGATATCGGCGTCGACGCCGATATAGGGCAGGTTGTGGCGGCGCAGCATGTCCGCCACCGTGCGGCCGACCCGGCCGAAGCCGATGATGACGGTGCCGTTCCGCACTTCCTCGAGCGCGGGATCGGACGCCTCCTCCATCTTGGAGCGCTCGATCAGCTGCGCGACGGCGCTGCCCGCCTTGGCGAGCAGCGGCGTGGCGGTGAGGCCGATCGCGGTGACCGTGGTCCAGAAGGCCGCGGTGCTCGGGCTGATCAGGCCCGCCGCCCCGGCCACGCCGAGCACGATCAGCGTGGTCTCGGAGGGGCTGGCCATCAGCACCCCGGCTTCCGCCGCGGTGCCGGCGCGCGCGCCCGAGAGGCGGAGCAGGCCGGTCGTCACCGCCGCCTTGACCAGCATCACCAACAGCGAGGCGCCGAGCAGCGGTGCCCAGTTGTGGACGATGAAGTCCAGGTCCAGCCGCATGCCCACGGTGATCAGGAACACGCCGAGCGCCAGGCCCTTGAACGGCGCGGTGATCGCTTCGACCTCGCCATGATATTCGGTCTCGGCGATCAGCAGGCCCGCAATCAGCGCGCCGACGATCGGCGAGAGGCCGGCCGCGCTGGTGGCGAGGCTGGCGACGATCACCACCAGCAGGCTGGCGGCGAGGAACAGCTCGGGGCTCTTGGTGCGCGCCGCCTGGGCGAACATGCGCGGCAGCAGCATCCGTCCGCCGACGAACAGCACCGCGACCGTGGCGAGGCCGAAGCCGAGCGTCACGGCGAGCTTGATCCAGCCGGCTTCGCCGCCCGCCGCCGGGGCAAGCGCGCCGAGCAGGAAGATGATCGGGACGAGCGCGAGATCCTCGAACAGCAGCATCGCGAAGGCGGCGCGGCCGACCGCGCTGGTGGTGCCGGCGATCGGCAGCACGATCGCGGTGGAGGACAGCGCCAGCGCCAGGCCGAGCCCGATCGCGCCGCCGGTGCTGAGCCCGGTGAGATAGAGGACGGCGGCGAGGATGAGCCCGGCGCCGAGCAGCTCGGTGGCGCCGACGCCGAAGACGAGGGTGCGCATCGACCATAATCGCTTGAACGACAGCTCGAGCCCGATCGAGAACAGCAGCAGGATGATACCGAACTCGGCGAACGGCTCGATCGCATGCGCGTCCGAGATGGTGATGTGATAGAGCCAGGGATTGGTGGGCACGAGGCTGCCCAGGCCGAACGGGCCGACCAGCGCGCCGACCAGGATGAATCCGATCACCGGACTGATCCGGACGCGCGCGAAGGCAGGGATGACCAGCCCGGCGGCGCCGAGGATCACCAGCGTGTCGCTGAGCCCGCTATTGCCGAGGTTCAGCATGGCGCGGGGGCCCCGCCGGACTTCGCGAATCCCGCGCCTGGACGGCAACGGGAATCGGCTCGCACCGGAGCCGATTTCGCAGGGATACGCGTGCTGGGGGGGATTCTGGCCATGCGGCCAAGGGCAGCATGGCGGGTCCTATATTGCAAGGCTCGAAGCGGCGGGAATCTCGCCATAATCAGGGATTGGCTGCGATCAGCTTCTCCAGATAGGTCCTCGGCGTGTCGACTGCGCTTCGCGCCGGAACCTGGAGCCCCGCCGGCGCGAGCGCGTTGGCGACGCGGACGGCGAAATCGATGCAGTCATTCCCATTGAGCGAATAGCGCTCGAGCGCCGCCGCCGTCTCGTTCGAAACGCCGAGCGCGGTCAGGGTCGGACGCGCGGCCGCGACCGCGCGATCATAGGCTGCCCGGTCCACCTTCAGGTTCAGGCAGGCCTGTTTGAGATGCGTGTAGCGCTCCTCCATCTGCGCGCCGGCCACCGGACTGCCTCCGAAATAGGTGAAGGCGGCGCCGGCGGGGCTCGTGCCGGCGGCGACAGTGTGTCCGACCGCGCGGAAGCTGCGGCCGCCGCCAGGGCGCGTGGCGGAGAAAGTGACGAAGCTGTGGCCCGGGAACCCGAAGGCATCCGGGCTGGGCCGCACGCAGAAGCCGATCTCGGTCTCGCCGCTCGCACTGCTCATGGTGCGAAGGTCCTTGTCGCGCGCCAGGGCCGGCGTCGTGGCCAGCACCAATCCGAAAACCAGGCCGATAGACTTGCGCATCATGTCCTCCATTTCAGCACCAGGGCAGACAGATCTTCTTGCCGCCGATCCTGACCTTCGGTGCCCGGAGCAGTTGGCCCGGCTTGTTGAACACCGAATTGGGCCCGCCGAAGATCTGCCCTGGGTTGCGCACGAAAGAGTTCGAACCGCCGAAGATCTGCCCGGGATTGCGGACGAAGCTGTTGTCGCCGCCCCAGATCTGCCCGGGGTTGTTGATCAGCGAGTTCGGCCCGCCGGCGATCTGGCCCATGGTCCGGCGCACCCAGCCGTTCTTCCCTACAAGGTCGTTGGAGTCGCCGAAACAGCCCTTGCCGCCGACTCCGTCGCTCAGGCACTTGGTCAATTCGCGCAAGGTGAGGCGCGAGGCGATGCAGCCGGCCGCCGCATAGGGCTGGCCGCCGGTTCCAACCACGCACTGCACGGCGATCTGCTGCTCGGGATTGAGCTGGAGATTGAACATGTTCGCGGCGGCGCAACCGAGCATCACGCTGCCGTCGCCGCCCGATTCTGCGGCGCAGCGCAGGGCGATCTGCTGCTCGCGGCTCAGATTCTTGCCGAACAGGGTCTCGGCCGCACATCCCGCGAACCTGCCCTTGTCGCCATTGGCGCTGGCCGCGCACCCCAGCACGGCCCGC
Source organism: Sphingomonas sp. NPDC092440 (assembly GCF_044754985.1). Lineage (NCBI taxonomy): Bacteria > Pseudomonadati > Pseudomonadota > Alphaproteobacteria > Sphingomonadales > Sphingomonadaceae > Sphingomonas > Sphingomonas sp. NPDC092440. Next base: position 446,664 of record NZ_JBIVQA010000002.1, on the reverse strand, counting down.
TCGCGCTGGCCCAGTCCGTTGGCCAGATATGCCGATCCCGCGCAGGTCGCGAAGGCAGCCGAATCTCCATTGCTGCGCATCGCGCAGCGGGCGACGATCCGCTGATCTTCGGACATCGAGATGCCGGCATTCGGCGCCACGCAGGTGGCGAAGCTGGTCACGTCACTTGCGTCGACCGCGCAATCGAGCACCGCTTGCTGCTGGCGCGACAGGAAGCGCGGCGCCGCGCAAGCGACGAACGCCTCGCTGTTGGCGCCCGACGATGCTGCGCAGGCCAGTACCGCCTGTTCGTTCGGGCCGAGCGCCCCGGCCGCGAACTGGCCCCCGGCGCAGGCGGCGAACCGCTGCGCGTCGCCCCTGGTCCGGAAGGCGCAATCGGCGAGGATCTTCTGATCCTCGGAAACGCGGATGCCCAGCTGCGGCGCCGCGCATTTGCCGAAAGCCGTCACATCGTTGCTGGATACCGCGCAATCCAGCACCGCCTGCTCGTTCTGCGGCAGGATGACCTGCTGGCCCACGCAACCGGCAAAGGCGCCGACGTCGAGGGCGACGCGCTGCGCGCAGGCAGCTGCCAGCGCCTGCGGCGTGTTCAGTCCGCCGGGAAGGCCGAACGTACCGGCGCCGGGGATCGGCGTCATGCCCAGTTGATCGAGGCCGACCTGCCCGACCATCGGGCACGGCATCATGCCGAACGGCCCGTTGCAGTTCGGCCCGGCTATCCCGCTCCCTCCCACTGCCTGGACCTGGCGGAGATTGAACGGATTCATCGGCATCGATGCGGTGGCCTGCATGAGATAGAGGCGGACCGCCTCGCATGGGCCGGGACCGAGCGGACCCGCGCAGATCGGGCCGACACCCGGCACGTTGCCGATCACCTGCAACTGGATCTGCTGTTGCGCCAGTTCCTGCATCGCGATCCAGCGGGCGACGGCGACGCACGGCCCCGGGCCGAGCGGACCGGCGCAGATCTGGCCCTGGATGGGGTCGAAACCCGTGCGCATGAGCTGGGGGAAGATCTGCGTCGCGCGCATCTCTATCGGAATCTGGCGCTGCACGATTTCGCAGGGTGCGGCGCCGAGCCCGGGAAGGCCTGCGCAGATCGGGCCGAGATTGGGATCGATCCCGATTTGCGTGAGGGGAGGCAGCGCCGTGGGCGGCCCGGGAAACGGCACCGAACCCGGAAAGGGCGCCGGCGCAGGCAGCGGTCCCGGTGCGGGGAAGGGCTGCGGAAAGGGCGTTGGCTGGAATGGGCCCGGAAAGGGCTGCGCGGCGGCAGGCAGGGCCACGGCGACGAGCAGCGTGAACGCTGCCGCCAACAGGCGCAACGAACTGAGCATGATTTCCCCCCTCGATCATCCTCTTGATCGGGAGGGATGGTAAATTCATCTCAAGGGCGGTGGCAATCGCTCATTTGCACCGAGATGAAGGTTAACCTTCCGGCCTCCGGCACCCAGGGGGTGCCGGAGGTGGATATGCCTTACGCCCAGGCGGCCATCTTCGCTTCGAGATTCTCGCGGATCGCCTCGAAGAACTGCTCGGTGGTCATCCAGGGCTGGTCCGGGCCGATCAGGATGGCGAGGTCCTTGGTCATCTTGCCGCTCTCGACGGTCTCGATGCAGACCTGCTCCAGCGTCTCGGCGAACTTGGTGACGTCCGGCGTGTTGTCGAACTTGCCGCGGAACGACAGGCCCTGCGTCCAGGCGAAGATCGACGCGATCGGGTTGGTCGAGGTCGCCTTGCCCTGCTGGTGCATGCGATAGTGGCGGGTGACGGTGCCGTGCGCCGCTTCCGCCTCGATCGTCTTGCCGTCCGGCGACATCAGCACCGAGGTCATCAGGCCGAGCGAGCCGAAGCCCTGGGCCACGGTGTCCGACTGGACGTCGCCGTCATAGTTCTTGCAGGCCCAGACGAACTTGCCGGACCACTTCAGCGCCGAGGCGACCATGTCGTCGATCAGGCGGTGCTCGTAGACGATGCCGGCATCCTTGAACTTCTGCGCGAACTCGGCGTCGAAGGTCTCCTGGAACAGGTCCTTGAAGCGGCCGTCATAGGCCTTGAGGATCGTGTTCTTGGTCGACAGGTAGAGCGGCCAGCCGCGATCGAGCGCATAGTTCATGCTGGCCTTGGCGAAGTCGCGGATCGACTCGTCGAGATTGTACATGCCCATGGCGACGCCGGCGGCGGGGAAGTCGAACACTTCATATTCGAGCTCGTCGCCATTGGTGCCGACCCACTTCATCGTGAGCTTGCCGGCGCCGGGCACACGGAAATCGGTGGCGCGATACTGGTCGCCAAAGGCATGGCGGCCGACGACGATCGGGTCGGTCCAGCCCGGGACGAGCCGGGGGACGTTCCGGATCACGATCGGCTCGCGGAACACGACGCCGCCCAGGATGTTGCGGATCGTGCCGTTCGGCGACTTCCACATCTTCTTGAGGCTGAACTCCTCGACGCGGGCCTCGTCCGGAGTGATCGTGGCGCACTTCACGCCGACGCCGTACTGCTGGATCGCCTTGGCCGAATCGATGGTGACCTGATCGTCGGTCGCGTCGCGGTTCTCGATCGAGAGGTCGTAGTACTTCAGCTCGACGTCGAGATAGGGGAGGATCAGGCGCTCGCGGATCCACTGCCAGATGATCCGCGTCATTTCGTCGCCGTCGATCTCCACGACGGGCGTTGCAACCTTGATCTTCGCCATTGCTCGCTTGTCCTTTTAAGGGGGTTTGGCGAGCGTCTAGGAGGATGGGGCGGGGGGATCAAGCACCCCGCGCCGGCCGTCAGTCGTTCCAGGCCCACCAGAGCTGCGCGGGCGGGATGTTGATCCACTCCATCGCGTGATCGATGTGCGACCAGTGCGGTGTGAGGAAGTTCTTCACGCGCGGGTTGTACTGGTAGACGAGGAAGGCGCCGCCCTTGCGGATCACTTCGCGCGTCGCCTTGGCGATCGCGTCGCCCACGCCCGGGGGCAGGGTGGAGAAGGGCAGGCCCGAGGCGATATAGTCGGCATGCGCGAAGCCGTGATCGGCGATGATCTGCTTCACGTCCGCGGCCGAGCCCTGCACCGCGATCAGGCGCGGATCGGTGATGCTCTGCTTCAGATAGCGGATGAAATCGGGGTTGGTGTCGATCACGATCAGCTTCGCGTCCGGCGCGAGCAGCTCGAGGATCGGCCGAGTGAAGGTACCGACGCCGGGCCCGTACTCGACGAACAGCTTCGTGTTCTCCCAGTCCACCGGGGCGAGCATCTTGTTGATCGTGAAGCGCGACGAGGGCGCGACGGCGCCGACCATCACCGGGCGCTTCAGGAAGCCGCGGAAGAACATGCCCCAGGGCGACGGCGTGCCGGCGGGGCGGCGGTGACGCGTGCGGGCCTTGGCGGCAGTGGAAGCGGGCATGAGCGACCTTATTACAACTTGGGGACAGTCGCGGCATTTGGGCAATTCGAACGAACATGCAAGCGGCACGGTTGCATTTCGCCGCATCCGGGCAGCTGAACTGTGGGCAAATCGGGCGGCGCTCAGGGAAACGCGACGCGCATCGGCAGCCCGCCGCCCGGCCGGATGCTCGTGCTGGCGACGGGAAAAGGCGCCGACAGGGGCGTGAAGCGTGCGGCGCGGACGAGCGTGGCGAGCGTGACGACCAGCTCGGTCATCGCGAAGGCGGCGCCCAGGCATATGCGCGGGCCCGCGCCGAAGGGCATGTAGAGATGCCGGTCGGGCACCGGCATGCCGGGGGCGAAGCGATCGGGGTCGAAGGCGTCGGGATCGTGCCAGTGGCGGCGATGGCGGTGGAGCGCATAGACGGCGATCAGGATGCGCGTGCCGGCGCGGATCCGGCGGCCGTCGATCTCGGTATCGCGGGTGGCGACGCGCGTGAGCTGATAGCCGGGGGGATAGAGCCGCAGCGTCTCCTGGATCACCTGGCGGGTGAAGACCAGGCGCTCGAGATGGCCGGCGTCGACGGGAGCGCCGCCGGTGACCATCTCGACCTCGGCGCGCAGGCGCTCGGCCGTGGGCGGGTGCGCGGCGGCGAGCCAGAGCGCCCAGCCGAGCGCGACGGCGCTGGTCTCGTGGCCGGCAAGGATGAAGCCGAGCAGATTGTCGCGCAGCAACTCGTCGTCCATCGGGCGGCCGGTCTCCGGATCGGTGGCGTCGAGCAGCAGGTCGACCAGGTCGCCGCGTGGCGGCGCGGCGCGGCGGCGGGCGATCATCCGGTCGACATCCGCGCGGAGCCGCGCGGCTTCGGGCGCGGGCTTGTTCAGCTTGCCGCGATGGGCCCGGTCGGGGAGGAGGAGGTAGCTGAGCCGCCGATATTCGAGCTGGCCGAGAAAGGCGCCGACGCGCACCTCCGTCTCGGCGCGTTCGAAATCCTCGCCGCCCGACAGGACGGTGTCGAGGATCACGTCGAAGGCGATTCGGCCGGTTTCGGCGGCGATGTCGATGGGCTGGGCGGCGTGGCGCCAGCGCAGAAGCGCAGCCTCGGCGGCGGTGCGCATGCGCGGGGCGAGGGCCGCCATCTGGGCGGCGCGGAACGCCGGCGCGGCGGCGCGGCGCTGCCAGCGCCACTCGGCGCCCTCCACGGCGACCAGCCCTTCACCCCAGGCGGGGTGCATCACCCGGCGCCACAGATCGCCGTGGCGGAAATCCTCGGCCCGCTCGACCATGGCGGCGCGGACGGCGGCGGGATCGGTGAGGAACACGGGCGCGCCGGGAAAGGGCGGGCGCCAGCTCGTGCCCTCGAACAGCACAGGCGGCCAGGCCGCGATCGGATTGCGCATGGCGGTGCGCAGGATCCGCCAGGGCAGCACGCTGGCCAGGGGTTCGGGCCGGGGCGGATGGAGCGAGGCCGGGCCGCCCTCTCCGGCTTCGGCAAGGGCCCGAATCGCGCCGTCCGTCAGCATTGCGGTCCTCCGATGGCGATGCCGGTTCCCTACGCCGCGAACGCCCTGCGGGAAAGAGGCGGCCTCACCTGCGTTGTGTTGACCGCGACACGCGGCTAGAGGCTTCCAATGGCATCTATGGACAAGCCCCCGCTGGGGACCTCGACGGTGAAGTGGCGTTTCCCGGACATTCACCCCGAGGGGCGCAAATATGTGGCCATCGCCGCCGCGATCGCCCTGGCGAGCCTGTTCATCTTCGACTTCATCACCTGGCCGCTGGTGTTTCTCGCCTTTGGCGTCGCGGCATTCTTCCGCGATCCGATCCGCGTGACGCCGCAGGGGGAAGGGATGCTGATCGCCCCGGCGGACGGGCTGGTGACGATGATCCAGCCGGTGGAGCTGCCCCCGGAACTGCGCGGGCCCCAGGCGCTGGGCGACGCGCCGATGGTGCGCGTCTCGATCTTCATGAGCGTGTTCGACGTCCATGTGAACCGCACGCCGATCACCGGCACGATCCGGCACGTGATCTACATCTCGGGCCGCTTCCTCAACGCCGATCTCGACAAGGCGAGCGAGGAGAATGAGCGCCAGCACTTCATCGTCGAGGACAAGCACGGGCTGCGCATCGGCTTCACCCAGATCGCCGGCCTGGTCGCGCGGCGGATCGTCAGCTTCACCAAGCCGGGCGACATGGTCGTCGCCGGCCAGCGCGTCGGCCTGATCCGCTTCGGCAGCCGTGTCGACGTGTTCCTGCCCGCGGACTATGTCGCGCAGGTCACGCTCGGCCAGCGCACGATCGCGGGCGAGACGGTCATCGCCAGGAAGGGAGCCGCCGCCGTCAGCGGCATCTCGCAGTGAGCGAGCGGCGCGAGGAGCGCGCGCTCCGGCCCCGTCGAATGCGGCGCATGCGGCGGATGCGCCCGGTGCGCGGGATACCGCTGCGCGCCATCGCGCCCAACGCCATCACCGCGCTCGCATTATGTTCGGGCTTGACCGCGATACGGTTCGCGATCGACGCGAAATGGGAATTGGCGGTTCTGATGGTGCTCATCGCCGGGCTGCTCGACGGCGTGGACGGCAAGATCGCCCGGATGGTGCGCGGCGAAAGCCGGTTCGGCGCCGAGCTGGACAGCCTGTCGGACGCGATCTCGTTCGGCGTCGCGCCCGCGCTGATCCTCTATCTGTGGTCGCTGCAGACCCTGGGCCGGTTCGGCTGGATGATCGCCCTGGTCCATGCCTTGTTCTGCGCGCTGCGTCTCGCCCGGTTCAACGCCCAGATCGACGCCGAGGACCAGCCGCACAAGTCCGCCGGCTTCCTCACCGGCGTGCCGGCGCCTGCCGCCGCCGTCCTAGCGCTGCTGCCGCTCTATCTGTGGCTGTTCACCGAGGAGCCGCACCTGCGCTCGCCGATCGTCGTCGCGCCGTGGAGCGCGTTCGTCGCGGTGCTGATGATCTCCAGCGTCGCCACCTTCGCGCCGCACGTCCGGCTGAAGCAGCGCATCCGCTTCGAGGCGATCGCCGTGCTGGTGGTGCTGATCGCGGCGCTGGTGGCCGCGCCCTGGCCGACGCTGGCGGTGATCGCGATCCTGTACCTCGTATCGATCCCGCTCAGCATGCGCAGCTATCGCCGGATCAGGCAGCTGCGCGCAGCGGGAACGCAGCGGAGCGCCGGGCCGGAGCCGAGTAGCGAACGGTAACACGGGCCGGTGCCGGCTCGGGCAAGGGCGCCGCGAGCGTGCGGCCGGCCAGTTCCCGCATGCGGGGAAGCGCGGCGGCGATCGACGAGAAGATCGTCCAGCCGGCGACGGCGAAGGCAGCGGCGAACAGCAGAACGCTAAGCAGTGCAGTCATCACTTGGCTCCCAAAACGCGCCTTGCCCGGCAAGAACCCTGCGATTCCAACCCCTTGGCGCCCGCCGACGTTCCCTGTCCGCGTTGTGAGCCCTTTATGTTCCGCTAACGTTCCGGTGTCAAGCGGATGTTCCTTGCATGTTCCGGGTTGGCCGGAGCGGCACGAAGCGTGCCGCCAAGCCGATCGCTTCGGCTGGGCGCTTCTTGCCATGGGGCCTCTAGGACGGGTCGACATTTGGGGGGGAGGGGCCGCCCCGTTCCCCGGTGAAGGCCGGGGCCCAGTCTCGGCGCATCTGGCCAGGCACGAGAATCTTTCGAACGGCGTCGCAACCGGGTCCCGGCCTTCGCCGGGGAACGGCTTCTCCTCCGCTGGCAAGGTGCGCTCGATACAGGTCCTGAATGTCGATCCGTCCTAGGCGTTATCGTCCATCCATCTCTGGCAATCAGCGACGGTCACGCGCACCATCGGAGTGGAGTTTGCATCAAGCATGCCGTCGTCATATTTCCGGCTGGCCATGGGCAGGATGACCCCCCAGCCAAAATCGTCGATCGCTTCCTGTGACGCGGAAATGATGACTGCGGTACCGTTCCGATCAACCGCGGGGGTGTTTATACCCGTTAGCGTGACGGTCGACGGCCCTGTGACCTCAAGCGGCATATCGCCTCCATGCTTTCCGCCAAGCATATCGGGAGACAGGCCGGAAAGCGACAGTGGGCGGCTTGGAATTCAACCCGAGACGCTGTCCGTCCATCTCGATACTTGCGCCGCCTTTCGCTTTCGAGTAAGCGCGCCGCTCTCAACCCGCATGGGAAGCATCATAAACCGGTGTCGCGTTTCGCGATCACTCGCTTCCCAGAGGCTCAACCGGAAGGAGTTATCCCTATGGCGGCACCCGTCGTCACCCTGCAGCAGCTGCTCGAATCGGGCGCGCACTTCGGTCACCAGACCCATCGCTGGAACCCGAAGATGAAGCCCTACATCTTCGGCGAGCGCAACGGCGTTCACATCATCGATCTCTCGCAGACCGTGCCGCTCTTCGCGCGCGCGCTGGAGTTCGTGAACTCGACCGTCGCCGCCGGCGGCAAGGTCCTCTTCGTCGGCACCAAGCGCCAGGCGCAGGAGCCCATCGCCGAGGCCGCGCGCCGCGCGAACCAGCATTTCGTCAACCATCGCTGGCTGGGCGGCATGCTCACCAACTGGAAGACCATCTCGCAGTCGATCAAGCGCCTCAAGACGCTCGAGGAGCAGCTTTCGGGCGACACGCACGGCCTGACCAAGAAGGAAGTGCTGCAGCTCACCCGCGAGCGCGACAAGCTCGAGCTCTCGCTCGGCGGCATCCGCGACATGGGCGGCCTGCCCGACGTGATGTTCGTGATCGACGCGAACAAGGAAGAGCTGGCGATCAAGGAAGCCAACACGCTCGGCATCCCGGTCGTGGCGGTCCTCGATTCGAACGTCTCGCCCGACGGCATCGCGTTCCCGGTTCCGGCGAACGACGACGCCTCGCGCGCCATCCGCCTGTACTGCGAGGCGATCGCCATCGCGGCGACCCGCGGCAACCAGGACCGCCAGGCGAGCTTCGGCGTCGATCTGGGCGCCCAGGAAGTCGCTCCGGTCGAGCCGGCCCTGACCGAGGCTTCGGAGCAGGCCGTCGAAGGCGAGCGCCAGATCGACGCCTGACTTGCAAGTGATTGTCTCCGAACTGACATAGGCGCGCACTAGGCGCCCGGTCAGTTCGGAACGACGCCTTATCCCCCGTTCGCCTCCGGAGCCGGTCCGGGGTTGTCGAAGCCCCGCCCTTCTTTCCGGAGCGGCAAGCGAGACGGCCCTTCGACAAGCCCGGGACGAACGGGGTTTTGACATACCGGCGGGGCAAGCGCCCGCCGCAACCAAGAGGAAAGAAACATGGCCGAGATCACCGCTGCTGCCGTGAAGGAGCTCCGCGAAAAGAGCGGCGCCGGCATGATGGACTGCAAGAAGGCGCTGACCGAAACCAATGGCGACCTCGAAGCCGCCAGCGACTGGCTGCGCTCGAAGGGCCTGGCCGCCGCCGCCAAGAAGTCGAGCCGCACCGCGGCCGAGGGCCTGGTCGGCGTTGCCGTCGCCGGCACCAAGGGCGTGGCCGTCGAAGTCAATTCGCAGACCGATTTCGTCGCCAAGAACGAGATCTTCCAGAACTTCGTCCGTGACGTGACTTCGGTCGCGATCGAGCTGGGCGACGATATCGACGTGATCAAGGCGGCGCCGCTGCCGGGCGGCACCGTCGAAGAGGTGCTGACCAACAACATCTCGACGATCGGCGAGAACCAGGTCCTGCGCCGCGCCAAGCTGGTGCAGGTGTCGCAGGGCGCGGTGATCCCGTACGTCCACAATGCCGCGGCTCCGGGCCTGGGCAAGATCGGCGTGCTCGTCGCGCTCGAGAGCGATGCGGGCGTCGACGTGCTCGAGCCGCTCGGCAAGCAGGTCGCGATGCACATCGCGGCGGCTTTCCCGCTGGCGCTCGACGAGACCGGCCTCGACCAGGAAACGCTGGAGCGCGAGCGCGCGATCGCCAAGGAGAAGGCGGCCGAGAGCGGCAAGCCGGCCGACATCATCGACAAGATGGTCGAAGGCGCGGTCAAGAAGTTCGCCAAGGAGAACGCGCTGCTCAGCCAGCTGTTCGTGATGGACGGCAAGACCCCGATCTCGGACGTCATCGCCAAGGCCGGCAAGGACGCGGGCGCGTCGATCGTGCTCAAGGACTATGTCCGCTTCCAGCTCGGCGAAGGCATCGAGAAGGAAGAGAGCGACTTCGCGGCCGAGGTGGCTGCGACGGCGGGCCTCACCAAGTAAGGTCTTCCCGGACCTGAATGCGCGGGCGCGGCATCCCCGGGGTGCCGCGCCCGTTTGCGTTCGGGGAACGCATGGTGCAGCTTCGCGCGGATGCGGGGGTTCGGGATCAAGGCGCGGATCGGGCTGATCGGGGTGATCGTCCTGATCCTGCTCGGCTATGGCTGGTGGTTCCTGGCGCCGCGCGGGGCGGCGGTTCCCGATGCCGAGATCGAGATCACCGGCGCCTCGGTCGATCTTGCCCCCGGGCCCGCGGCGCTCGCGAAGCTGCCGCTGTTCGATCCGGCAACCGGCAAATGGATCGTCGACGGCAAGGCCCATGCTTCCGCCATCGGGCTGGTGCCGCCGCCTGCCGGGCCCCGGGGGCCGGACGATATCGGCCGGTACCTGACGGCACGCCTGCCGGAAGGGGCGGGCAAGCGCGAGATGCAGGCGGCGATGCGCGCGCTGGCGCCCGAGGGGATATGCCAGGTCGCGCTGCTCGTCCCCGGCATGGAATCCGCCCCGGTCATCCGGATCCGGCGCGTGGCGGACGGGCGCGGCGGCATGATCGCCTGCCGGGGCCGCTGAATCCGTCGAGATAGGGGCGGGAGCCGAGCCGCAAGCTCCGTCAGCCCGGCCATTCGCCACCGTTGGCCCGGCGGAGGCGGGCGAGGGGGCGGGCCTCGGGGCCGTATCGACGGTGGGGCGAGCGCCGCATTTCGCTCTCCTCCCGCAAAGGGCGAGCCGGGGAGGGCGCGGGCCGGGCGCGCCGCCCGGCCCGGTTTTGCACGGTAAATCCACGCAACTCCGGCTTGGCATATAGGGGGCGCTCCTCTAGGGTCCGCGCCGCTCCCAGTATCCGTCGTAACCAAAGGCTCCGATGACCGCTCCCCGATTCAAACGCATCCTCCTCAAACTCTCGGGCGAGGTCCTGATGGGGCAGGGACAGTTCGGCATCGATCCGGACACCTGCGAGCGCGTGGCGCTCGAAGTGAAGGACGCCAAGGAGAGCGGCCTCGAGATCTGCATGGTCGTCGGCGGCGGCAACATCTTTCGCGGGCTCGCCGGCGCGGCCCAGGGCTTCGACCGCGCTTCCGCCGATTACATGGGCATGCTCGCCACGGTGATGAACGCGCTGGCGATGCAGAACGCGCTCGAGAAGATCGGCGTGGACACGCGCGTCCAGTCGGCGATCCCGATGGCCTCGGTCTGCGAGCCCTATATCCGCCGCCGCGCCGAGCGGCACATGGAAAAGGGGCGCGTGGTCCTGTTCGCCGCGGGCACCGGGCTGCCCTTCTTCACCACCGACACCACCGCGGCGCTGCGCGCGGCCGAGATGCAGTGCGACGCGCTGTTCAAGGGCACTTCGGTGGATGGCGTCTATGATGCCGATCCCAAGAAGGTGAAGACCGCAAAGCGTTACGATACGCTGAGTTACGACCGTGTCCTCGCGGACAATCTGAAGGTGATGGACGCCTCCGCGGTCGCCCTGTGCCGTGACAACGACATTCCGATCGTGGTGTTCAACATCCGCGATGCCGGCAACCTCACCCGCGTGCTGCGCGGCGAAGGCACTTCGACCATCGTTCAGAACGAACCCCAATACGCATAATAAAGGAGCCGATAATGGCCGCATACGACAAGGCCGACCTCGAGCGCCGCATGCACGGCGCGGTGGAGTCGCTGAAGCATGACCTGGCGGGCCTGCGCACCGGCCGCGCGAGCGCGACGCTGCTCGATCCGGTGACGGTCGAGGTATATGGCGCGCACATGCCGATCACCCAGGTGGCGACCGTCTCGGCGCCCGAGCCGCGCCTGCTCTCGGTGCAGGTATGGGACAAGACCAATGTCGGCCCGGTGGACAAGGCGATCCGCTCGGCGGGCCTCGGCCTCAACCCGATCGTCGACGGCCAGACGCTGCGCCTGCCGATCCCCGACCTGACCGAGGAGCGCCGCAAGGAGCTCGCCAAGCTCGCCAGCCAATATGCCGAAAAGGCCCGTATCGCGGTGCGCAACGTGCGCCGCGACGGCAATGACAGCCTCAAGGCCGATGAGAAGAAGGGGCTGTTCGGCGAGGACGACCGCAAGCGCCACGAGACCGAGGTGCAGAAGCTGACCGACAGCACCATCGCCGACATCGACGCGGCGGCCAGCGCCAAGGAAAAGGAAATCCTCGGCAAGTGAGCCTGGCTTTCGCCCTTTCCTCGTCTTTTCCCGTCCCCTCCGCGAAAGCGGGGCGCCATCTCTCCGGCGGGCCTGTCACACAACGGCGGTTGTGCGGCGCGGCACCGGCAGGAGATGGGTCGCCGCTTTCGCAAGGGTGACGGGGGTGGTTCGCACGATGGCCGCCAAGCCTGTTCCCGCGTCGGAAGGCGCCGCGCCGCCGCGCCATGTCGCCATCATCATGGACGGCAACGGGCGCTGGGCGAAGAAGCGCCTGCTGCCGCGCATCGCCGGGCACAAGCAGGGCGTCGAGGCCGTGCGGCGGATCAGCCGTGCGGCGCGCAAGCTCGGCATCGAGGTGCTGACGCTCTATGCCTTCTCGTCGGAGAATTGGCGGCGGCCGGAGGAGGAGGTTCGCGACCTGATGGGCCTGCTCCGCCATTTCCTGGCGAGCGAGCTGGACGAGCTGGTCTCCGAGGGCGTGAAGCTGCGCGTCATCGGCGCGTGGCGCAGGCTGTCGCCCGATCTGGTCGCGATGATCGACGGGGCGATCGCCCGCACCGCGGACAATCCGGGGCCGACGCTGGTGATCGCGCTCAACTATGGCGCCCAGGCCGAACTGGCCGAGGCGGCGCGGCTGCTCGCCCAGAAGGCGAAGTCGGGCGAGATCGATCCCGCGGCGATCGACGAGAAGGCGTTCGAGGCTGCGCTCGACACCGGCGACCTGCCGCCGCTCGACCTGTTGATCCGCACCTCCGGCGAGCAGCGCCTCTCGAACTTCCTGCTCTGGCAGGCGGCCTATGCCGAGTTCCTGTTCGTCGACACGCTGTGGCCGGATTTCGACGAGCAGGCGCTGGCGGACGCGCTGGGCGAATATGGCCGGCGCCAGCGGCGCTTCGGGGGCCTGTGAGCAAGAACGCGGACCTCCCGAAGCGGTTGGTGGTCGCCTTCGTGCTGATTGGCCTGGCCTTCGCCGCGCTCTATGCGGGGGGGCTGGGCTTCTGGCTGGTCGTCAGCGTCGCCGGCGTGCTGATGATGGGCGAGTGGGCGCTGCTCGCGGGCGCGAATTTCCGGGGCAAGCGGCTCGCCCAATATGCAGTCTCGGTGCCGCTTGCCGCGATGGCGCCGGACCTGGCGGCGGGCCCGGGATTCCTCGCGCTGGGCCTGATCATCGGCGCGTTCTTCTTCCTCATGATGGTCACCAGGCGCGCGCAGCTGGCGCTGGGCGCCTTTTATGTCGGCCTGCCGATCCTGGCGCTGGTGCTGCTGCGCGAGCAGCCGGAGCATGGCCTGTTGTTCACCTTCTGGGCGATGGCGCTGGTCTGGGCGTGCGACAGCGCCGCCTATTTCGCCGGCCGCGCGATCGGCGGGCCCAGGCTCGCCCCGGCGATCAGCCCGAACAAGACCTGGGCCGGGTTCCTGGGTGGGATGGCGGGCGCGACTCTGTTCGCCTTCGCGCTGGTCTGGCTGTGCGCGCTGCCGGCCGCGCTCGCCTGGGCGACGCCGGTGCTCGCGGTGCTCGCTCAGATCGGCGACCTGTTCGAGAGCCATTTGAAGCGCGTGGCGGGCGTGAAGGATTCGGGCAACCTGCTGCCCGGCCATGGCGGCGTGCTCGATCGGCTGGACGGGCTGGTCGCGACGGCTCCGGTGGCGGCGCTGCTGGTGCTCTGGCTGGCCCGATGAAGCGCAGCGTCACGATCCTGGGCGCCACCGGATCGGTCGGCAGCTCGACGCTCGACCTGATCGAGCGCGCGCCCGAGCGATTCGAAGTGGTTGCGCTCACCGCCAATTGTGATGTTGCGAAGCTGGCTGCAGCCGCGATTCGCACCGGCGCGCGCCACGCCGTGGTCGCCGACGAAAGCTGCCTGCCGGCGCTCCGGGAGCGGCTGGCGGGGACGGGGATCGCCGCTGCGGGAGGCGCGCAGGCGGTCTGCGAGGCTGCCCGGATGGGCGCCGACTGGACGATGGCGGCGATCGTCGGGCTCGCCGGCCTGGGCTCCGCGATGGCGGCCATCGAGGGGGGCGGCACGGTGGTGCTCGCCAACAAGGAGCCCCTGGTCTCGGCCGGCGACCTGGTGACCGCGGCGGCACGACGCCACGGCGCCACCATCCTGCCCGCCGATTCGGAGCATAATGCGATCTACCAATGCTTCGATTTCACCCGTCCCGAGCGGGTGCGGCGGATCATCCTGACCGCAAGCGGCGGCCCGTTCCGCGATTGGGACCTGGAAGCGATGCGCGGCGTCACTCCGGCCCAGGCCTGCGCCCATCCCAACTGGTCGATGGGCGCCAAGATCTCGGTCGATTCGGCGACGATGATGAACAAGGGGCTCGAGCTGATCGAGGCTGCGCGGCTCTTTCCGGTGGCGAACGAAGCGCTGGAGATTCTCGTGCATCGCCAGTCGGTTATCCACTCGATGGTGGAATATGTCGATGGTTCGGTGCTCGCCCAGATGGGCCCGTCGGACATGCGCGTGCCGATCGCGCACACGCTCGCCTGGCCCGACCGGATGGCAACGCCGATGCCGCCGCTCGACTTTGTGGCAATGGCAAGGCTGGACTTCGCGGCGCCCGATCCGGTGCGCTTCCCGGCATTGCGGCTGGCGCGCGCGGCGCTGGAGGCGGGGGGAGCCCGCCCGGCGATCCTGAACGCGGCCAATGAAGTGGCGGTGGCGGCCTTCCTTGCGGGCCGTCTCAACTTTCTTGAAATTGCCGCAATCTCTGCCGATACGCTTGACCGCTATGACCCGGTCGCTCCGGAAAGCCTCGAAGCCGTTTGGGCAATCGACGCCGAGGCTAGGCGGATCGCGGGCGAGCGTGTGAAGGACGGCGTCGCTTGATTCAAAATCCCGGCATCCTGGTCACCATATTCGCATTCATGCTGGTGCTGGGGCCGCTCGTGTTCCTGCACGAGCTGGGCCATTATCTCGCCGGCCGCTGGTTCGGCGTGAAGGCCGAGGAGTTCTCGATCGGCTTCGGCCGCGAGGTGGCGGGCTTCACCGACCGGCGCGGGACGCGCTGGAAGTTCGGCTGGCTGCCGCTGGGCGGCTATGTCCGCTTCGCCGGCGACATGAACCCGGCCAGCCAGCCTTCGCCCGAATGGCTCTCGCTGCCGGCGCAGGAGCGGGCGCGGACCTTCCAGGCCAAGCCGCTGTGGCAGCGCGCGATCATCGTCGCCGCGGGGCCGATCATGAACTTCCTCATCGCGATCGCGATCCTGGGCGGCTTTGCCTATGTCAACGGCCAGCCCGTGACTCCGCCGGTGATCGGCAGCGTCCTGGAGAATGGCGTCGCGGCGAAGGCCGGCCTCCAGGTGGGGGATCGGATAACCGCCATAGACGGGCGGCGGATCAACGATTTCTTCGACATCGCCGAGTTCACCATGATCCGCGCGGGCGAGACGGTGAGCATCGAGTATCAGCGCGGCGGGCAGACCCAGCGCATCAGCGCCACGATCGGATCGCAGACCCTGAAGGATCGTTTCGGCAACGTCACGCACCGCGGCGTGCTGGGAATCGGGCGGAGCGATACCGTGCTGAAGCCGGTGGCGCTGTGGGAGGCGCCGGGTGTCGGCCTGTCCGAGACCGTGCGAACCATGCGGAACATGATCGAGGGCCTGCAGCGCATCATCCTGGGACGAATCCCGGTGACGGAGCTGGGCGGCCCCATCAAGATCGCGAAAATCTCCGGCGAGTTTCTCGCGATGGGACCGGTCGAGTTCGTGTATCTGATCGCGCTGATTTCGATTAATCTGGGATTCATCAACCTGTTGCCAGTCCCGGTGCTGGATGGCGGCCATCTTCTGTTCTACGCAGTGGAAGCCGTCCGCCGCCGCCCGGTGGAGCCGCGGGTGATGGAATGGGCGTATCGTGGCGGTTTGGTCGCAATTCTCGCGCTCATGCTGTTCGTTACGTTCAACGATCTCGGCGCGTTCGGCGTGTGGAGAAGTCTGGCCGGGTTGATCGGCTGATGTGGTTCGTGCAGGGCGGTGCAAGCCGCGTGGCTGACGGCCGGGTATTTTGATTCCGACTGGGGTGGGATGGTGACTGCGATCAAGGCAACGAAAATCGGCGCGCGCGCCACGGCAACCCTCCTCGCGGGCACCATGCTCTCGGGCATGGCGGCCGCACAGACTGCGCCCCAGACGGCTCCGGCCGGCACGCCCCCGGCAGCGCAGGCCGCTCCGGCTCCAGCCGTTCCCGCTCCGGTGACGCGCACGATCAAGTCGATCCGCGTCCAGGGCTCGCAGCGCATCGAGCCCGAGACGGTGATGAGCTACACGCGCCTGCGCGTGGGCGACGCCTATACCAACGAGACGATCGACCAGGCGATCAAGGACCTGCTCGCCTCGGAGCTGCTGGCCGACGTGACGATCGAGGGCGTCGAGACCGGCGACCTGGTGATCCGCATCCGCGAGAACCCGGTCATCAACCGCGTGATCTACGAGGGCAACAAGCGGCTCAAGGAAGACAAGATCAAGAAGGAAGTGAAGCTGGCGCCGCGCCAGATCTTCACGCGCACTGCGGTCCGCGCCGACGTGGCGCGCATCGTCGAGCTCTATCGCCGCCAGGGCCGCTTCGCCGCCGTGGTCGAGCCGAAGATGGTCAGCCTCGACCAGAACCGCGTCGACGTGATCTTCGAGGTTCATGAGGGCCCCAAGTCCAAGGTCCGCCAGATCAACATCATCGGCAACACCGTGTTCTCCGACAGCAAGCTGCGCGGCGAGATGGCTACCAAGGTGGCGAGCCTCACGCACCTGATGAGCTCGAACACGAGCTATGACCAGGATCGCCTGGCCTATGACCAGCAGAAGCTGCGCCAGTTCTACCTGACCAACGGCTATGCCGATTTCCGCGTGATCTCGGCCGTCGCCGAGCTGACGCCGGACAAGAAGGACTTCATCATCACCTATGTGGTGGAGGAAGGCCCGCGCTACAAATTCGGCCCGGTGAGCGTCGACAGCGCGATCCGCGACTTCGACGACAAGCGGCTCGCCGCGGCGCTGAGCATCAAGGAAGGCGACTGGTACAACGCCAAGGCCGTGGAAGACACGGTCGAGCAGCTGAGCGAGACCGCCGGCATCGCGGGCTATGCCTTTGCCGATGTGCGCCCCGAGTTCCAGCGTGACAAGGACACGCTGACCATGGCGATGAACTTTCACATCGCGGAAGCCAATCGTACCTATATCGAGCGCATCGAGATCACCGGCAACCGCCAGACCCAGGACAAGGTGATCCGCCGCGAGTTCCGCGTGGCCGAGGGCGACGCCTTCAACACTTTCCTGGTCAAGCGTTCGCAGGACCGCATCAACTCGCTCGGCTATTTCCAGGACAAGTTCGAGATCGAGCGCGTCGAGGGTTCGGCGCCGGATCGCATCGTGCTCAAGGCCAATGTGGAAGAGCGCGCCAATGGCGAGCTGACGCTGTCGGCCGGCTTCTCGAGCCTCGAGCAGTTCATCCTCCAGGCCTCGATCCGCCAGCGCAACTTCCGCGGCATGGGCCAGACCGTGTCCGCCTCGGTCGACTATTCGACCTATTCCAAGTCGGTCGAGCTGGGCTTCACCGAGCCCTATCTGTTCGACAAGAACATCGCGCTGGGCGGCACGATCTTCCGCCGCGACTATAACGCGTTCAACTATATCGGTTCGGACCGCTCGACGACCTACAGCCAGGTCTCGACCGGCTTCCAGGTCGTCGCCGGCGTGCCGCTGACCGAATATTGGACGCTGTCGGGCCGCTATTATCTCGCCCAGGACAATGTGACGCTCGACAAGGCGAGCTTCTACACGAACGGCGTCTGCGATCCGCTCAAGGCCGGCCGCTATTATTGCGAGGCGGTGGGCAATCGCATCACTTCGCTGGTCGGCCTGACGCTGACCTATGACAGCCTGAACAGCCGCATCCGCCCGACCCGCGGCCAGCGCCTGTCGGTGAGCGGCGACTTCGCCGGCCTGGCCGGCGACGTGCGCTATCTGCGCGCGCGCGCCAATGCCGACAAATATTGGAACGTCGGCGGCGGCTTCATCGCATCGGTTTCGGCCGAGGGCGGCCTCATCCACAGCCTGGAGAAGGCGAGCGGCCCGGGCATCGATCCGGTGCGCATCACCGATCGCTTCTACCTGGGCGAGCCGCAGTTCCGCGGCTTCGACATCCGCGGCGTCGGCCCGCGCGTCCAGCGCATCAACTATACGGGCGATCCGACCACGGGCACGCAGCTGCTGGTCACCGATCGCGACCAGATCGTCGACGACGCGATCGGCGGCAAGGCCTATTACCTTACCAAGGCCGAGCTGGAGATTCCGCTGGGCGCCGGCGCCGCCGAGATGGGCCTGCGCCCGTCGATCTTCATCATGGCGGGCAGCCTGTTCAACATCACCCGCCCGGGCAAGACGATCGAGTTCGCTCAGGCGAAGGATACCAACGGCAACCTGCTGTACAACAAGGACGGCTCGCCGACGCTGCTGCCCAAGGACAACTTCATCAAGGATACGGCGGGCAATCAGCTCTACATCGTGAGCGGGTCCGACCCGACCTATTCGGGCTATTACACGACCTGCAAGGTCGGTTACGCGGCGAGCGCGACCGCGCCGTGCGTCGGTACCTCGATCAATGCCATCGCCAATCAGCCGATCGCGCCCTTCTTCGAGCGCTATGTCGGCGACACCGCTTCGCCGCGTCTGTCGATCGGCTTCGGCGTAAACTGGAATTCGCCCTTCGGCCCGCTGCGTATCGATGTGGCCAAGACGTTGCTCCACGCCAAGGGCGACGACACCAAGCTTGTAACCTTCAACGTAGGGACTCAATTCTGATGATTACCAAGAAGCGCATTCTCGCCGCGCTGCTCGCGGCGCCCGCCGCGCTTGTCGTCGCGGCTCCCGCGCACGCACAGGTCAACGGCATCGCCACCGCCAGCCCGGTCCGCGTGATCGACTCCAGCAAGGCGTTCACCGCTGCCCAGCAGCAGATCCAGACCACCTACAAGGCGGCGTTCGACCAGATCAACGCCCGCCGCCAGGCCGCGCAGAAGGAAGCCGAGCCGCTCCTCGCGCAGCTCGACACCAACAAGGACAAGAAGGTCGACGACGCCGAGCTCAAGGCTGCCCAGGCGGCCAAGAACCCGGTGCTCGACAAGATCGCCGCGATCCAGAACGCGGCGAACACCGACGTCCAGAAGCTGAGCAACCCGGCCGCTCGCGCAGAGCTGTTCGCGATCGAATCGATCCTGCGCCAGTATGAGCCGGCGCAGCTGCGCGTCGTCACCGCGCGCAAGATCAGCGTCGTGCTTTCGCCGGAAGTCTTCATGTACGCGCCCGATTCGGCCGATATCAGCGACGCGATCACCGCCGAGCTCGACAAGTCGGTGCCGACCGTGAGCATCCAGCCGCCGGCCGATTGGCAGCCGGCGCGCGAGACGCTGGCGATGCAGCAGCAGCTGGCCCAGATCGAGCAGATCCGCGCCTATCAGGCGGCTGCGCAGCAGCAGCGCGCGGCGGGTGCCGCTCCGGCGCCGGCGGCGCCCGCGGGCGCCAAGCCGGCCGGCAACAAGCCCGCCGAGCCGCGGTGAGCGAGGACGTTTCGGCAGCCGCCGCCGCTCCGGAGAAGTCCGGGGGCCCGCTGAACATTCAGCGGGTGATGGCGGCGCTGCCGCATCGCTACCCGATGCTGCTCGTCGATCGCGTCGAGGAACTGGTCCTCGACCAGCGAATCGTCGCGATCAAGGCGGTCAGCATGAACGAGGAGTTCTTCCAGGGGCATTTCCCGGGAAGGCCGATCATGCCCGGCGTCCTCCAGGTGGAGGCGCTGGCGCAGGCGGCGGGCGTGCTGGCGGTGGAGAGCCTCGGCCTCGCCGGTTCGGGCAAGCTCGTCTATTTCATGACGATCGACGGCGTGAAGTTCCGCAAGCCGGTCGAACCCGGCTGCCTGCTCCGCCTCGAGGTCGAGTTCGTCCAGAAGCGCTCGCGCGTCTGCAAGTTCGCCGGCCGCGCGATGCTCGATGGCGAAGTCGCCACCGAATGCGAGTTCACCGCGATGATCGCGGATCCGCCTTCGGCGTGATCCATGGCTGCGGGGCGGGCCCCGCATCCGATTGCCGGCGCCGCGCGGCCCCAGGTTGCGCGGCGCTCGCGTCTCTGCTAGGCGCGCGCCTCCGCTGCCGGTCGGAAACCGGCGGCTTTCCAAGGAATTCGACGTGAAGAAAGACACTCACCCCGACTATCACATGATCAAGGTGCAGATGACCGACGGCACCGTGTACGAGACCCGCTCCACTTGGGGCAAGGAAGGCGACACGATGACCCTCGACATCGATCCGCTGGCCCACCCGGCCTGGACCGGTGGCTCGCAGCGCCTGCTCGATCAGGGTGGCCAGGTCGCGCGCTTCAACAAGCGCTTCGGCGGCCTCAACCTCGGCAAGAAGTAATTTCCCCGGCTTTCGGCGCGTTACGACGTTAACGCGCCGTTAGCCAGCCGGGGCTAGCTTGCCCGTCATGGCAAGCGCAGCACGAGCATTCGCAGCGGAATTCGAACCGGCCGAGGAGCTTGGCCGCCGGCGTTCGATGCGCGCGCCGGTGTCGCTCGACGCGAAGATCGGCCGGGGCGGCCTTGATCGCGCGCTGTGCAAGGTGGTCGACGTGTCGCTGCACGGCGCCCGCATCCAGACCTATTCGCTGATCAAGGCCGGTTCGATGATCTGGCTGGCGCTGCCCGGGATCGGGCATGTCGCGGCGCGCGTCGTCTGGTCCAGCGATTTCGAGGCGGGCCTCGAATTTCAGGCCGCGCTGACCCCCGAAGCCTTCGAGACACTTACGACGCAGCGATAGCGTTCGCGACGCAGCGATGGCGTTGCGCGCCGAAAGGCGGCGCGGGCGGATTGCGCTTGCCCGCGAGATAGGACATTCTCGCCCCAATTCACCTGCTGGGGAAACTGGTGATGATCAAGGGTCTGCTGCTTTGCGCGGCGGCATGTGCCGCGCCCCTGACGGCGATGGCGGGCGACCGGGACTTGCCGATCGTTCCCAATCTCAGGGCCTTGCTCGCCGCCGATGGTGCCGCGCGCACGCCTCCCGGCCGCAGGCTGGCCCGGCCGCGGCCGACCACCTATGTGCCGATCGTCTATCATGGACTGGAGCGCGGCGAGATTCGCGCCCCGTCCGCGGCAATGCTGCCGCAAGAGCCGGTCCGGCTCACCAGCACCTTCTCGATCGCCGAACTGCGCGCCCGGCCCTTCCGGAATCTCGCCACGCCGGATACCGGCGCCGACGCGACCAGCGCGCGCGGCGGCAGCTGGGCCGTGTACGACATACTTTCCGATCACCGGAAGCCGCGCTTCCGCCGCTCGGCGCTGAGCACGATGCTGGTGCTGCGCATCGACGGCGAGGAGGGAAGCGCGCCGCTCAGCGTGGGCGGGGGCGGGGTCGCCTCCGCGTTGTGGCAGGTGATGCCGGGGAACTGAGGCTCGGCGCGCGCCGCCTCGGCGAGGAGGGCGGGGCGGGGCGGGGCGTTCAGTTGGCCTCCTGCTTCTGCGCGACGAGATTGAGCACCAGGGCGGCATATTCGTTGCCCGGATCGAGCGCCTTGGCCTGGCTCGCGGCATTGGCGGCGCCGGGCAGGTCGCCCAGCGCGATGAAGGCGATTCCCTTCGCCGCGATCAGATTGGCGCGGCCGGGGCCGTCCATGTCGCGGTCGCCGGCAAGGAACTTGTCGATGAACGGCGCCATCTCGCCATAGGCGGAGAGGCTGAGCAGCGTCGCGACATATTCCTTGGCCAGGTCGTGCTGGTTCGGCGCGATCGCCAGCCCCTTGGCGTAGCTTGCCTTGGCGCCGGCAAAGTCCTTCATCTCATATTGGATCCAGCCGACGGCATAGGCGAGCTCGGCATGATGGAGGTTGGTCAGCACGAAATTGGCGCCGGCCGGAAAGCCGTCGATCGCGCGGCCGGCCTTGCTGGCGTCGGCATAGGCGAGATACTGATGTTCGTCATAGACGCGCACCTCGCCGCCGCAGCGCTCGGGCGCAGGCATGGCGGCGGGGAGGGACGCGTAGCGCTTCTGAAGCGCCGGGAGCAGCGCGGCGAAGCCGGGCTTGTCCTGCGCCTTCATCAGCGTGAAGGCCTGTTCGATCTCGGGCTGGGCGGCGGCGGCCCAGGCGGCCTTGTCCTCGCACGGACCGGCCAGGGCGGTGCCCGGCACGAGCAGCGCGAGGGCGGCGATCGTTGCGAGCCGGTTTCCGTGCATGCCCATGTCCCCCGGAGTCCTGCCCGACGATGATGGGCACCATATCGACGTTAGAGGTCGCCGATTCACGCCACAACCCTTTGATCGGCTATCCGGGCGTTGATGTCAGGAAGCGCTCGAGCTGCGCCAGGACGACATCCCAGTTCTGCCTCGATCTGTCGGCCAGTTCCTGGCTCGGATTATTGCCTTGCCGAACGAGAACACGGCATCCGCCGGGCGCGGGTTGAACTTCGAATGCGAGCGTGTTGTGGCCGCCCGGCACGGCTTCCCCGGAGTCGCTCTCCCGCGCCACGGTCATGGCGAGCACGCGGGGAGGATCCAAGGTGGTGATCGTTCCGCGATCGAAGAACACCTTGCCTTCCCATTCGTAGCGATAGGAAATGGGGCCGCCGACGACGCCCGAGCTTTCGACTTGCGCTCCGAACATGTATTGCCGGATCCGTTCGGGGTCGATGAGCGCGCGCCAGGCCGCTTCCGGCGGCACGGGAATGGATCGCGACGTTTCAATCTCGAAAACCGATTGCATCAGCTACTCCTCCTGACCTGGCTGCCCATTCGCCGTTAAGCTGAACATCGGGGTGCGTATTGAAGATTTCCGCAGATCGAGCAGAGCCGCTGTTCCCGACGGATGAAGGGATATTGCAGCCCGCCTCCGAACCGCGATTTCTGCGGATGGAACGCTATTCGCCGCCCTTGTCGCTGCGGCCCTATCTGGATCATCTCTGGATCGCGGAATGGCAGGTGCCGCGGGAGACCACGCTGCCGCTGGACATTGTCGCCATGCCTTGCGTCAACTTGGTGTTGATGGGCGAAAGCGCCTTCGTGGCGGGCGTGAAGACGGAGCGTCAACGCCATGTGCTTTCCGGTTCGGGCCGCATTGCGGGGCTCCGTTTCAAGCCGGGCGGATTTCACTCCTTTTCCTTGCATCCGGTCGCCAGGATAAGGAATTTGGAGATACCGGCGGATTCCGTGCACCCGTCGCTCAGTCCGGCATGGGCGCGATCTTGCATGTCGAGGGACGATTTCGACATCGCGGCAATGGCGTTGTTCGAAGCGATCGTGAATCTGCCCACGCATCGCGCACCGAGAACTGCTTTGGTGGAGCGGATCCTTGAGGCGTGCTGGAGGCAGCCGGAACTCCCGATTCCCGCCATCGCCAACGCATGTGGGCTGAAGGTTCGCACCCTGGAAGCATTGTTCCATGACTCGGTGGGCGTCAGCCTGGTCTGGATCAGGCGCCAGATCCGCGCGATGTCCGCGATGCGCATGGGGCAGCAGGAACGCCGATGGGCGGAGATCGCCCAGCAGCTCGGCTATAGCGACCAGGCGCATATGACGAACCAGTTCAGGCAGGTCGTCGGCCTTCCACCCGACACGTTCCTCAGGCGGACCGGACGCTGATCCTGCTTTCCATCCACATGGCGGCGGCAAGTGGCGGAGCGTGGCGGAGACAGTTCGAACCCGTCAGGGTTCGCAAGGCCGAACGACCGTCCGAGCCGATGCGAGGCCCTGAAGCAAGGACTGGCGGAGAGGGTGGGATTCGAACCCACGGTACGCTTCCGCGCACGGCGGTTTTCAAGACCGCTGCCTTAAACCACTCGGCCACCTCTCCGCGTCGCTGCCTGCGCTAATGCGATCCGCGACGATCCGCTACAATTTGTTGACGAAAGCGGATGGCGGGGGGTTCTGCATCCGGCTGCCCTGTGGCACAAAAAGCGCATGCGGGGATCGAGTGGCGTAATGCGTAGCCTGTTGGCGCTTGGCGTGGCCGTGATCGCGGCGGCGCCGGTGGGCGCACCCGCGATCGCGCAGGATGAGAGCGGGTTCCAGGCCTATCTGGGCGAGCTTTCGCGCCAGGCCGCGGCCGAGGGCGTGAGCCGGCGGACGATCGATTCGGTGATCCCGACGCTCACCTACAATGCGCGCGTGGTGCAGCTGGACCGGCAGCAGCCGGAGACCGCGCCCAACGCGCCCATCTCCAATTTCGAGCCCTATCGCCGCGCGCATGTCGATGCCGCGCGGATCAGCCAGGGTCGCGCCGCCTATCAGCGCCAGCGCCCCCGCCTGCGCCGGATCGAGGCCGAGACCGGCGTGCCCGAATCGATCATGGTCGCGATCTGGGGGCATGAGACCAATTACGGCCGGGTGATGGGCAATTTCGACCTGCCCCGCGCGCTCGCCAGCCTGGCCTATGAGGGGCGCCGCCGCGAGTTGTTCGCCGGCGAGTTCATCGCCACGCTCAAGATGATCGATCGCGGCGTGCCGCGCGAGAAGCTGGTCGGCAGCTGGGCCGGGGCGTTCGGCGGGCCGCAGTTCCTGCCTTCGGTCTATCTCCGCCTCGCCCGGGACGGCGATGGCGACGGCATGGCCGATATCTGGGCGAGCGAGCCCGACACGCTCGCCTCGATCGCCAATTATTTCGTCAACGCCGGCTGGCGCAAGGGCCAGCCCTGGGGATTCGCAGTGAGCGTGCCGGCCAATCTGAACCGCGCCGCGCTGGCCAACAAGACCAGGTCCCCGCGCTGCCCGCGCGTGTTCGAGCGGCACAGCCGCTGGAAGACGATGGCGGAGTGGCGGGCGCTCGGCCTGGTGCCGCAGACGCGCGCCTGGCCGGGCGACAATATCCAGGCGACGCTGCTCGAGCCCGACGGGCCCGGCAAGACCGGCTATCTGCTCACCGGCAATTATCGCGTGATCCTCGACTATAATTGCTCGAATTTTTACGCTTTGTCGGTAGGCCTGCTCGCCGATGAGGTCGAACGCTAGCATCTTCGCGCTCTCGCTCCTGGCCCTTGGCGGGGGAGCTCCGAGCCATGCCCAACCCCTGCAGCGGCAGGGCTCTGTCGGCGCGCAGGCCTATGGCGGGCCGCAGTCCCAGCCGGACGACCAGTCCGCCGAGACCTGGCGCGCCGCCGACGGCACGATCCGGACGCGGCCCGCCCGCGTGCAGCCGCAACCGCAGCCGGCCCCCGAGCCGGCAGCGGCGCAACCCGAACCCGAGCCGCAGCCGCAATGGGCGGATCCCGCACCCGCCGCGCCGCAATCGGACACCCCCGGCGCGTCCTATGCCGTTCCAGGCAGCCCGCCCGCCCGCAAGATCCAGGTCGCGCCCACGCCGCGGCAGGAGCCGTCCCGGCCTCGCCAGGCGCCCCCGCCGCAAGTCGCGACGGTGGTGCCCGACGGCTTTACCGATCCCGCCGCCGGCGCGGCGGGCCCCAGCGGCTCGTCCCAGCCCGCGCTGGGCGAGACGCCGCGCTATGACGAGATCGGCTATGCCGGCGTCCGT
Source organism: Sphingomonas sp. NPDC092440 (assembly GCF_044754985.1). Taxonomy (NCBI): domain Bacteria; kingdom Pseudomonadati; phylum Pseudomonadota; class Alphaproteobacteria; order Sphingomonadales; family Sphingomonadaceae; genus Sphingomonas; species Sphingomonas sp. NPDC092440. The sequence goes on along the minus strand of NZ_JBIVQA010000002.1, from coordinate 421,443 downwards.
CCGGTGAGCGGTGGCGGCGCGATGGACCAGTCGGTGGTGGCGGTGCATCGCTCGCTGCCGGCCAATAGCTATGTCGAGGTTACGTCGCTCGACACCGGCAGGACGATCCTGGTGCTGGTCACCGGCACCGATCCCGGCGCCGATCATCCCATCGACCTGTCGGCGGGCGCGGCGCGGCTGCTCGGTGCGAGCGGCGACTCGATCGGCGTGCGGATCCGCACGGTGAACCCGCCGGCGATGGACAAGGCCGCGCTCCAGGCCGGCCGGCCGGCCGGCGATCGAGCCGACGCGCCCCAGATATTGCTCACCGCATTGCGCAAGCGGCTCCCCGGCGCCTCTGGCCATGCTGGCGCCGTTCCGCGCGCACCGAGCGTCGCCGCGCCGGCCTATAGCCCGCCACGCCCCACCGCCGCGCCGCGTCCGGTGCCCGTGCGCCCGGCACCGGCGCCCGCGCGCCCGGCTGCCGGCGGCAGATTTATCGTGCAGGTCGCCGCACTTTCTAACGCCAGCCGTGCACAGGCGCTTGCCCAAAGCCTAGGAGGCTTCGTAAAGCCGGGTGGCGGGCTCCATCGCGTCCAGCTCGGTCCCTTCGCCACGGCGAGTGAGGCCGAAGCGGCACGGCGGCGCGCCGCGGGCGCGGGCTATGGAGATGCGCGCGTCCAAGCCAACTGAAAGGCCGGACGAATCACATGAAGAAGTTGCTTGCCGCATCGTTCCTGGCGCTTGCCGCCGCCCAGTCCACGAATGCCGCAGGCCCGCCGCCGTTCGATACGCCGGCGCCGATCGCCTATATGGAGGACATGTCCTCCGGCGCGGTGCTCTACGCCAAGGATGCCGATCGGCGGATGCCGCCGGCCTCGATGGCGAAGATGATGACGGTCTATGTCGCCTTCGACCTGATCAAGAAGGGCGAGTTGAAGCTCGACAAGCAGATCGAGGTGACGCCGGAGACCTGGAAGAAATGGCATAGCCAGGGCTCGACCATGTTCCTCAGCGTCGGCCAGAAGCCGACCGTTTCCGACCTGCTGAAGGGCATCGTCACGCTTTCGGGCAACGATGCCTGCGTCGTGCTCGCGGAAGGTATTTCCGGTACCGAGGAAGCCTTTGTCCAGCGCATGAACGAGGCGGGCAAGCGCCTGGGGCTCACCAACAGCCATTTCGGCACTTCGAACGGCTGGCCCGACAATGGCGTGACCTATGTCACTGCGCGCGACCTGGCGCATCTCGCCAAGGCGACGATCCAGGATCATCCGGACCTCTACAAGCAATTCTATTCGCTCACGAGCTTCACCTGGGGCAAGACGCTGGGCGCCGGCGCCGACATCACCCAGGCGAACCGCGACCCGCTGCTCGGCCGGGTGCAGGGCGCCGACGGCCTCAAGACCGGCCATACGGACGAGGCCGGCTATGGCTTCACCGGTTCGGCCGAGCAGAATGGCCGCCGCCTGGTGATGGTGGTGGCCGGGCTCACCACCTATAATGGCCGCGCCGATGAATCGGTGAAGTTCATGAACTGGGGCTTCCGCGCCTGGCAGGCCCGCCCGCTCGTCAAGAAGGGCCGCAAGGTGGGCGAGGTGCAGGTGCAGGGCGGCACGTCGGGCAGCGTCGGCGTGGTCGCCCCGCGCGACCTGACCGCCACGGTTCCCGCCGGCACCGCGCCCGAGATGCAGGCGCGCATCGTCTATAATGGCCCGGTCCAGGCCGGCTTCAAGGCAGGCGACCATATCGCCGACCTGGTGGTCGATTCGCCCGGCCTGCCGTCGCAGACCGTGCCGCTGGTGGCGGAGAAGGATGTGAGCGAGGCGGGGTTCTTCGGCCGCGCCTGGCGCGGCTTCTGGTCGCTGTTCGGCTTCTAGCCGTCATCCCGGCGAAGGCCGGGATCGCGTGCGGCTCTTTTCCCGCCATTGCCCGAGACCCCGGCTTTCGCCGGAGTGACGGTTATGGCTAAGGTGCCAATATGCCCCTGATCGGCAACGAACCCGCCCGCGAGGCGCTGGCCGCCGCGATGCGGAACGGCAACCTTCATCATGCCTGGCTGATCGCCGGGCCGGAGGGGGTGGGGAAGGGCATGTTCGCCAGGGCGGCGGCGCTGCGCATGCTCGCGGAGGCGGCGGGGCGCGACTCGCTCGCGCCCGGCTGGGCGGTGCCGGTCGAGAGCCAGACCGCCCACCTGATCGAGGCGGGCGCGCATCCGGACTATCGCGAGCTCGTCCGCCTGCCCAAGGACCCGGACAAGCCCGACGAAGCGCTGGCCCGCTCGATCACGATCGCGCAGGTTCGCTCGCTCCAGGCGCTGTTCGCGACCAAGCCGAGCTTTTCCTCCCGTCGCGTCATCGTGATCGACGCGATCGACGATCTCGAGCGCGGCGGCGCCAATGCGCTGCTCAAGAATCTCGAGGAGCCGCCGGCGGGGACGATCTTCCTGCTCGTCAGCCATGCGCCCGGCCGGCTGCTGCCGACGATCCGCTCGCGCTGCCGGCTGCTGCGTTTCGAGGCGCTGGGCGACGGGGGTGTGGCGGAGATCCTGCGCGTGCAGCTGCCCGACGCCACGGCAGGCGAGATCGCCGCGCTGGTCAGGGCGGGCGAAGGCTCGCCGGGCCGGGCGCTCGGCTTTGCGGGGCTCGACATCGCATCGATCGAGACCGAGATGGCGGCACTGGCGGATACCGGGGATCCTTCCAACCTGATCCGTGCGCGCCTCGCCAAGCAGCTTGGCGCAAAGGCCGCGCAACCGCGCTACGAGGCGTTTCTCGAGCGCGCGCCGAGCTTCATCGCCGAACGGGCAAAGGCCCTTTCCGGAGATGCGCTGCGCACGGCGCTCGATGCCTATGCCGCGGCGCGCGAGCTGGGAGGCGCGGCGACGGGGTTGTCGCTCGATGCCTCGGCCACGGTGTTCGAGATGGGCGGCATTCTTGCGCGGCTGGGGCGTACTTAACGCCGTCTTAGGCAGATCGCTCTATTTCCGCCCTGGAGCGAGAGGGGATATCGATGAGCGCGATCACGGGCATTTCGGGCATCGGCGGCAATGCGACCGCGCAGCCGGCCGCCGCCAACGGATCGGGCGGCACCAGCTTCGATGCGATATTGGAGGCCTTCAAGAAGGCCGCGAGCGAAACGCCCGAGCAGCGCGCCCGCGACGCGGTGCTCAAGCAGCATGACCTCTCCGAAGAGGATTACAAGAAACTGCCGCCCAGGGAAAAGGAAGCGATCGACAAGGAGATCGCCGCGGCGGTGCGCAAGGTGCACGAACGCCGGACCGGCGTGGCGATCGGCGATGCGCCGGTGCCGACCGAGAAGCTGTTCGGCTGAGTCTCCTAGCCGCCGCCCCAGCCCAGCAGTTCGTTGGGATCGGGCGTGTCCTCCATGTAGAGCGGCTTGCTGGGCCTTTTGCTCTTCTTCTCGAGGATCGGGTCATAGGCGGCATCGCCGCCCTTCTTGCTGAGCTTCATGTCGCGGGTGAGGTAGTCGCCGGTGAGCAGGTTCCAGCTGATCGCACGGCCGTCATGCGCATAGGTGCGGCTGTAGAGCGTGGCGTCCAGGCCGATCAGCCGCATGCGGGGGCTGGGGCCGGGCACCAGCCGATAGCGATAGACGGTGTTCACCGCGGTCGTGCCGCCGACCAGGTCGGTGATCTTGAGCACGCCCTTGGCGATGCTCACTTCGGCGCCGCCGAGCGGATCGGTGTCGAGCCTGAGCGTGCCGACTGTCACGAGGCGGCCGCCGGTGCGCAGCATCGCCTTCGCCGTCCGCGTCTCCTCGCCGCGGCCGATCAGCACCGCATCGGGCCGGCCGTCGCCGTTCAGGTCGCCTTCGGTGAGGCTTTCGACTTCCTCTCCCTTTGCAAGCTGGGCCTTGATCTCCGGCGAGGCCTGCTGGGCCATGGCCGGCGTGGCGATCAGGACTGCCGCGAGTGCCGCGATCCGCATGGGTTTCCTCCGCCGCGTGGTGCAACCCGAGACTAGCATGTGCCGCGCCCAGGCTCTAGATGCGCCGGATGGCCGAGCCCTTCTACATCACCACTGCGATCCATTATCCCAATGGCCGCCCGCATATCGGGCATGCCTATGAGATGATCGCGGCCGACGCGATCGCCCGTTTCCAGCGCCAGCAGGGCCGCGACGTCTTTTTCCAGACCGGCACCGACGAGCATGGCCTCAAGATGGTCAAGACGGCGCGCGAGCGCGACATGACCGCGCGTGAGCTTGCGGACGAGATGTCCAGTTATTTCAGTGAAATGGCCGAGAAGCTTGATATCTCGTGCGATCGCTTCATCCGCACCTCCGAGGCCGATCACTACAAGGCGAGCCAGGCGATCTGGCAGGCGATGGCCGATGCCGGCGACCTGTATCTCGATCGCTATGAAGGCTGGTACTCGGTGCGCGACGAGGCGTTCTACGAGGAGAAGGAGCTGGTCGCGGGGGAAGGGGGCGTGAAGCTCTCGCCCCAGGGCACGCCGGTGGAGTGGACCGCGGAGGAGACCTGGTTCTTCCGCCTGTCCAAATACCAGCAGCCGCTGCTCGACCTCTATGCCGCCAACCCCGACTTCATCCGCCCGGAATCGCGCCGCAACGAGATCCTGCGCTTTGTCGAGGGCGGGCTGGCGGACCTGTCGGTCTCGCGCACCAGCTTCGACTGGGGCGTGCCGGTGCCGGGCTCGCCCGGGCACGTCATGTACGTCTGGGTCGATGCGCTGACCAATTACCTGACCGGCGCGGGCTATCCCGACAACAGCGAGCGGCTGGCGCGCTACTGGCCGGCGGACATCCACCTGATCGGCAAGGACATCGTCCGCTTCCACACCGTCTATTGGCCGGCTTTCCTGATGTCCGCGAAGATCGCGCTGCCGAAGCAGGTGTTCGGGCACGGCTTCCTGCTCAATCGCGGGGAGAAGATGTCCAAGTCGGTCGGCAATGTCGTCGATCCGATGGCGCTGGCCGAATATTACGGCGTCGACGCGCTGCGCTATTTCCTGCTGCGCGACGTGAGCTTCGGCAATGACGGCACGTTCAGCGACGAAGCGATCGTCACCCGCGCCAATGCCGATCTGTCGAACAGCTTCGGCAACCTCGCCCAGCGCACGCTCGCCTTCATCGCCAAGAATTGCGAAGGGCAGGTCGAGGCCGGGCGCGCCGAGGAGGCGGATGCGGTGCTGCTTGCCGAGGTCGACACCGCCTGTGCCGGCTTCACCCGCGCCTTCGAGGATCTGGCGCTCAGCCAGGGCGTCGAACTGTGGATGACCGGCGTGTTCGCCTGCAACCAGTATATCGACGCGCAGGCGCCCTGGGGGCTGCGCAAGACCGATCCCGAGCGGATGCACGCCGTGCTCGGCACGCTGCTGCGCGCGATCCGGCGTCTTGCCGTCACGATCGCGCCGGTGGTGCCGGGTTCGGCGGAGAAGCTGCTCGCGCAACTGGGGCCGGAGGGCGATCCGGACTTCCGCATCGCCGCGCCGACTCCCATCTTCCCGCGCCTGGAGCTGAAGGAAGACGCGTGAACCTCGCCGACAGCCATTGCCACCTGATCTACAAGGGCCTGGGCGAGCAGCAGCCGGAGGTGCTGGCGCGCGCCCGTGCGGCCGGCGTGGTCGCGATGCTCAACATCTCGACCCGCGAGCGCGAATGGGACGAAGTGATCGGCGTCGCCGAACGCGAGCGCGACGTCTGGGCATCGGTCGGCATCCATCCGCACGAGGCGGACGCCCATCCCGAGATCGACGCGTCGAAACTGATCGAGAAGGCGGGCCACCCGCGCGTCGTCGGCATCGGCGAGACCGGGCTCGATTATTATTACGACCATAGCGATCGCGATCGCCAGCGCGCGAGCTTCCGCGCGCACATCGCCGCCTGCCGCGAGACGCAGCTGCCGCTGATCGTCCATACCCGCGATGCCGAGGCGGATACCGCCGAGATCCTGCGCGACGAGATGGCGAAGGGAGCGTTCCCCGGCGTGATCCATTGCTTCACCGCGAGCCGGGAGTTCGCCGACATCGCGCTCGAGCTGGGCTTCTACATCTCGATCTCGGGCATCGTGACCTTCAAGAATGCGCATGACCTGCAGGCGACCGCGGCGCGGCTGCCCCTGGATCGCCTGCTGATCGAGACCGACGCGCCGTTCCTCGCCCCGGTGCCGCATCGGGGGAAGACGGGGGAGCCGGCCTTCGTCGCCGACACGTGCCGCTTCCTCGCCGGCCTGCGCGGCGAGGATCCCGGGGCGCTGGCCGAGGCCACCCGCGCGAATTTCCACAAGCTGTTCGCCAAGACGCTGGCATGAAGCTGCGCATCCTCGGCTCCGGCACTTCGTCCGGCGTGCCGCGGATCGGGAACGACTGGGGCAGCTGCGATCCGGCCGAGCCCCGGAACCGGCGCACCCGCGCTTCGGCGCTGGTGTGGACCGAGACGACCCGGATATTGATCGACACCAGCCCGGACTTTCGCGAGCAGGCGCTGGCGGCCGGCTTCAGCGATCTCGACGCCGTGATCTGGACGCACGATCATGCCGATCATTGCCACGGCATCGACGACCTGCGGCAGATCATGCACGCGCGGCAGGGGGCGCCCGTGCGCGGCCTGGCCCGGCCCTTCACGCTGGCGCAGCTCGAGAAACGCTTCGCCTATGCCTTCCGGGGCAGCAGCCTCTACCGGCCGACCGTGGCGATGGAGCCGCTGCCCGATGCGATCCGGATCGGCGATATCCATATCCGGGTCGTGGACCAGCCGCATGGCGGGATAAGCTCCGCGGGGCTGCGCTTCGACAGTAATGGGAAATCCATGGCATATGCCATAGATTTCAACGAGATGACGGAGGATATGCGTTTTCTGTATCAGGATCTGGACCTTTGGGTGGCCGATTGCCTCCACCGGTCGCCGCATCCCACGCATGCGCATCTCGATGCCGTGCTGGGCTGGGTACAGGAGCTGGCGCCGCGGCGCACCTTGCTCGCCCATATGGACAATTCGATGGACTATGCGACGCTCGTCGCGACACTTCCCGCCGGGGTCGAGCCGGGTTTCGACGGCATGGAGATCGCGATATGAGCGATGGGCGCATCCTCCAGCTGCTGCTGTTGCTCGGGGCGCTGATCCTCGCGCTCAGGGCATTGTCGGCCCAGCGCATCGACCTGCGCGGCATTCTGCAGGCTTTGGCGCTCTGGGCGATCATCGGCGTAACGATCGTGATCGCGATCCTGATGTATCAGCGCTAGGAGCCGCCCCGCCTGCGCGGGATGACGGGCTTTGCTGATTGAGTCGTGACCCTAGCGCAGGTCCAGCACGACCTGCTGATAGAGCTTCTCCGGCGCGAGTGCCTCGGTCGAATAGAGATTCGACTGCGCATCGAGTTCGGTGACCAGCGTGCGGCGCGGCACTTCGGTCTTGCGATCCTCGCTGCCATGCTTGCCGTGCTTGGTCGACAGCACCGAGGTCAGTCGGCCCGGGCCGCGGCTGTCCGACTTCTTGGTGAAGCGGCGCCACATGCTGCGCGGGGTGGCGTTGCGGCTGCCATGGTGGCCGACCTTGTACAGATCGACGTCGTCGAGCAGCGACGCCATGTCCGATTGCAGCGCATAGGCCCAGTTCTCGATCTGCGCATCGCCGGGGAACAACAAGGTCTTGGAGCCTGCCTTGAGCAGCAGGATGACGCTGGTGTTGTTCATCTGCGCGTCGAGCGCCCGCACCAGTCCGACCAGCATCTCCGTATTGGCGGTATCGATCCGCTCCTGAAGCCAGCGATGCTCGAGAAGCGGCTTCGAGCGCAGCCGGTGCTTGGCATTGGGAAAAAGCAGCCTGTCCTCGCCGCCAAGGGCCAGCGCGTCGCCCAGGCGCTTCGGCGCGAGCTGCCAGAACTCGTCGGGATCGCTCGAGCGCTGCTTCCGGATCGTGTCCGTCTGCCGCAGCGTGGGCGGGCCCAGGACATGCACGTCCAGACCCGGCAGCACCGAGGCGAGCCCCAGGTCGCAGCCATGATAGGCATAGCGTTTCTCGCCAGGCATCGCCTGCAGATTGTCGATCGCCGATCGGTTCGAGAGATTGTCCTGCCCGATGAAGCGGAGCTGCTCGCCCAACGCCTTGGGAAGCTGGCCTGCCTGGGCGTCGGCGAACGCTACCAGCGCGCCGGCTGCATCCTCCATGGCCTGGAGCGACGCGCGGCGCTGCCGCAATGCCTGCCCGGTGACGTTGGCCTCGGGACCCTCCCAATCGACGGGGGCTTCGGGCGCCTCGGTCCAGGGCTGGACGATGAAGCGCGGATCGAGCGCGCGGATCACGTCGCCCGATCCCGCGCCATTATTGGTCGCGAAGCCGCTGATATGGTCGGCATGGCGATGCGTGGCGACCAGCACGTCGAGGCGCCGGCCGGAGTCGCCTTCGCGGACCTTCCCCTCGATGTCCCGGGCGATCTCGAGCATCTGCGTCTTCTCGGCATGCTCGGGCAGGCCGGTCGTGCCGAAGTCGATCAGCATGTGGCGGAGGCTGCCGCCGGGATAGGTGAAGCGCACCAGGATGCAGTCGCCAAAGCCGACCTGATAGGCATAGATCGTCGCGGTTTCCGGAGCTGCGGACATATTCACGCTCCCATGCGCTGTTGGTGAAGGACCGCGAAGCGGAGCCGGTCGGGTGCCGCCGGCGCGCCGATCTGCCCGGTATCGACCATATATTGCGCGCGGCTCAGCTGGCGCTCCGCGTCCTCCAGCCGGTTGGCGATGTGATATTTCACCCGGCCATATTGATCGAGGATCAGCACGCCGCCGCCATAGGCGGTGTAGCGATCGCTGCTCCGCATCCCCTCCGGGCGCTCGGCGCCGAGCACGGCCTTGAACTCGGCGCCGAACAGGTCGGCGCGCTGCACATATTGGCAGACCGTCTCGTGCAGGGCGATACCGTCGGGGCCGATCCGGCTTGCCGGGTCGATCGAGATCACTTCGGAATAGGCGCGGGCGCTCAGGTCCAGCGCCTCGCGATTCTCCCACAGGAAGCGGAACAGCTCGTCGCGGCTTCGCGTCATCGCCTGATAGTTCGAACGGGCATAGGTCAGCGCGCCGTCGGCGGGATAGCGTTGCCAGCACCCTTCCGCATCGCAGGCGGCGCCTTGCGCGTGGATGCCGTAGCGCTCGAACATCGTGCGGATCGCCGCGCGATATCCCCATTCGTCCTCGGGGACGAGCTCGCGGTCGGCGGTGAGCAACGCGCTGAGATACTGGCCGAAATCGAGATCGGTCGGCGGGCAGTAATCAAGGGCGCGGATCGCCATGTTGAGCAGGTGCCCGGCCAGCTTCGCGCCCTCCTCGACGACCGCATCCAGATTGTAGCTGTCGCCCGCGAAGCGCCCGAGCTGGGCGATCCGATCGCTCCACAAGGCGACAAAGGCGTTCATCATCGCCGCGACGAGGATCTCGCCGCGCGCATGCTCCTCCACTTCGCCCTGAAGCAGATGGACCGCCTCGGGCGTGAGCCCGACCGAGCGGCGAAGCGCGCCGCGCTGGCCGGTCTCGAGCGCCTCGCCAACTTCGCGGGCCACGCCGAGCAGGATCGATTCGCGGATCGCCTCGGCGGTCAGCTTGCTGACCGAAACCAGCCGGATGGTGCGATCGGCGTCGGCGAAGCGCCCGTCCTCTCCGATCGCCGCGGCGACGACGGGCTTGAGCGAGAAGATCGAGAGCAGGGCGACGATATCGGCGAAACCCTCGTGGAAGGCCGCCTGGTCGGGCCCGGAAGGCTCGGTGAAGCGCGAGCGCAGCCCGTCGAGCAGGGCATGCGCGGTCTCGTGCGCAACGATGTCGTGGCTCAGGCAGGTGAAGACCGGTTTCCCGTCGCGGCGGAAGAAATAGCCGAACATCAGCGCGCGATCGGGCTCGGAGTAGAAGGCATTGGCCTGGGCGAAGGCGTGCGGCGCGATGTGGAGCTGGTGGCCGCCGGAGCTCCAGCTCACCCGTCGTCCCAGGGCGCGCTCGAAGGCGCCCAGCGTGCGCATCGCGATCGCATAGGCGTTCTGCGCATGGAAATTCGGATCGGCCAGCAGGCGATGCTGATAGGCCGGATCCTCGCGCGTTTCGCCGGGGAGCGGCGCGAACGGATCGATCAGCGTGCCGTCGCGGGTCTGATATTCCTGCTCGTCCAGATAGGTGCGGCGCTCGGTCGCGTTATAGTCGACGACCTTGATCCGGTAGCCGGTCGGCCCCTTGGCGAGGATCTCCGCCGGGACGCTGACTTCCACGAACGCCATCGGCCCCTTCGGCCCCAGGCGCAGCCCGGGATCCTTGGCGATGATGGTGAGCTTGCGTGTTGGTGGCGGCTCGGACACGCGATTCTCCCCCTCGACATCCCGATGCCGCAAGGTAATCGTTTCGAAGGCGAAAGCCAAGCGAGGTGCGGTGGCGAGTCAATTGAATGCATCTGGAAAACATCCGTATCGGATTTTTCCGCAAGGCCGAGATTATTCCGGTTTCTTCTGCGATGGCCGTTGTAAAACCATGGATGGTATCGCAAATTGCTGCACATATGCGTGAACATTCTTCGGTCTATACTTCATTTGCGCCCAATTATGTGATGGGTGCTCTCGAAATTCGGTCCCGGAGCGGCAGTGTCGCGCCGCGGAAGGCAAGCGACCTGTCGGCGGGAAAGGCCGCCTGGCGTATTTGCGCGAATCTCGGAAACCTTGCCCGCCTCGGCACAGCTAGTGCTTGAGTGAAGTAAGACACTCGGTGATACTCCTTCCATGACCTTGGCCATCGTTCCGCTGCTGCCGCTCGAGCGCGGGCAGCTTCACGTAATCCGCCTGCGCGCTGTCCGCACCGCGCTGTTCCTGCTCGCGGCGGCGGTCGCGGGCGAATTCTTCGTGCCGGAGCTGCCGATGCCGGGAGCGATCCTCGCGCCCGTGCTGCCGGTCGCGCTGTGGATCGCGGGCTTCGCGCCGGGGCGGCGCTGGCGGCGCTGGGGCTATGCCTTCACCGGCGGCGAGCTCCATGTCGCGCATGGCTTGTGGACGCGCGTGCACACGATCGTCCCGACGCTGCGCGTCCAGCATATCGACGTGGCGCAGGACGTGCTCGAGCGGCTGTTCGGGGTGGCAACGCTCGTCCTTCACACGGCGGGCACCGATGCCAATGTCGTGATCCTGCCCGGTATCGCCCGCGCGACCGCCGAGGAAATCCGCGACGCGATCCGCGAGCGCATCGGCAGCGCGCGGCATGACTGATCCCGGCGCCGGGCCCCGCCGGCTCCACATCCTCACCGTGATCATGCGCTTCGTGAAGCGCGCGCCTTCCACGGTCATCGTCCCGCCGCTGATTCTCGGCTTTGCGGGGCGTGAGTTCCATCCGGCGCTGGCTCTGGCCGCCTTTGCGGCGATCGCCGCGGCGGTGATGCTTTACACCTGGCTGGGCTGGTGGAGCTTCAGCTATCGGATCGGGGCGGAGGAAGTGCTGATCCAGCACGGCGTTCTCCAGCGCCGGCGCCGTTCGATCCCGCGCGGCCGGATCCAGGACGTGTCGATCGAGCGCAGCCCCTTTGCCCGCATCTTCGGGCTGGCGGTGGTCAGGCTCGAGACGGGCGGCGGGGAAGCCGAGGAAGCCAGGCTCGACAGCGTCTCCATGGCCGAGGCGGAGCGTCTGCGCGCGCTGCTGCGCGGCCATCCGCCGGCCCTCGAAACGCGCGCCGATGCCGCGGCGCCGGCGGCGCCCGAGCCCGAGCCCGAGCGTCGTATCGTCTTCGCCATGTCGCTCGGCCGGGTGCTGCTGGGCGGCGTGTTCGGCTTCTCGATGATCTGGATCGCGGCGATCCTGGGCGTGATCCATTCGCTCGACCGGGTGCTGCAGCTCGACTGGGAAAGGCTGTTCGGCGAGGCCGAGCGCTTCGCCTTCGCCCGGTTCAGCATTTTTGCGCTGTTGCTGGTGCTGGCGGCGGCCCTGATGCTGAGCGTGGTCGCGGGCGTGGTGCGCACGCTGCTCAAGGACTATGGCTTCACCCTGACCCATGAGCCGGGCCGTTTCCGCCGGGTCCGGGGGCTGCTCACCCGCTCCGAGACCGTCATCGCCGATCGCCGCATCCAGCTGGGCCTGATCCGCCGGGGTGCGATCAGCGGGCGGATGGGCTGGAATATCGTGGAAGTGCAGACGCTTGGTGGAAGCGTCGATCGGTCGGGCCGTGAGGAAATGGCACCGTTCGCCACCGCCGAGGAGGCTGAGCGGGTGATCGCCGCCACGCCGCTTCCTCCCTTCCAGCGCCCGGGTTTGCGGCCGGTGGCGCGGGCCCATATCCTGCGCTCCGCGATCCGCGACGGGCTGCCGATCGTGCTGGTCCTGGGCATTGGCGGCTTCTTCCTGTCGCCGCTCTGGTGGGGGCTGCTGCTCGCGCCCGCGCCGGTGGTCGTCGCGCTCTTCCAGCGCACCCGGCACCGCTATGCGCTGCGCGAGACCAGCCTGCAGGTGATGCGCGGCGTGCTTTCGCAGCGCGACTGGATCGTGCCCATCGAGTCGATCCAGACGCTGACCGTGCGGCGCAGCTGGCTGCAACGCCGGCTGGGCGTCGCGACGGTGCGGGTGGATACGGCCGGCGCGAGCGGCTGGCATCGCCCCGATGTGAGCGATGTTCCTCTCGATTCCGCCCTGGCGCTGGCCCGGGCGCTCGCCGCCCGAGTCGATTAACGCGGCTCGAGCGTCGGCCGGGGCGTCGGCGAAGGCTTGGGCGCGGGCAGGGTGAAGCTCACCGCGCCCTTGCCCTCGGCGGGGGCGCCGGCGGGCGGCGGCACCGCGTCGATCTTGCGGCGGACGCCGGCGAGCGGCGCGGGCGCGACCGGGGGCGTGGCGCCGGGGAGCGGCGCGGCGACGGCGGTGGCGGCGGGTGCCGCTTCGGCCGGGACCTGCGTGCGCATGCACTGGACCGGGCTCGGGCGGCGGAACTGGCCGCAATTCCACAGCGCCTTGGCAAAGCCTTGCGTCTCGTCGCGCAGATAGCTGAACGACATGGTCGAGACCTGGGCGCTGGACAGCGGCAGCCTGGCCGGAGTCTGCTTCGCGTCCGCCCAGGCCATGAACTTGCAATAGGGCCGCTCGCCACAGGTGCGGATGGCCAGCGCCGCGAACGCGTCCGGGTTCATCGCCTTGGGCAAGGTGAGCATGAAGTTGTTCGAGTCGCCACCCTCGGCCGCCATCGGCGCAGGCACGGCGCTCTGCGGGATCGATGCGGGATCGACAAAGGCGCCATCGGTCCCCACCGCGCCGGGCAGCAGCGCTTCGAGCGTGGGATCGCTCTGGAAGGCGCCGGGCGACAGGCGCGCCATCAGCGCGATATTGGGCTCGATCCCGGCATAGGTGCGGTTGAAGGCCGGCGGCGTGCCCCACCAGCCGGTCCAGCGGAAGAAGAGGTGCGTGTGCACCTCGGTGATCTTCTCGAGGCTGGCGCTCCAATAGGGCACGACCCAGTCGGTGTGATAGTGCGTCGCATGGCCCACCGGCTTGTAGACCGAGCCGTTCAGGGCGGTGCGGGCGATGTAGCGCGCGCGTTCCCAGGCGGCGGCGCTGGGCGAATAGCGCAGGATCGCGCCGTCGCAAGTGAAGGTGAACTGGCAGCCGGTCGAGCGCTCCGAGCCCTGGAACACGACGCCGCAGATCGTCTTGGGGAAAGCGGGGTGGCGTGCGCGGTTGATGATCACCTGCGCGACCGCGCGCTCGCCCACGGCATCGTCGCCCGCCTCGTAATAGACCGCGGCGGCAAGGCAATCGACGGCGCGCGCGCGGCTGTCCTCGGGGCCGTAGATGCTGAACGGCCGCGCCGCCGGATTGGGCAGGTTCGAGAAGGGGATGGACGCATTCCAGGCGCGCGCGTCGTCAGGGGTGACGACCTGGAGCTCGACCGGCTCCACTTCCGGCAGCTCGGTCTTGGGTACCACCCGGTGCGACACCTGTACCGGCGCGCGCTTGTGCACCACCGTGCGCGGGGTGTGCGTCACCAGCCACAGGGGCAGCGCGATTGCCGCGAGCGTGACGAGGCCGAGCAATGCCACCAGCACGGGCGGCACGCGGACGGAGAATGCTCCGGCGGTGGGAAGGGAAGGGACGGTCGCCATGGGGTCGCCGCCCATAACGCAGAAGACGCGCAGTTGGAACCATTGCGACGCCGAAACGCCGCAGGGCTCGGATCAGTGCATCCGGCGCGCGCTCAGTCCGGCCAGAATCCGGTCGCCTCGCACATGTCCCAATGATCGGCCGCGCCGAGCTTGCAGGCCGCGGCGGTGGTGGCCCCTGTGCAGAGCTTCACTTCGCGCTGATAGCGCTTGTAGCAGCTCTCCGGACGGCTGGGTGCCGACGGCTTGGCGGCCAGCGCGGCCGTTCGCACGGGTTTCGAAGCGAAAACTGGGGTGGCCGCCACACCGCGCGCCTCGGCCGGTGTTTCCAGCCCGCGCTGCTTCCCCCCGAAAGCGAGCGGCCACCCCAGATAAATGGCGAGCATGACGCTCACCAGGATCATTGCATTGCGCACGAAGTTCCCCCCGGAAACGACGTTTTCCCCGACTCGGGGAGCCTAGCGTTAATCCGGCGTTAATTCCAGTGCCTCAGCTTTCGGGAAGAAAATCCGGGACGCTCAGATAGCGCTCACCTGTGTCATAATTGAACCCCAGGATACGGACCCCCTCGGGGAGATCCGGCAGTTTCTGCAGAATCGCGGCCAGAGTCGCGCCCGAGGAAATGCCGACGAGCATGCCTTCCTCGCGCGCGGCGCGGCGGGCCATGTCCTTGGCGACTCCCGCATCGACCTTGATCACGCCGTCGATCGCGTCGGTATGCAGGTTGCGCGGGACGAAGCCGGCGCCGATGCCCTGGATCGGGTGCGGGCCCGGCTGGCCGCCCGAAATGACCGGCGAAAGCTCGGGCTCGACCGCATAGACCTTGAGGTTCGGCCAGCGCTTCTTCAGCGTCTCGGCGACGCCGGTGATGTGGCCGCCGGTGCCCACGCCGGTGATGACCACGTCGATCGGCGAATCGGCGAAGTCGTTGAGGATCTCCTGCGCGGTGGTGCGCACATGCACGTCGATGTTCGCCGGATTCTCGAACTGCTGCGGCATCCAGGCGCCCGGCGTCGTCTCGACGATCTCCATCGCCCGCTCGATCGCGCCCTTCATCCCCTTCTCGCGCGGCGTGAGGTCGAAGGTCGCGCCATAGGCGAGCATCAGGCGGCGACGCTCGATGCTCATGCTCTCCGGCATGACCAGGATGAGCCGGTAGCCCTTCACCGCGGCGACCATCGCGAGGCCCACGCCGGTATTGCCGCTGGTCGGCTCGACGATCGTGCCGCCCGGCTGCAGGCTGCCGTCCTTCTCCGCCGCCTCGATCATCGCTAGCGCGATGCGGTCCTTGATCGAGCCGCCGGGATTGGTCCGTTCGGACTTGATCCAGACTTCGGCGTCGGGGAACAGCTTGCCCGCGCGGATATGGGGCGTGTTGCCGATCGTCTCGAGGATCGTATTGGCCTTCATGTCATCATCTCCTTGGGAGGAATCTCGAGATTGGCCGGAGGATCGAAGGTGCGAGCCCGCCTGAGCTCCGGAAATAGCTTGGCCCATGCCAGTGTGACAAGGATCGCGCCGATGCCGCCGCCCACCACTGCGGCGACCGGACCGATCAGCGCGGCGAGGAAGCCCGATTCGGCCTCGCCCAGCTCGTTCGAGCCCGAGATGAACAGGGTGGAGACCGCGCCCACGCGGCCGCGCATCTCGTCCGGCGTGTAGAGCTGGATCAGCGACTGGCGGACATAGACCGAGACCATGTCCGCCGCGCCGAGCACGAACAGCGCGAACAGCGCGATCAGCACCGCCGGCGCCGTGTCGTGCCCCACCGCCGCCGGGCCGAGCACCGGCACCAGCAGCGGCGCGGACAGGCCGAAGATCACCGTCGCCACGCCGAACAGGCCGACGGCGAGGAGCATCTTCACCCCCACGTCGCTCCTCAGCGGCCGCCAGGAGAAGAACACCGCCGTGGCGACGGCGCCCATCGCGGGCGCGGCGCGCAGATGGCCGAGCCCTTCCGAACCCACATGCAGGATGTCGCGGGCATAGACGGGCAGCATCGCGGTCGCGCCGCCGAGCAGCACGGCGAATAGGTCGAGCGAGATCGCGCCCAGCACCAGGCGGTTGCGCCGGACATAATGGAGCCCGTCGATCATCTGCGCCCAGGGGCTGCCGCTGAACTTGCGCGCGCTCCGCGGCACGTCGCCGATCAGCATGAGCAGCACGAAGGAGACGAGGAACAGCCCGCCCGCCACGGCATAGGAAAGCCAGTCGGCCGCGGCGTAGAGATAACCGCCCATCGCCGGGCCGATCACCGTGCCGATCTGCCAGGAGAGCGAGCTGAGCGCGATCGCGGTGGGCAGGATCGCCTTGGGCACCAGATTGGGCGAGAGCGCGCTCAGCGCCGGGCTGGCAAAGGCGCGCGCCACGCCGAGCAGCGCGGCGATGCCGAACAGCGCGGGCAGGCTGATCGTGCCGGCATAGGTCAGCACGCCCAGGCTGATCGCGCAGAATGCCTCGAGCGCCACCGCGGCGCGGGCGATCCAGCGCCGGTCGAGCCGGTCGGCCACCCAGCCGGCGAAGAGCGAGAGGAACAGGAGAGGCAGGAACTGGGCGACGCCGATCAGCCCGAGCTGGAAGGCGGCTTCCTTCACCGACATCGTCCGGCGGGCGATGTCGTACACCTGCCAGCCGATCACGATCACCATCGCCATCTGCCCGAGCGTCGTCGAGAGCCGGGCCAGGAAATAAAGGCGGAAATTGGGAACGGCGAATGGATGCTTTGCTTCGGCGACCATGCAAGGGCCTCTAGGCGCTTCCGCGACGTGACCGCAACGAAGGATTGCTAACCGGGCGAAGAGATATCCGTCAGCGCAGCCTGGCGGGCTGGACGTCCTCGGTCTCGGCGAAGCGCGGGTTGCGGATGGCGGGGCGCAGGCGCGCCAGGCTGCACAGGCCGGCAATGGCGGCAAGGCCGGCCGCCACCAGCGGCGGCACCGTGCCGCCGCCGATGCCGATCGCGAGCAGCGCGGCCACCAGCGTGGCGCCGGTCGTCTGCCCGACCATCCGGGTGGTGGAGATGAGCCCGCCCGCCGCGGCCGCGCGATCGATCGGAGCCGAGCCGATGATCAGCCGGGCATTGGGCGACAGGAACATGCCGAAGCCGGCCCCGGTGAGCGACATGCGCCAGGCGATGTCGAACCAGCTCGGATGCGCGGGCAGGAAGGCGAGGAAGATCAGCCCGGTCACCGCGACGACCATGCCGATCCCGCCCAGCGCCCCGGCGGGGTAACGGTCCGACAGCGAGCCGGCGAGCGGCGCGACAATCATCGTGGTGAGCGGCCAGGGCGCGATCACCGCGCCCACTTCGGACGGGGCGAAGCCATAGCCGTGCTGCAGCCGGAAGGGCAGCGACAGGAGCAGCGTCATCGTGCCGATAAAGGCAGTATAGGCGCCGATCACCGACAGGGCGAGCACCGGCCGGGTGAGCAGGTCGATCGGCAGGATCGGCTTGGGCTCGCGCATCTCGCGGCGGACGAAGAACAGGCCGATCACCGCGCCGGCGACCACTACCGCCGCCGAGACTACGGGGCTGTCGCCGTGCACGCTGCTCTCCAGCCCGCCGATCACCAGCCCGAACATGCCGGCGCACAGCAGCGCCCCCAGCACGTCGAACGGCTCGTCGCGCGCGGGCGTGTCGGGCAGGGCGCGGCCGAACAACAGGCTGGCGATCGCAAAGGGCACCGCCGAGGCGAACACCCAGGGCCAGGGCCCCACCGCGAGCACCAGACCGCCGAGGGTGGGCGCCAGCGCGGCGGAGCTCGACACCACCACCGAGTTGATGCCCAGCCCGCGGCCGAGATGCTTTGCCGGATAGATCTGGCGGATCAGCGCCGAGGAGACGCTGAGCGCCGCCGCCGCGCCCACCGCCTGCGCCGCCCGGACGATGAGCAGGAAAGGCAGGCTCTCGGCGAAGAAGCACAGCACCGTCGCCACGGTGAAGACCAGCTGCCCGGCCTGGTACATCCGCTTGAGGCCGATCCGCTCGCCCAGCCCGGCAAGGGGCAGGAGCAGCATCACCAGCGTCAGCTGGTAGACGGTGACGACCGAAACCGCCGCCGAGTTGTCGACGTGCAGGTCCCGGGCGATGGTGGGCAGCGCCACCGTGGCGATCGCGCCGTCGATCACCACCAGCGCGGTCCCGAAGGAGACGGCGGCGATGGCAAGCGTGCGGCGCGGCAAGGGGAGGCCGTCGGTCATCCGCATGCTCAGTGCCTCAACCCGCCGCCAGGTTCCAGCGGAACCCGCATCGCGCCCCGATGGTTATTTTAGCAATCGAAACCAGATAGTTGGAGAGATCAGATGGGCAAGGGTATCCTGTTGTGGCTGCTTGGCATCCCGATTCCGATCATCCTTCTCATCCTGATCTTCTGGCACTGAGGCGACTCGGGCCGGTGCGGCGCTGCCCGATCGGGCGTCCGCCGCGCCGGCCGGCTTCGCGGCGCCGAAGATCAGTTCGCGTATCTCCCATGCATCGGCGACATAGCGATGGTCCGGCTTGCCGGGGCAGGCGCCCTGCTCGTCGACGGGCAGCCGGGAGAGCAGCGGCAGGATGGTGGTCGCCTCGCTCTCGATCCGCTCGCGGATGCGCGCCGTCAACCAGTGCGTCGAGCGGGCATAGATGTCCCACTGCGCCTCGCTCGGAAAACCGTGCCAGCGCGTGACATGCTCGCGGAAATCGGCGACCAGGGCCGCGGTCTCGGCGCTCGCCTGGCTCGCCACATGCGCCACCTCGCCGCCCAGCTCGTCCATCAGCGGGCCATAGACCTGGCCCTCCATCCTGGCGAAATGCATCAGCAGGTCGCGCGTGAACAGCCAGCGCCGGAAGCCCAGCCCCTCGACGCTCGCCGGCCGCGGCCCCGAGACGAGCGCCTCGAGCGCATCGGCATTGGCCAGAATATGTCCGTGCTGCCGCAGCACGCGGTCCACGGGCATGGCGCGACTCCTCATCTCCGCATTCTGGCGCACTATGCCTGCGCGGGCGTGAAGTCGCGGCTCAGGAGCTGTCCCCATCGGGGAAGCTACGGAGGGCCCCGCCGCCGCGGCGACGGGGCCCTCCGGTCGGGTCAGCGGCAGCGGACCTGGTCGCGGTCCACCGAGCTGCCGAGCGCGCCGCCGGCGATCGCGCCGAGCAGCGTGCCCACCGTCTTGGAGCGCCCGCCGGCAATGACGTTGCCGAACAGGCCGCCCGCCGCCGCGCCGACGATCAGGCCGGTCGTGCCGTCGGAGCGCTTGCAATAATATTTGCCGTCCTGGCCGCGATAGATGCGGTCGTCCTGCGTCAGCACGCGCTCCTGATAGCCCGGGGGCGGCGCACGATAGTCGCGGGAAGCATCATAATATTCCTCGTCGCGCGGGTCATAGCCCGAATAGCCGCCGCGCGGCGGAGGCGGCGGAGGCGGCGGCGCGATCGGGCGGGACTTGTAGGCGCGATACCGCTCGAGCGCCTGCTGGAACTGACCATATTCCCGATCGAAGCGCTGCTGCGCAGCGTCGAAACGGGCCTCCTCGTCCTGCCCGTAGACGGGGCCGCGCTGCGCCATGGCCGGCGTGGCGACCGCCAGGCTGGCCGCAGCGACCGCGGCGAGGGTTACCAGATGCTTCATTGTGTATTCTCCTTCCCGAAGGCCCATACGACCAGGGACGCTGAAACGTTCCGGACATGCGCGTGAAGCCGTGCTGAACGGACGGTGCCGATGCGGCGGAACCGCAAGGAACCGAGGCGGATCGTTCGGGCGCGCGCTTGGCGGGCCGTGTCGCAGGATGCAACTTGTGGCCCCCTGGAGGGTTGGCAAGCCGCGCGCAGTCCCGCGGCGCGCGTGCAGGAGAGGAGAGGGGCGATGCGGCAATCCGTTGGCAACGCGAATGGCATATCCGAAGCCAGGGTCTTGCTGCACCGCAGCAGGAATTGCCATAAGGGCGCATGTTCTTGAGTCACGAAGTCGATCCGCCTGCCGCTCCCGCGCCGATCACACCGATGGTCCTGGAGGGGATCGTGCGCCAGAAATGCCTGGCCGCGACCTATAACCGCACCGCGATGATCCTTGCCCCGCACATCCTCTACACGCGTCACGATGCGCTCCATGTCGATGCCGTCGTCGTCTCGAAGGAAGGGTTGCCGCCGCGCGAGGAGAAGATCGGCACGTTCAAGCTGGACGGGCTGAAGGAGCTGGCGGTGCTGGAGCAGACCTTCGTGCCGAGCGCGCTGTTCGATCCCGGCCTGGAGAAATATCGGGGCGAGACGCTGATGGCGGTGGCCTGAGCCGGGCGGGCGTGCCGGCCTGCCGCTCTCTCCCGTCATCCCCGCTCTCTCCCGTCATCCCCGCTCTCTCCCGTCATCCCCGCTCTCTCCCGTCATCCCCGCTCTCTCCCGTCATCTCCACTCTCTCCCGTCACCCCGGCCTTGCGCCGGGGTCCCGCTATCTCAACAACGCAAGAAGCAGCGGGACCCTGGCGCAAGGCCGGGGTGACGAAGCAAGAATAGGCGTCCCCAGCCTAGGGTGCCTTTTCCAGCTTCTCGATCATCCGCGTCGCATTGTCGTTGGCCGGGTTGAGCGCGAGCGAGCGCCGATATTCGGCGATGGCGCCGGGCTTGTCGCCGGTGGCGGCGATCGCCTCGGCCAGGCTGTCATGCGCGTTCCAGCTGTCCGGGAATTGCGCCGCGGCCCAGGCGAAGATGCCGCGCGCGGCCTTGGGGGACGCGGCGAGCAGGCGATAGCCCCAGGCGATCATGCGATCCTCGGTCAGGTGCAGGTCCGCGAAGCGCGCCCTGGTCGCCGCGATCGTGCCGGGGACATCGGCATAGCCGCTTTGCTCCAGCGCCGCCTCGAGCGCTTTCAGGCCGCGCGGCGGGCCGAACAGGGCCGCGTGGATCGCATCGGCGAGCGCCTGGCCGCTATTCTGCGCGCTGGCGCTGTTGGCGAGGACGACCGCGCCGTAGCGCCGTGCCGGATAGAAGTCGCAATAGCTCGACTGGCCGAAGGTGCCGCCCGAATGGCGCAGATAGGTCTGGCTGTCGGCGGTCTTGGCGATCACCCAGTGGAAGCCGATCGCGCTCGTCTCGGGCGTGCCGAACAGCGGCTGGTGGGCGCGCGCGATGGCGGGGTCGCGCGCGGCGATCTGCGCCGCGACGTAGCGCGCCATGTCCACTGCCGAATAGCGCAGGCCGCCCGCGGCGCGGATCGCCGGCATGTCGAGCGACGGTGCTTCGGCACCCTTACTGCTGTAGCCGGTGGCGAGCAGGGCGGGCGGGACGGGGCCGCCGCCGGCGCGCATGCCCAGCGGTTTCTCGATGAAGCGGGCGAGCAGCGCGTCATAGGGTTGGCCGTAGAGGCGCTCGGCCAGCACGCCCTGGAGCTGCGAGGCGGTGTTCGAATGGCGCGGCACCCGGCCGGGCAGGTCGAGCAGCGTCACCGTCTTGAGGTCGGTAAGGAAATTCGCCGGGTCATAGCCCCTGAGCAGCTTTGACACCTCGGCGAGGAGTTGCTCGGGCGGCACCTTGCCGAAGAAGCCGCTCCAGTCGGGCAGATTGTCCTGCAGCGCCGAAGTGGTGGTGACCAGGTCGGCGATGCGGATCGGGCGGCCGTCGCGGACGAGATTGTCATAGCCCGGCGGCAGGTGCTTGCGGACATCGTCGTCGATGCGGGCGCGGCCCTCGCCGATCGCATGGGCGAGGAGCAGGCTGGTGAAGGTCTTGGAGATCGAGCCGATCTCATGGACGGAATGCTCGGTGACCGGAGCGTTGGTGGCACGCGAGAGCACGCCGGCATTGTAGAAGCGGGTGCTGCCGTCGCGCAGGACGGCGACCGAGACGCCGGGCGCCTTGCCGCTCCGCACGAAATCGTCGACCAGCGCCTGGACCGGGTCGGGCGCGGCGGCGCGGGCGATGCCGGGGAGCAGCGCCACGCCCGTGGCGGCCGGCACCAGCGCGAGGAGCCGGCGGCGGTTGAGATCGGTGGGCTGGTGCGAGTGCTGCATGTGATCATCCCTTCGCGGCAAGGGCTACAGATGTAGCGTGGTGGGTGTCAAGGGTGTTATGTGCGTGTAATACACAGAGCGTCTGGGAGTGCGCTTCGCCGCGCTATTTTCCCTGTTTTCCCGGAAACGCGCTTCAATCCGCAACTTTCTTGCGCGGTGGCGCGGAGGAGGGCGGCGCGCCGTTGAGCGCGGCCATGGCCAGGCGAAAATCGAGGCGATGATGTGTGCCGACCTGCTTGCCCTTATAGTAGCGTGGCGTGGTGATGCCGACAGTGGCGCGTTCCAGCGCTCTATCGAAGGCGTCGGCATAGCCGATCGCGAGCGCGAGATCCCAGGCGGCAGCGAAGCTCTCTGCACCGGGGCGATCGCGGAGTTGATAGGCCGAGCGCTTGGTCATTCCGACGGCCTGGGCGGCGTGGAGCACGGAGCCCATCGCCGCGAGCGCAGTGACGAAATCGCGCTGGCGGCGCTCGGTCCATCCATCGGCGCGGCGCCGTTCGAAGGGAACGGGCGTGAAGGCCAGGGCGCCAGGCTCCTCGGCTTCGGGCGGATCGGGGATGGGGAATATGGGCATCCACCAGGGTAGATCAGGTGAAATCCTACATTGGAAGGGGCTCAGAGCGCCTCGACCGGCACGCCGAGCTGGAGCGCGGCGTCGGCCATCTGGGTGTCGAAGGTGACGAGGCGCAGGCCACCGCTTTCGGCAATGGCTATATGGAGCGCATCTCCGGCGCGCAGGCCCAGATCGGGCCGATCGAGAAAGCGCGTGGCGGTTTCGAAATGTTCGGGAATGACGGCGATATCGGCGAGGCTGGCATCCCGAAGTCGGCGCCAGTTGTTCCAGGCGACGACCCGGTCTTCCATCGAATAGGCGCCGGTGCGTACCTTGATTGAAAGCGCGCTGGCGACTTCGGTACCGGTCCAGCCGCTGCACAGGATCGGATCGACGGCATGCTCGTCGAGCCATTGCCACATCGCCTCGCTATGCACTTCTTGCGCTATCGCGGCGACGGCGGCGGAAGCGTCGAGGTAGAACATCAATACCCGCTGTCGCGCATCTTGCGGATCACCTCGGCGCCACTCTCATGCTGATAGGGGACCTTGCTGGCAGCAACCCGCAGCGCCGCGACATCGACTGGCTTCTTCTCGGGCAGGGGAGGGATAAGCCGCGCAGCAGGCTTGCCGCGCCGGACGATCTCGATGCTCTCGCCCGCCTCGACCCGATCCACGATCTCGCTGAGGTGCGCCTTGGCGTCGGCTAGGTTGATGCGTTCCATGGCGGCAAGGGCTCCTGACTAGGTTGGTGACTATATCAGTGGTAGCGCTCGCTTGGAAGCAGGTTGGATCACGAACCCAACCAAGCCATAATGCTCTCTATGGCGCGCCGAGCAACCTGAAAGAGTTGCGGAGCAGCAGACAAACCGGCAGTCACGATGCCAGCAAATGCAGCCATGGTTGCTCCAGGAATCTCCTTGGAGAATGGCTTCTTCTGTCGTTCAGGGTCTAGATAAACTCTATTATATGGAAGCAAGCTATGTGACTTGGCGATTCCAAAAATAATCACCATTCCAATCGCAAAAACGATAATTCTTTCAATAAGTGGTCTATCGGGCATCCATATAATTATGGCAATTAATATGAATGAATTTACATTAAGGCCATGCTTTCTCAGAATTCCGGTAAATCTGCTAGAAAACTGATTGACGTACTTATTAAGTCTGAGAGCCGCTGCTTCGGTCCAAAGCTCATCAGTGGAGCTAACCGAAATAAGACTCGATCCGTCGTCATTGAGTATCACATTTGCAATTTTCTTTAGTGGGGCCGAAGTTACCTCGGCGGTAGATATGGTCATTGAGCGAACTACATCTACGTAGTCCCTTCGTGCCAAAAATTGCGCGGCTTGCTCGATGGCAATCTGCTCGTTCTCAACGGCTCGTATTGTCGTTATATTTGGAGCTGGAACAAGTGTCTCGAGCTCGGCAATGAGCCGGTCCAAATCTGCTCGGTAGAGCGTTATCGCTCCAAGCGGTATTTCACGGTTCCGGAGTCGATCCAGAGCGGTTGCTGGTGGAGCATTTGAAACATCGCTTTTCTCGCGATTTAGTTCGAAGATCCCTTCGGCTCCGGACAAAAATCGCCAGACGCCTTTGATCTGGTCTTCAGTTTCCTGCTCGACGATAGCGGTGCCAAAAGGAGCTTTGGTATCTTCTAGGGATAGTAAAACGTTAGAAGACTCAGTCTCTTTTGATAAAATCAGCCTTAAGTCTCCGCCGCCTGTGAATCCCAACGCGAGAATGGCCTGATCACCACCGCTCGAACTAAGAAACAAAGTGGCCGTACGAGATCCTCTGAGATAGCCGACCCAGCGCTGATTCGTATTCTCCATTCGCCCTCCCCCCGATATTTCTCACCCCACCGTAACAAAACTATCCATCACCCGCTTCCGCCCGGCCTGTTCGAAGTCGATCTCGAGCTTGTTCCCTTCGATCTCGGCGATCACGCCATAGCCGAACTTCTGGTGGAACACGCGCATCCCCGGCGACAGGTCGTCGCGCGGCTTGGCGCCGAAGCTCACCGCCGAGGCGCGGCTTTCCACCACGCGGGCCGGCTCGCGGCTGAAGGTGCGCGCCGTGAACCCGCCGCCCGGATTCTTCAGGTCCACGCCCCCCGAAACCCCGGCGGCACGCTGCCAGCCCGGGCCTCGCCCGGTCCCCCGCGACACATCGGCGAAAGGATCGCTGCGCTCGCTCCAGTTCGCCTGCCATAGCGATGCCCCGCCGGTCATCGTGCTCTCGCTCTCGACATGCGCCTCGGGCAGCTCGGCGACGAAGCGGCTCGGGATGCTCGAGTTCCACTGGCCATAGATGCGGCGATTGGCGGCGTGGAGGATGGTCGCGCGGCGCCGGGCGCGGGTGATCGCGACATAGGCCAGGCGGCGCTCCTCCTCGAGCGAGGCCAGCCCGCCCTCGTCCAGCGCCCGCTGCGAGGGGAAGATGCCTTCCTCCCAGCCCGCCAGGAACACGGTGTCGAACTCCAGCCCCTTGGCGGCATGGATCGTCATGATCGTCACCTTGGGCTCGTCGCGCTGCCCCTCATTGTCCATGACGAGGCTGACATGCTCGAGGAACGCGCCGAGCGTCTCATATTCCTCCATCGCGCGGACGAGCTCGTTGAGGTTTTCCAGGCGCCCGGCGGCCTCGGCGGTGCGGTCGGCCTGCCACATCGCGGTATAGCCGCTCTCGTCGAGGATGATGCGGGCAAGGTCCGGGTGCTGGAGGTCGTTGCCCATGCCGCGCCAGCGCGCCATGTCGCCGACCAGGTTGCCGAGCGCGCGGCGGGCCTGGGGCGTCAGCTCGTCGGTGTCGAGGATACGCGCCGCCGCCACGGTGAGCGGGATACCCTCCGCCCGCGCATATTGGTGGACCTTCGCCAGCGCCTTGTCGCCCAGGCCGCGCTTGGGGACGTTGACGATGCGCTCGAAGGCGAGGTCGTCCGCCGGCTGCGCCACGACGCGGAGATAGGCGAGCGCGTCGCGGATCTCCTGGCGCTCGTAGAAGCGGAAGCCGCCGATGATGCGATAGGGCAGGCCGATCGCGATGAACCGGTCCTCGAACTCGCGCGTCTGGTGCTGGGCGCGGACGAGGATCGCCATGTCGTCCAGGCTCATGCCGCCGCGCTGGGCGCCCTCGATCTCCTCGCCGACGCGGCGCGCCTCCTCGGGCCCGTCCCACACGCCGAGCACCTTGACCTTCTCGCCCTCGGCCTTGTCGGTCCACAAGGTCTTGCCGAGGCGGCCGCTATTGTTGGCGATCACGCCCGAGGCGGCGGCGAGGATGTGCGGCGTCGAGCGGTAATTCTGCTCGAGCCGGATCACCTTGGCGCCGGGGAAGTCCTTCTCGAACTTGAGGATGTTCTCCACCAGCGCGCCGCGCCAGCTGTAGATCGACTGATCGTCGTCGCCGACGCAGCAGATGTTCTTGCGCTCCTGGGCGAGCAGGCGGAGCCAGAGATACTGGACGGCGTTGGTGTCCTGATATTCGTCGACCAGGATGTAGCGGAAGCGCTGCTGATAGCTCTCCAGCACGTCGCGGTGCGTCTTGAGGATCACCAGCATGTGGAGGAGCAGGTCGCCGAAATCGCAGGCGTTCAGCGCCTTCAGCCGCTCCTGGTAGAGATGGTAGAGCGCGGCGCCGCGGCCGTTCGCATAGCGCTCGGACTCGCCCGCGCCGATCTCGGCGGGGGTCAGGCCCTTGTTCTTCCATTCGTCGATCAGCCCGGCGAGCTGGCGGGCGGGCCAGCGCTTCTCGTCGAGATCGGCGGCGAGGATCAGCTGCTTGATCAGGCGGAGCTGGTCGTCGGTGTCGAGGATGGTGAAGTTGCTCTGCAGCCCCACCAGCTCGGCATGGCGGCGCAGCATCTTGGCGCCGATCGCGTGAAAGGTGCCGAGCCAGGGCATGCCCTCCACCGCGGCACCGACCAGGCGGCCGACGCGCTCCTTCATCTCGCGCGCTGCCTTGTTGGTGAAGGTCACCGCCAGGATCTCGCTGGGATAGGCGCGGCGCGTCCATAGCAGATGGGCGAGGCGGGCGGTGAGCGCCGCGGTCTTGCCCGTGCCCGCGCCGGCCAGGACGAGCACCGGCCCCTCGGCCGTCAGCACCGCCTCGCGCTGGGGCGGGTTCAGGCCCTGGAGATAGGGGGCATTGGCATCGGTCTCGACGGGCAGGGTCATCCGCGAACAGGTAGGGAACGCGGGCAGGCGAGGCAATGGTGGATTGCCAGCGGCGCGCGATCCTGTGATCGTCGCCTCCGAACCGATCAGCGGAGAGACGGATGGACAGGAAGTTGCTCGAGGAGCGGATCGCGCTGCTCAAGCGGGAACATGTCGCGGGCGAAGAGCGGCTGAAGACGCTCGACTCGCAGCTCGCCGAGCTGAAGCGGACGCAGTTGCGCATCGCCGGGGCGATCCAGGTGCTCGAGGAGCTGATGCAGGAGCAGGGCTGAGCCTGGAAACAATATAGCTGGCATTGGAAATATTTCAGCAATATTATCCCCATGTCGCCGGGAGGATTCGGCGACGGCAATGCCTGTCGTGGGGGCTTGGCATGGGGATGATCGTTCGAACCGGCGCGGCCGGACTGGCGGTGGGGATGCTCCTTGCCGCGATGCCGGCAGGGGCGCAGACCGTCGCCGCGGCCCAGGCCGCCTATCTGGTGCTGCAGCCCGAGATCCGCGTGAAGACCGAGGAACGGGCATCGGGCCTGTGGCTGCGCACTTCGGCGACCGTGCGCGGCAGCAACGAGAGCTGGCGGGCCGACGAGACGCGCTCCACCTACGGCTTCTCGCTCCAGAAGGAAGTGGTCGGGCATGCCTGGCTGGGCCTCAGCGCCTATGCCCAGGCGCCGCGTTTCGATGCCGATCGCGGCGTGGTGCGCGACGCGCGGCACTATGCCGGGGCGCGGCTGAGCTTCGAGGCGTCGGACCATGTCGAGCTGGGCTTCGCCTGGCTGCGGCGGCTGCGCGGGCGCGGGTTCATGAGCCTGCCCGGCGGCAATCGCGGCATCAAGCCCGGGCCCAAGGCCTATATGCAGGTCCATTTCTGACGGCGTTTTCCGCCGTTCGACAATAGGCAGCAAAGCGATGGGACGGTGGGCGCGACTACACCCAACCGTCCCTCGATGGAGTTCTAGACGGAAACCTCACGGGCATGGAGCGCGTCGGCCCGAGCAAAACGGGTTGGCCCAGGCGGAGGGGGTGGAGGAGGATTGTCCGTGCCGCCCTCTTCGGGGTTGCCGACCTCGTCGCAATTATGCTCACCCGTCGGCGGCGGGCCATCCGGACTGAGTTCCGGCAGGCACTCCGGAAGTGTTTGCGCCATGGCACTGGAGGAGGGAAGCATCGCCGAACCCATGAGGGCAAGCGTCGCACAGGCGGCGAGCAATGAAAGTTCCTTCATTCTTGTCTCCTTGTCAGCATTTGGCGATCAATTTCTTCGACATGGCTTCGATTCTTGTCAAATCGATCAGCAACCTGAACGGTGCAACTTGCCGGTGTCGGCCTGGCTCGCCCATCGCTTCGCTTGCAGCGCCGGAACCACGCCTCGCCAGCAGGCCGAGCGGGCGCGGCGATCGCGGAATCCAGGCACGCGCCAAAGCCCGCTAGTTGCGTTTTAAATGCTGCCGATGCCTCGATCCTTCGCCATGTCATGCGTTTGTCATATGGCTGTCACACCCTCCGGCCAGAGGCGCGCATATCATGGCATCACTCGCTCTGGACCAAGCCCAGCCGGTCGACGAACCGCAGCCGGGCCCTCGATTCGACTATAAGACCCATCCCCTGGCCAAGCTGCTCTTCGCGGCGATCCTGGTGGGCGGGCTGGCCTTTGCCGGCTGGAGCGTGCTGACCGACACGCGCGGCGTGGGGGAGGAGCTCGCCACCGGCGTGTTCCTGTTCCTCGCGCTGGCGCTGCTGATCGCGCTCGGCTTCGAGTTCGTGAACGGCTTCCACGATACCGCCAACGCCGTGGCGACGGTGATCTACACCAATTCGATGCCCGCCCATTTCGCGGTGATCTGGTCGGGCTTCTGGAACTTCCTGGGCGTGATGCTGTCGAGCGGCGCGGTCGCCTATTCGATCATCACGCTGCTGCCGGTGGACCTGATCCTCAACGTGGGCTCGGCATCGGGCTTCGCGATGATCTTCGCGCTGCTGCTCGCGGCGGTGCTGTGGAATCTCGGCACCTGGTATGTCGGCCTGCCCAATTCCTCGTCGCACACGCTGATCGGCTCGGTGCTGGGCGTGGGCCTCGCCAACCAGCTGATCCAGGCCGGCTCGCGCGGCGGCACCGCCGGCGTCGACTGGAGCCAGGCGCAGAAAGTGCTCACCGGCCTGTGGATGGCGCCGCTGATCGGCTTCTTCGCGGCCGTGCTGCTGCTGTTCGTGATGCGCGCGGTGCTGCGCAACCCGAAGCTCTACACTTCGCCGATGCCGCACACCGCGCCGCCGCTCGGCATCCGCAGCGCGCTGATCTTCACCTGTACCGCGGTCTCGTTCAGCCATGGCTCGAACGACGGGCAGAAGGGCATGGGCCTGATCATGCTGATCCTGATCGGCTGCGCCCCGACCGCCTATGCGCTCAACCGCACCCTGCCGACGAGCGCGACTCCGGCCTTCGTCCAGACCGCCAACACCGCTTCGGCCGCGTTCGACGCGCATAGCCGCGGGCTGCCCGACATGGCGCCGGCCCAGGCCCGCGCCGTGCTCACCACCGCGCTCCAGCAGCGCAAGGCGGAGAGCCCGCAGGTGTTCGCCGCGCTCGAGAGCCTTTCGAAGGACCTTACCGCCCGCGTCCAGGGCTTCGGCTCGCTGAGCAAGGTGCCGGCGGAAGCCACCGGCAATGTCCGCAACGACATGTATCTGGTGCTCGACACGACCAAACTCGCCACCAAGAAGCCCGATGGCTATCAGCCCGCCGAGCTCAAGGCGCTGGCCGATTATCAGAAGAGCCTGGAGGCGGGCACGCGCTTCATCCCGCTCTGGGTGAAGATCGTCGTTGCGCTGGCGCTCGGTCTCGGCACCATGATCGGGTGGAAGCGAATCGTCGTCACCGTCGGCGAGAAGATCGGCAAGCAGCACATGACCTATGCCATGGGCGCGTCGGCCGAGCTGGTGGCGGCGGGCACCATCCTGGCGGCCGATCGCTTCGGCCTGCCGGTGTCGACCACGCACATCCTGTCCTCCGGCGTGGCGGGTGCCTCGGTCGCGAGCGGCGCGGGCCTGCAGGCGCGCACGGTGCGCAACCTGGCGCTGGCCTGGCTGCTCACCCTGCCGGCGGCGATGCTGCTCTCGGGCGGGCTTTACTGGCTGATGCTCAGCGCGGTGCGGACGCTGGGGCTCTGAGCCCGACCGCCACGAACTTCTGCACGCGCTGGCCGGCGATATCGACGATGTAGAGATTGCCGGCGCGGTCGGCGGCGATGTCATGGGCGATCCAGAACTGGCCGTCCTGGTTGCCCATACGGCCGAAATGCGCGATCTCGCGGCCGTCGAGGCCAGCGATCGTCACGCCGTCATGATCGGGCACCTTGTCCGGGTTGGCGCCGCCGTCGAGGATGGCGATGCGATTGCCCGGCAGCAGCGCCAGGCCGAACGGGCGACCGATCGCGGGCGATTTCCACTGGGCGAGATAGCGGCCCTTCGCGTCGAACAGCTGGACCCGGTCGTTCGCCCGATCGGCGACATAGACGCGGTGCCCGGCATCGATCGCGAGCGCGTGGGGGATGTCGAACTGGCCCGGGCCGGTGCCGCGGCTGCCCCATTGGAAGAGCAGCTTCCCGTCGGCGGCGAACTTCATCACCCGCGAATTGCCATAGCCATCGGCCACGTAGAAGCTGCCATCGGCGAGCGGCGCGACATCGGTGGGCCGGTCGAAATGCCTGGCGTCGGCGCCCGCGACGCCATGTTCGCCAAGCGCGAGGAGCAGCTTGCCGCCGGGAGTGAACTCGAAGACCTGGTTCGATCCGGTATCGGTGATCCAGACATGGCCGTCCGGCGCGATGCTGATGCCGTGCGGAACCACGAACAGCCCCGCACCCCATTCGCGCAGCAGCTTGCCGGAGGCGGCGTCGAACACCTCGACCACAGGCTCCTTCACCGTCGCTAGCCCCTTGGCATCGGTGCCGCGATTGCCGCGGTGAAGGACGAACACTTCGCCCTTGCCGTTCACCGCCACGCCCGAGCAGGGGCCAAGCACGCGGCCCGGGGGAAGGATCGGCCAGCCATGGACGACGGCGTAGCGCGGCGCGGGGGTGGTGGCGGCGGCGGTGACGGCCAGGAGCAGTGGGGCGAGGACCGCCAATCTGGTGCCGTGCATGCCGTCCTCCCGTTCCTTCCGGGAGCCTAGCCTCATCCACCATGCCGACGAAAGCGGGGATCTTGGGCGGTGGCGCGGGAGGGGAGGCGTGCGGGACCCCATCCCAGGACAGGCCTTGTCCCCTTGCGCAAGACAAGGCGTCCCCAAGGATCCTCGCCCTCGCGGGAATGACGGAGGGGTGCGCGGGAATGACGGAGGGGTGTTCCGGTGGGATATGTGCCCGCAAGGCCGGGGTGGACGGCGCCATCGCCGCTCTCTCGCCCCCGGGGGGATGCCGATTGGGCCTAAAGCCGCTTCAGGCCCAGCTCGAACAGATGGGTGGCCAGCTCGATGCTGAACTTGAAGCCCTGGCCATCGGCGCGCAGATCGGCCTTGAGGTGATCGATCGGGTTCCAGAACGCCACGACGAATCCCGCGATCGCCGCGAACAGCACGGCATAGGCCAGCCGTCTTCCCGCCGATTCGCGCATCGTCCGTCTCCCTGGTCCGGCCGCTGAGGTGGCGCACCGGTACGCTGGCGAAACTGTCCTGCGGATGAACGGGCTTTTCCTTTGCGCCGGATCGATCCAAGGAGGGGACAAAAGGGGAGAGGGCATGACCAAAGCCGCCGCATCGCACCGCCGCATCCTGTTCGCCAGCCTGGTCGGCACCTCGGTCGAATTCTATGATTTCTACATCTACGCCACGGCGGCGGCGATCGTCTTCCCCGACCTGTTCTTTCCCGCCAGCGAGCCCTGGATCCGCCAGCTCGCCAGCTATGCCAGCTTCTCCGTCGCCTTTTTCGCCCGGCCGCTGGGCGGGCTGGTGTTCGGCCATTTCGGCGACCGGATGGGGCGCAAGTCCACCCTGGTCGCCTCGCTGATGCTGATGGGCGTCTCGACGGTGCTGATCGGCTTCCTGCCCGGCTATGCGATGCTCGGCTGGGCCGCCCCGCTGCTGCTCTGCCTGCTTCGCTTCGGCCAGGGGCTGGGGCTGGGCGGCGAATGGGGCGGGGCGAGCCTGCTCGCGGTGGAGAACGCGCCGCCGGGCTGGGCCAATCGCTATGGCAGCTTCCCGCCGATGGGCGCGCCGGTGGGGTTCGTCTTCGCCAATGGCTTCTTCCTGATCCTGGGCGCGGTGATGGACGACGCGCAGTTCCGCGAATGGGGCTGGCGCCTGCCGTTCCTCGCCAGCGCGGTACTGGTGTTCCTGGGGCTCTGGGTGCGTCTGAAGATCACCGAGACGCCCGAGTTCGTCGCCGCGACCGAGAAGGAAGCGCCCCCCGCCGTGCCGATCGGCGAGCTGTTCCGCACCAGTGCGCTCGCCACCTTCGCCGGCACCATGGGCACGATCGCCTGCTTCGCGCTGTTCTATATCTCGACCGTGTTCATCATCGGCTATGGCACCAAAACGCTGGGCTATGACCGCGAAACCTTCCTGGCAGTGGAGCTGCTCGCGATCCTGTTCATGGCCGGGGGCATCGTCACGGCGGGCATCAGCGCGGACAAGCGCACCGCCAATGCCGTGCTGATGTTCGGCTGCGTCTTCACCATCCCCGTCGGCATGGCGATGGCATGGCTGCTGGTGCCCGGATCGCTGGCGAGCGTGGCGGCGTGGCTCGCCTTCGCGCTGTTCGTGATGGGCTTCGTCTATGGCCCGCTCGGCGGCTGGCTGCCCAGCCTGTTCCCGGCGCGGGTGCGCTATACCGGCGTCTCCGTCACCTTCAACCTGGGCGGTATCCTGGGCGGCGGGCTCACGCCGCTGATCGCCGAGGCGCTGGTGAAGCAGGGTGGGCTGGCCTGGGTCGGTTACTATCTTGCCGGGGCGGGATTGCTGAGCCTGTCGGGACTGATACTCGTAAGGGGCAAGTAACCGCCCTGTCATCTTCGATCCATAATGGTCGCCCCGAACCGGGGGATTTCAAAGATGATCGACAGGCGCGGACTTATCGGCGGCGGCGTGACGCTGGCGGCGATGGCGGGGCTGATCGGGCGCGCCCGGGCCGCGGGCGAGCCGGTGGTCAACCGCATCCGCCTGGAAAACGATCGTGTCTGGATCGCCGCGAAGATCCGCGACACCGGCCCGCATCTCTTCGTGATCGATACCGGCGGCGCGCTCAGCATGATCAACGAGAAGTTCGCCGACAAGATCGGCATGAAGGTGATCAATCGGCGGGTGATGGGGGGTGTCGGCGGCAGCCGCGCGTCCGCCTGGTACGATGCTGGAACAGTCACGCTCGAGAGCGGTGTCAGCTTTCCGCACATGCTCTTTGTCGGCACGCATATCTTCGGCACAAAGGCCATGGGTGCCTTTGGGGTCGGCATGTTCAACACCTATGACAGCGACCTCGATTTCGTGAAGGGTGAATGGCGCCTCTACAGGGACGGCCGGCCGGACTTTGACGGATTCACCAAATTGCCCACCCGCTTCTTCGACCTGCCCGATAGCGGCCAATGGATATTGGCCCGGGCCACCATCGACGGCGTACCGGGCGAATTCATCGTCGACACCGGCGCGCCCGGCACGCTGTTGCTGGGCGGAAAGATGGCCGCGCGGTCCGGCCTGTGGGATGCCGGCAAGCCCTATGTGCCGATCCAGTCGCGCGGCATCGGCACCAAGGCGGTGCCGAGCCGGCTGGTGCGCGGCCAGCGCCTGGCCATCGGCGCGTTCGATTTCGAGCGGCCGCTCGTCGACATTTGCGATCCGAGCGCGCCATGGATCGACACGGACGGCCTGATCGGCCTGGCGGCGCTTTCCCGCCTGCATCTGACGACCCAGGTGTCCGAGCACAAGCTTTGGGCAGCCTGGAACGGCAAGCCATCGCCCGAACCGGCCTATTATGGTTCGGGGCTATGGCTTGACGACAAGGCCGGCAAGGTGACGGTAGCCGATGTCGGCACCGGCAGCCCGGCGGCGGCGGCCGGCATCAAGCGCGGCGACCTTCTCCAGGGCAGCTTCAAGGAACTGCTGCGCGCGATCACTCGGCCCATGGGCAGCGAAATTCCGCTCAGCGTGGAGAGCGGCGGCGTCAAGCGCGATGTGCGGCTGACGCTTTCTGCCTATCTCTAGGTTGAGAACCCAGACAAGTATCTGATTTCCGCCGTCATCCCGGCCTTGCGCCGGGATCCCGCCGCTTCCTGCGCTGTCGAGATAGCGGGACCCCGGCGCAAGGCCGGGGTGACGAAGCAAGAATATGAGTCCTCAACCTGGGGTCAAAACCCGATCAAGGCTTTGATTTATTTCGTCATCCTCGCGCAGGCGGGGATCCGGGGCCACAGGCGGGTTGCGGGCAGTCGAGTCTCGTGCGCTCCGGAAGGGGGCTCACCTGGCCGCATCCTTGTCCTGCGCTACCCTGGATCCCTGCCTGCGCGGGGAGGACGGGCTTTGCTGATCGAGTCGTGGTCCTAGGCCGCTGCCCGCAGCAGCGTGAGCCGCGCCTTGCCGTGCACGCGGCTGACGTCCGCGACGAAGCCCGCCACATCGGGCACTTCGTCGCGTGAAGTCTCGATGCTGATCCAGGTGCCCGGACCCGCCCAGCCGAGCCGCCCGAGCTTGTCGAGCGCGACGCTGCCGGCGCCGGTGCCATAGGGCGGATCCATCAGGATCAGGTCGAGCGGCGCGCGGGCGGGGCCGAGCGAGAGCACCGAACCGGCGCGCACTTCCGCCGCCCGCGCGCCCAGCTTGGCGATGTTGGCGCGCAGCGCGTCGAGCGCGGCGCGGTCTTGCTCGACGAACAGGCAGGAGGCCGCGCCGCGCGACAGCGCCTCGAGCCCCAGCGCGCCGGAGCCGGCGAACAGATCGGCCACCGCCAGTTCCTCGAAGCTGCCGAGGCGGCTGGCGAGCATCGAGAACAGCGCCTCGCGCGTGCGATCCGCGGTGGGGCGGGTGGCGTCCCCCTTGGGCGCGACGAGCGGACGGCCGCGCCATTCTCCGGCGACGATCCTCATTTGCGCGTCCTTGGCGGGCGGGCCGGCTTGCCGCCGCCGGGCCTTGCCCGACCGCCGGCGGGGGCGGGGCGGCCCGCACCCTTGCCGGAGCCGCGCGGACCCTTGGGCCGATCGACGAAATCGCCGGGACGCGGCTCCTGCGTCTCGCGATGGGCGCGGGCGCGGGCGGCGCGGGCGGGCTTGGCGACGCCGTCCTCGCGCGGCTTGCGAAGGCCGGGCTTGCCGGGCGGGCGGGGCCTGTCGGCCATGGCCCGGTCTCTGCCTCCGTCTCTGGTCCCGTCTCTAGCCTCGTCCCTGGCGCCGGGGGTGACCCGCGCCGTGAAGACCGGCTTCTTCGCCTCGGGCTTCGCGAGCTTGCGGCGCCCCTCGGGCTCACGGCCGCCCGGCACGGGCACCGGCTTGGGTCGTGGTGCCGGATCGACCGCGCGGGAGCGGACGGCGAACTGCAGGTTCGACGCGGCCTTGCCGCCGCCCGGCCTGGCCAGGATGGTGCGGAAAGTAACCAGGTCGTGCTGGCGGATCTCGTCGACATCGCCCGCGGGCATGTCGCCCAGCCAGAAGGGGCCGTAGCGGGTGCGGATCAGCCGGTTCACCTCGAGCCCCAGATATTCGAGCACGCGGCGCACTTCGCGGTTCTTGCCTTCGGTCAGGGTCAGCTCGATCCACACATTGGCGCCGGTGCGCCGCTCGATATTGGCGTTGATCGGGCCGTAGCGCACGCCCTCGATCTCGACGCCGAGCATCAGCGATTCGAGCTGCGCCTGGGTGACGTTGCCATAGGCGCGGGCGCGGTAGCTGCGCTCCACCCCGGTGGCGGGCAGTTCGAGCGCGCGTTTCAGCTCGCCATCGGTGGTGAGCAGCAACAGGCCCTCGGTGCTGAGGTCGAGCCGGCCGACGGGCATCACCCGCGGCAGCCCCTCGGGCATGTGGTCATAGATGGTCGGGCGGCCCTTGGGGTCGCGCTCGGTGGTGAGCAGGCCGGCAGGCTTGTGGTAGCGAAACAGGCGCGCGGGCGCGGGCGCGGCGACCGGCTTGCCGTCGACCGTCACGCCGCGCAGCGAGGGGAGCAGCGTCGCGGGCGTATCGAGCACTTTGCCGTCGAGCGCGATTCGCCCGTCCGCGATCATGCGCTCCACGTCGCGACGCGACGCGATTCCGGCACGGGCCAGCAGCTTGGCGATGCGCTGCGCTTCTTTGGTATTGGATGATGACACCCGGGCGATATAGCGATTGTGGCGGTCGCTTCAAAAATTATTGCGCCCTCGAAAGGGATTGGCGCGTTAGCGCCTCGGGTTCAGTGGCTTGGCGGGTTTTCAGGCGAGATGATGTTCGGGCGGAAGAAGCGGCGGATCGAGCGGTTGCTGGTGGTGGAGGACGAGCCGCTGGTGGCGTTCGACACGGAACATTTCCTGACGGGCGAGGGCTTCGCGGTGGCGGCGACGGTGGACACCGTGGCCGAAGCGTTGCGCGTGATCGCCGCCGATACCGGGCTGGACCTGGTGCTGGCCGATGTGAGCCTGGCCGACGGCAGCGGCGTGGAAGTGGCGCGCGCGGCGCAGGGCCGCGGCCTGCCCGTGCTGTTCGTGACCGGGAGCTTTCCCGAGGAAGCGCGCGCGCTGGCGGCGGGGTGCCTCGCCAAGCCCTATCCGCAGCGCGACCTGCTGGCGGCGATCACGGCGATCGAGGCGGTGCTGGAGGGAACCCGGGCGCCCAGGCGGCTGCCGGGCAGCTTCAGCCTGTTCCTGAGCGCGGCCTAGGATCCAATAGCCGTCATCCCCGCGCAGGCGGGGATCCAGGGTAGTTGCGGGATATCGGTACCACCGCGCGAACGCTCTCCGGAAGTGCCAGGAATTCCTTGCGCTTGTGCCGCGCCTGGCCCTGGATCCCCGCCTGCGCGGGGATGACGGAACGGGGTGCACTTGTCTTTACGGGATAGGCGTCAAACGAGTTCAGGGTGGCGAGGGAGGTGCGAAGTCCGCGCCCTTGGCCTGAATGTCGATTGGCCCCAGGCGATCCTAATAGCGCAGCACGATCAGCGCGGCGACGACGACGATCGCCCAGCTCAAGGCGCCGATCCCGAACGCGATCAGCAGCCCGGTGCCACGCGGCTGGCGGGGTTCGTCGCTGGTTTCGAGCAGTTCCTTGGGCGGCAATCGAAGCGACATCGGGCGATCCTCTCGAACTACTTCATAGGTAGGCCGGAGGCTGGGCGCGCGAAATCCTGAGGAATTCCGCTCCGGATTCTACCGGAGCCGGGCGTTCACCGCGTCGTGGAAATGGCGGATGCCGAGTTCGAGGGTGCCCAGCGTCACGCGCTCGATCGCGCCCGAGGCGAGGCCCTGCTGGCCGAGCTCGCAGGCGCGGAAATCCTCCGAGGCGAAGACTCCGCCGTCGAGCAGTTCCCAGCTGCGCTCCCAATGGGCGAGCGCCTTCTCGGTGGCGGGCGGCTCCGGGATCAGCATGAAATCCTCGACCAGCACGCGCCCCTCGGACTGGGGCATCAGCACCATCAGGTTGATATAGTCGGGGCTCACCACCAGCACCGTGCCGGGGAACATCTGATAGGTATAGGTGATCGCGGCGCGCAGCGTCGCCCAGTCGCTGGAGGAAAGCGCGGCGAGCGCGGCCTCGCGCCCCACGGCCGAGCGCTGGTGCGGGCCGATCGTGTCGGCGGTGGAGACGCCGTCCTTGAAGAACGGGGCGATCGTGTCGGCGTGGAGCCGCTGGATGTGATAGCCTTCGAGAAAGGCGTCCATGATCAGCTTCCAGTTCGCCTGCACCGCATGGGTGCGGCGGCGGAACAGGTGCTGGCCGGCCAGGTCGAACGCCTCGAAATCGCGCGCCAGCGTCTCCGCCTCGGCGAAATCGGCTTCCTGCGCGAAGGAGAACCAGATGAGCCCGCCCGCCTCGTGCGTGGGTAGCCGCCTGAGGCCATATTCGCCCTTGTCCAGGCCCGGAAAGGCGTCGGGGCGGGGAAGGCCGATCAGCCGGCCGTCGAGCGCATAGGTCCAGGCATGATAGGGGCAGACCAGCCGCCCGCCCTTCACCGGATCGCAGCCCTCGACCAGCCGCGTGCCGCGATGCCGGCAGACATTGAGGAAGACATGCGCCTGGCCGGCCTTGTCGCGCGCCACCAGCAGCGGCTTGCCGAAGCCGTCATGCGGGATTGCCATATTGGGCTCGGGGAGGAGCGCCGAGGGGGCGATCACCAGCGGGGCACGGGCGAAGATGCTCGCCTGCTCGGCGGCGAAACGCTCGGCGCTGGTATAGACCGAGGCCGCGACGTGCGCGATCTCGCCCTCGCCGCGCGATCCGCCCCGGGCCAGTGCCCCGGCCAGTGCCAGCTGTCCTTCGGTCGGCGCGTTCATGCCATGCTCTCCTCTGGCCTTCCCGATATTTTCGGCTAGTTTCCACCCAACACAGCGAGGGTGCAAGGTGAGCGACAAATTGAAAGGCTGGGCGCTGCTGCGCGCGGCGATGCGTAACCGCAAGACGACGGCGATGCTGGTGCTGGGGTTCGCATCGGGCCTGCCCTTCGTGCTGCTGATCGGCACGCTCAACGCCTGGCTGGGCGAGCTCAAGGTGAGCCTGGCCACGATCGGCGTGCTCTCGTGGATCGGCCTGGCCTATGCCTTCAAGTTCCTGTGGTCGCCGCTGGTCGACCGGGCCCGGCTGCCGCTGATCGGGCAACTGGGCCGGCGCCGCTCCTGGCTGGTGCTCTGCCAGGCCGGGCTGGCGGTGCTGCTCTGCGGGCTGGCGCTCACCGATCCGCTGACTGCGATCGGCAGCTTCGCCGGCCTGGCGGTGATCGCTGCCTTCCTCTCCGCGACCCAGGACGTCGTGATCGACGCCTGGCGGATCGAGATCGCCGACGAATCGGCGACCGTCGACCTGCTCTCGGCGATCTACCAGCTCGGCAACCGGCTGGCGGCGCTGACCGGCGGTGCCCTGGCGCTGATCCTGGCGGCGCGGGTGAGCTGGCCGACCGTCTATATCGGCTTCGGCGTGGTGATGATCGGCGCGCTGGTGATGACGCTGTTCACGCCCGAGGCCGAGCGCAACGCCGCCGACGAGGCTTCGCCGCTGGCCGGCCATTCCGTGCCCGCCGCCGGCCAGCGCGCTGTCGCGCTGGGGATCGTGGCGATCTGCTGGGCCTGGGCGATCTACATGCTCGGCAGCTTCATGATCGCGGCGCTGCGCCCGCCGGTGCCCGGCGTGCCGGCGCCGTCCGCGGGCGCGTTCACACAGGTCTGGGGGCCGTGGATCATCGTCGCGACCGTTATTCTGCCGGCACTCGTCGCGGGCTGGACCAACCGGCTGCCGCGGCATGTCGAAGGCGTGGATCCCGCGCCGAGCGCGCTGCGGGCAGCCGCCAATCACAGCTATCGCGCGCTGATCCTGCCGCTGGCCGAGATCGTCCAGCGGCTGCGCTGGGGAGCGATCCTCGTCCTCGCGCTGATCCTGCTCTACCGGATCGCCGATTCGATCTGGGCGCCCTTCGCCTTCCCCTTCTATCTCGACTTCCTCCACTATACGAACGACGAGGTCGCCTTTGCCTCCAAGGTGTTCGGCGTGGTGATGACGATCCTCGGCGTGGCGGTCGGCGGCGTGATGCTCGCGTCGATCGGCCGGTTACCGACCCTGCTGGTGGGCGGGATCGTCGCGGCCGCATCGAACCTGCTCTATGCCGATCTGGCGCTGGGCGGGCCGGGGATCGACGGGTTCGCGCACCTGCTCATGCTCGATCATGTCGGCATCGATCCGCGCATGATCCGGCTGATGCTGGCGATCTCGGGCGAGAACATCGCGGGCGGCCTCGCGGGCACGGCGTTCATTGCCTATATCTCCTCGATCACTTCGCGCGAATACAGCGCGGTGCAATATGCGCTGCTCTCCTCGATGACCTTCCTGGTCGGCGCGCTCGGCCGCGCCGCGGTGGGCGAGGCGATCGAGAAGCATGGCTATGCCAACATCTTCTACGTGACCGCCGGGCTCGGCATGATCGCGGTGGTGCTGGTGCTGATCGAATGGTGGCGCCCGGCGCCGCTGCCCAAGGGCGAGCCGATCGCCTCGACGCCGGAAGGCGCCGGCGCCTGATGCCCTATCTGCTGATCATCGGGCTGCAGGTGGCGTGCATCGTCCATTTGATGCGGCGCGGCGGCAACCCGATGTGGCTGACCGCGCTGATCTTCCTGCCCGTGCTCAGCGCCATCGCCTATTTCCTGGTCGAGATCCTGCCCGGCCTGGGCCAGAACCGCCATGTGCGTACCGCCCGGGCCAGGGCAGTGGCGGCGCTTGACCCCGAACGCGAGCTGCGCGCCGCGCGCGACGCGCTGGACCTGGCCGACACCGCCGCCAACCGGCTGCGCGTCGCCGATGCGCTGGCCGGGCTCGGCCGGCACGGCGAGGCAGTGCCGCTCTATCGCGAATCGATCCGCATGACCGCGGGCGAGCCCGATATGCGGACCCAGGGCAAGCTTGCCGACGCGCTCTACGAGGCCGGTCAGGGCACGGAGGCGCTGGCGCTGCTCGACGCCGCGCCCGAGCCGCTTGGCCAGAGCGATCGCGATCGCCGGATCCTGTTGCGCGCCAAGCTGCTCGAGCATCTCGGCCGCCCGGAAGCAGCGCTCGCGCTCTATGCCGATGTCGTCACCCGCATGCCCGGCGAGGAGGCGCGCTGCCGCTATGCCGCGCTGCTGATGGCGCAGGGCTGGGACCGCAAGGCGCTGACGGTGCTGGAAGAAGTGGAGAAACGGATGAAGCGCATGGATCGCCAGCAGCGCGCGGCGGAGGCGGACATGTATCGCTGGGCGATGGATGCGCTGGCGGAACTGCGCGCGAAGGGCGCGGCGGCGTGAAGAAGCGCTGGCTGATCGCGCTGCTGGTCCTGATCCTGTTCGCGGCGGGCGGCTGGGTCTGGGGATCGCCCTATTACACGCTGTGGCAGATGAAGCACGCGGCCGAGGCGCGCGACGTGGACGCGCTGGCACGCCATATCGATTTCCCGAAGGTGCGAGAGAGCGTGAAGGCGCAGCTCGCGGCGCGGGCGGGCGGCGAGGGCGGCGGCATGCTGGATGCGCTGGTCCGTGCCGGGATCGCCGATACCGTGGTCGATGCGGCGGTCTCGCCCGAGGGGATGCGCTTCATCTTCGCCGCGGCGCCGCTGGCCGATACCGCGCGCCCGGGCACGATCAAGCTCAAGGCGAACGAGATGCGCTATCGCCGCGTCGCCTTTGGCCGCTTCCTGCTGACCCGCAAGGACGGGGCCGCGCTGGAGTTCCGGCTGCACGGCGCGAACTGGCTGCTGACCGACCTCAGGCTGCCGCCCGACGCGCTTCACTGATCGAGCGCCAGCCCCATATCGGCGAAGCTGTTGGCAAGGGCATGGGCGGTGATCAGCACGCCCGTCGCGTCGCGCACGCCGAGCATGTCGGCGAGCAGCACCGCCGAGACCTGGGGCTGGGTGCGCACCCGGGCGAGGATCTGGAGCAGCGCGGACTCCGCCCCGGTCATCCGCGCGCAGCACCAGGGCGCGATCTGGATCGGCCCGGCCGATAGCGCCGACATCTCCTGCATCAGCGCGCGCAGCAGCACGAGCGGCCGCCGGAAGCTCTTGCCGAACGCCGTGACGAAGGCGTGCGCGGTGCAGGCATCATGGATGCCGTGTGCACCCATCTGGCGGACCCCGAACAGCAGCAGCCGCGCACCGGGATCCTCGGGCTGGAGTTCGGGCAGGGCGGTGAGCGTGGCACTGACGGTCATGAGGACTCCGATCGCTGTGATCGGAAATCTTGCGCATTCGCTATTGATAGTCAATCGCAATAGAGAGGTTTGCGGCGGACGGTTCGCCGCGGGCGGGGCGCGGCCGCGCAAGGGCGCATAGGGCTCGGCTCTGGCTGGGAACTCCTGTTCTCTCTCGTCGCTCCGCCTGCGCGGGGATGACGGGTGGAGTTTCAAGGGCTTGTTTGGGTTCTTACCCTAGAAGGGCACTTCCCCATTCGCCTCGAGCACGGTGCCGGCCAGATAGAGCGAGCCCAGCACCAGCACCACGGGCGCGCCGCCTTCGCGGGCGATGGCGGTGAGTGCGCCGGGGACGTCAGGCGCTGCGGAAGCGTGCGGGACGCCGAGCATCCGTGCCACTTCGGCAAGTCGTGCCGGCATGTGATGCTCATGACCCGGGACCGGCACCGCATGCAGCCCCGTGGCCAGCTTCGCGAAGGGGGCGAGCAGGCCCTGGGCGTCCTTGTTGGCGAGCATGCCAAGCACGAGCTGCACCGGGCGCCCTTGCGCGACCTGGGCGAGCGTGGCGCTCACCGCGGCGGCGGCGCCTTCGTTGTGCCCGCCATCGAGCCACAATTCGCTGCCCATGGGCAGGCGGCGAAGGAGCGGGCCGTCGCCCAGCTGCTGCATGCGCGCGGGCCAGCGGGCGTTGCCGGGAGCTGCGCCAAGCGCCTCGTCGGACACGGCCAGGGCCTGTTGGTGGCGCAGCATCGCGACGGCGAGCGAGAGGTTGGCGGGCTGGTGCGGTCCGGCCAGGGCGGGGAGGGCGGTCTCCACCGCTCCCCGGGCATCGCTATAGTGGAGCCGATCGCCGCGCACTTCGAAGTCCCACGCCGTGCCCTGCGCGAACACCGGCGCGCCGGCGGCCGCGACGATCTCGGCGATGTGAGGGGGATAGCGCATCGTCACCAGCGGCACGCCCGGCTTGGCGATGCCGGCTTTTTCCGCGGCGATCTTCTCCAGCGTGTCGCCCAGGAATGCCTGATGGTCGATGCCGAGCTGGGCGATGCCGGTCACTGCTGGCCGGGCCACGACATTGGTGGCGTCCAGCCGCCCGCCCAGGCCGACCTCGAGGATCAGCGCATCTGCCGGCACCCGGGCAAAGGCGAGGAAGGCGGCGGCGGTGGTCACTTCGAAGAAGCTCGCCCCGATATCGCCGCCGGCATCCAGCACTTCCTCGAGCAGCGGCGCGAGCATGGCGTCTTCGATGAGCGTGCCGGCGAGCCGGATCCGCTCGTTGAAGCGCACGAGATGCGGGCTCGAATAGACATGCGCGCGCAGGCCGGCGGCCTCGATCGCGGCCCGCAGAAAGGCGCAGGTGGAGCCCTTGCCGTTGGTGCCGGCGACATGGAGCACCGGAGGCAGCGCCAGCTGGGGATTGCCGACGCGCTCGAGCAGCCGAGTGATGCGCTCGAGCCCGAGGATATCGGCACCCGGCGAGAGCGCGCCGAGCCGGTCGAGCTGGCGCTGGACGTGCGGGTCGGAGGAGACTGCGTGGTCGGCCATCAATTCCCCTTCCGCTTGCGGGAGGGGTTAGGGGAGGGGCTGTCAGTGGAAGAGGTCAGGCCCTCCCGCGGCCCCTCCCGCAAGCGGGAGGGGAGTTTGCTCACGCCGCCTTCTTCCCCTCGCACAGCAGCCCGATCAGCTGGCCGAGCGTCTCGCGCAGTTCCTTGCGATGGGTGACCATATCGATCAGGCCATGCTCGCGATAATATTCCGAGGTCTGGAAATCGTCGGGCAGCTTCTCGCGGATCGTGTTCTCGATCACGCGGCGGCCGGTAAAGGCCAGCATGGCGCGCGGCTCGGCGATCTGGACGTCGCCCAGCATCGCATAGGCGGCCATCACCCCGCCCGAGGTCGGGTCGGTCAGCACCACGATATAGGGCAGGCCCGCATCATGGAGCATCTCGATCGCCACGGTGGTGCGCGGCATCTGCATCAGCGAGAGGATGCCCTCCTGCATGCGCGCGCCGCCCGATGCGGTGAAGGCGATATAGGGCGCCCGCGCGGCGATCGCCGCCTCGACACCCTGGA
The DNA here is from genome assembly GCF_044754985.1 of Sphingomonas sp. NPDC092440. Lineage (NCBI taxonomy): Bacteria > Pseudomonadati > Pseudomonadota > Alphaproteobacteria > Sphingomonadales > Sphingomonadaceae > Sphingomonas > Sphingomonas sp. NPDC092440. The sequence continues at coordinate 377,805 of NZ_JBIVQA010000002.1, read as the reverse complement.
TGAACGCCTCGCCCACGGCCTGGCCCATCGAGCCGCCCATGAAGGCGAAGTCCTGCACGCCGATCACGGCCCTGCGGCCGAGGATCGTGCCCGAGGCGTTGAGGAACGCGTCCTGCTCGCCGGTGCTGGCCCGCGCCGCCTTGAGGCGCGCCGGATAGGGCTTCTGGTCGCGGAACTTGAGCGGATCCTCCGCCACCCTGGGGCTGGGCAGCACGGTGTAGCTGCCCTCGTCGAACAGATACTGGAAGCGCTCGGCCGGGCCGATGCGATCGTGATGATCGCAATGCGGGCAGACATGCTGGTTCGCCTCCAGCTCCTTCATGAAGGTCATCTGCCCGCATCCCTTGCACTTGTGCCAGAGATTGTCGGGGGTTTCCTTCTTGGGCGTGAAGGCGAGGACGTTGCGGACGCGATCGATCCAGCTCATGCGACTTCTTTCCTTGCGGCTTCCACGGCCGTCTTGAGGGAGCGGATATAGGCGCGGATCTGCTCCGGCGCATCTGCTCCATGTTTTCCAACCAGCTCCACGATCGCCGAGCCGACGACGACGCCATCGGCCACCCGGGCGATCGCCTCCGCCTGTTCGGGCGTGCGGACGCCGAAGCCGACCGCGACGGGCAGGTCGGTAGCGGCCTTCAGGCGCGCGACGGCGTCCTCGATCGAAGCCTGGGCGGCCTGCTGCAACCCGGTGATCCCGGCGACCGAGACATAATAGAGGAACCCGCTCGCGCCTTCGAGCACCGCCGGCAGGCGTGCGGCATCGGTGGTGGGCGTGGCCAGGCGGATCACATCGATGCCGTTGGCGCCGAAGGGCGCGACTTCCGCCGCTTCCTCGGGCGGGATGTCGACGATGATCACGCCGTCCGCGCCTGCCCGGGCCGCCGCCTCGGCAAAGGCCGCGGGGGTGGGGCGGGTCATGGTGTTGGCATAGCCCATCAGCACCAGCGGCACGTCCGGATGGCGCGCGCGGAAGCCGCTGACGATCGCCAGCACGTCGGCGGTGCGCGTGCCCCGGGCGAGCGCGCGCAGGTTCGCCGCCTGGATCGCCGGGCCGTCGGCCATCGGATCGGTGAAGGGCATGCCCAGCTCGATCACATCGGCACCGCCCGCGACGAGCGCGTCCAGGTTGGCGGCCGTGTCGCCGTCGCCGGCGGTGATGAAGGTGACCAGCGCGGCGCGATACTGCGCGCGTGCGGCGGCGAACGCGGCGCCCAGACGATCGCTCATGATTCCTTCTCCGCCATCATGCGCCAACGGGCATGCGCCGTGCCGACGCTGAACAATAATGCCCCACCGATCAGAAGGGCCAGAATGCCGAGAACTGGCAGGCTGCCGAACCATGTGCTGAACCACGAACCGCAGCCATGGGGATCGCAATCAAAACAATAATACGCGCCTCCCGCCTCCGTCACACAAGCCGCGATCCATGCATCCTTCCAGGCAGCCATGAATGGCGTACCCAGGCTCCAGAGAAACAGCAGGAAGGCAATGCCAGCCAGCAAGCCGCCGCGTATCAGGCTCAAGCCGACCCGTCTCACAGCTCGAACCCCAGCGCATCCGCCACGGTGAAGATGTCCTTGTCGCCGCGGCCTGAGACATTGACCACGATGATCTGGTCCGGGCCCATCTCGCGCGCCTTGGTCTCCAGCGCCGCGAGCGCGTGCGCGCTTTCCAGCGCGGGGATGATCCCCTCCAGCTTGCAGCAGAGCTGGAAGGCGTCGAGCGCCTGTTGATCCGTGACGGGCAGATACGCGACCCGGCCGCTCTCGTGCAGCCAGCTATGCTCGGGGCCGATGCCCGGATAGTCGAGCCCCGCCGAGATCGAATGCGCCTCGGTGATCTGGCCGTCCTCGTCCTGGAGCAGATAGGTGCGGTTGCCGTGCAGGATGCCGGGCGCGCCGCCGGTCAGGCTGGCGGCATGCTGGCCGGTCTCGATGCCGTGCCCGGCGGCCTCGACGCCGATCATCGCCACATCGGCATCGTCGAGGAACGGATGGAACAGCCCGATCGCGTTCGATCCGCCGCCCACCGCGGCGATCAGCAGGTCGGGCAGGCGCCCCTCGGCCTTCTGGATCTGTTCGCGTGCCTCGGTGCCGATCACGCTCTGGAAGTCGCGGACCAGCTCGGGATAGGGGTGCGGGCCCGCCGCCGTGCCAATGATGTAGAAGGTGTCGTGAACGTTCGCGACCCAGTCCCGCAGCGCCTCGTTCATCGCGTCCTTGAGCGTCTCGGCCCCGCTGGTCACCGGATGCACCTCGGCGCCGAGCAGCTTCATGCGGAAGACGTTGGGCTTCTGCCGCTCGACATCCTTGGCACCCATGAAGATCACGCAGGGCAGGCCGAACCGCGCCGCGACGGTGGCGGTGGCGACGCCGTGCTGGCCCGCGCCCGTCTCGGCGATGATCCGCGTCTTGCCCATGCGGCGGGCGAGCAGGATCTGGCCGATGCAGTTGTTGATCTTGTGCGCGCCGGTGTGGTTCAGTTCCTCGCGCTTGAAGTAGATTTTCGCACCGCCGTAATGCTCGGTCAGCCGTTCGGCGAAATAGAGCGGGCTCGGCCGGCCGACATAATGCTCCAGCAGGTCGTCGAACTCGGCCTGGAAGGCTGGATCGGCCTTGGCGGCGCGATATTCGCGCTCGAGCTCGAGGATCAGCGGCATCAGCGTCTCGGCGACGAAGCGACCGCCGAACTGGCCGAAATGCCCGTGCTCGTCGGGAAGATTGCGCAGGCTGTTGGGCAGCGTGGTGGTATCGGTCATTGCGTCTCTCATGGGTTCGGATGGCGGATGCGGGCTCGGGAGCTAGCGATCAGCGCCATCGAAATCCGATGCGGACAGGGGCGAACGGCCTCAACATTGCGCCACCGCTTGGAGGAATGCGGCGATCTTGGCAACATCCTTGACGCCCGGCGCGCGCTCCACGCCCGAGGAGACGTCGACCAGCTTCGCGCCGGTGATGCCCACTGCCTCGCGGACATTGCCGGCATCGAGCCCGCCGGACAGCGCCCAGGGCAGCGGCTGGGGAATGTTCTCGAGCAGCTTCCAGTCGAAGCGCAGGCCCATGCCGCCCGGCAGCGCGGCGCCGTCGGGAGTCCTGGCGTCATACAGGATGCGGTCGGCCGCGCCGCGATAGGCTGCCGCCTGGCCGATATCGGCGCGGGTCTTCACCGCCACCGCGGCCCAGACCGGCACGCGCAGCCGGATCGCGGTGGCGCGCTCGGCCGAGGTCTTGTGGAGCTGCACCGCCTGGATGCCGGTGGCGAGCGCCGCGGAGAGCAGCGCTTCGTCGGGATCGACGAACACGCCGACTGTGCCGACATGCGCCGGCACGCGCCGGATCAGTGCCCGCGCCTGGTCGAAGCCGATATTGCGCGGCGAGGGCGGGAAGAACACGAAGCCGACATGGCTCGCCCCGCCGGCAATGGCGGCATCGAGCGTCTCGGGCGTGGACAGGCCGCAGATCTTGGCGGTAACGGGCATGCGGCAGCCTTAGGGCGATACGGCCGCGACGTCACCAGCCAAGGCCGCTAGGAAACGCCATGGCCGAACGCATTCTCGTCATCGGATCGCCGGGCAGCGGCAAGTCGACGCTGGCGCGCCAGCTCGGCGAGCGGACCGGCCTGCCCGTCCATCATCTCGACCAGCTTTACTGGCGGCCGGGCTGGGTCGAGCCGGACGCGAAGACCTGGCGCGCGCAGGTGCGGGCGCTCGCCGCCGGTCCGGGCTGGATCATCGACGGCACCTATGCCGGCACGCTTCCGGTCCGTCTTGCCACCGCCGACAAGGTGGTGCTGCTCGACCTGTCGCCGCTGCGCTGCTTCTGGCGCGTGATTCGCAGGATCCTCGGCCATCTCGGCAAGGTGCGGCCGGACATGGCAGAGGGTTGCCCCGAGCGCTTCGACCTCGGCTTTCTCGCCTATGTCCTGCTGTTCCGCCTCCGGACCCTGCCGCGCGTCGAGGCGATGCTGGAGGGCTATTCCGGCGACTTCGCCTGGCTCGGCAATCGTCGCGAGATCGCCGATTTCCTGAAGGACTTCAGAGGTCCTTGACCAGCACGTCCATGAACAGCGGCGGATCGAGCGGGATCACGAAATCGCGCTTCTCGCCCGAGTTCGCATAGCCGCGGCGCGCATAATAGGCGATCAGCTCGATCCGGGAGTCGATCACCGTCATCTCCATCCGCGCGGTGCCGAACACATCGCGCGCGCAATCTTCCGCCGCCGCGACCAGCCGCTTGCCGAGTCCGCCGGCCTGGAGCAGCGGGTCGACGCAGAGCAGGCCGAGATAGGCGAGGCGATCGCCCCTGTCCGTCACCTGGACGCAGCCGATCGGGCCATTGTCGTCCACGGCCACCAGCAGCCGCTGGGCGGGATCGGCCAGGATCGCCGCCAGCGTCGCCGGCTCGGTGCGGCTGCCTTCGGTGATCAGATCGGCCTCATGCGTCCAGCCCCCGCGCGCCGCATCGCCGCGATAGGCGCGCTCGATCACCTGGTGGAGGGCAGGCAGGTCGTCGGGCGTGGCGGGGCGGATCGTCAGCTTGTCGGACATGGCGGGTTCTGTCGGATGCCGGGGCGGCTTTGGCAAGCGCCTACTCCGCGGCACGCGCATCGAAGGCGGTGCGCGACGCCTCGATCCGTTCCAGGTTGCGGGCCGCCCAGACCCACACGCCGCAAAACGCCTCGGCCAGGCTGCCGCCCAGCTCGGTGAGCCGATAGTCGACATGCGGCGGGATCACCGGATGGACGGTGCGGATCAGCAGCCCGTCGCGCTCCATCTGGCGCACCGTCTGGGTCAGCATCTTCTGGCTGATCCCGCTGCACTCGGCGCGCAGCTTCGAGAAACGCAGCTCGCCATGTTCGGCGAGCGCCTCGAGCACGATCATCGTCCATTTATCGGCGACGCGGCCGATGATCTCGGTGACGAGCGCATCCACCCGGGGATCGAGAACGGGATAGCGATGGGGGTCGTAATCGGCCATGGTTTCCAGAAGGTATGTATGAATATTTTGGGTGCCTACTCCCCAATGGGTACCATGACACGATATCCAGCGTCCAGACATTCGCGGAAAGGAACCCGACATGGACATGACCGGCAACACCATCCTGATCACCGGCGGCGGCTCGGGCATCGGCCGTGCGCTTGCCGAGGCGCTGCACGCGCGCGGCAACAAGGTGATCGTCTCCGGCCGGCGTGTCGGCGCGCTGGAGGCCGTTGCCGCGGCCAATCCGGGCATGGCCATCGCAACGCTCGACGTCGCGGACGCCGAGGACATCGCCCGCTTCGCCCGGGCGATCGTCGCGGCGCATCCGGCGCTCGACATGGTGATCCACAATGCCGGGATCATGCAGGCCGAGCAGCTTGCCGCGCCGGGATCGGACCTCGCCATCGGCGAGGCGACGATCGCCACCAATCTGCTCGGCCCGCTGCGCCTGAACGCCGCGCTGCTGCCCCATCTGCTCGCCCGGCCCCGGGCGACCATCGCCACGGTGAGCTCGGGCCTTGCGTTCGTGCCGTTGACGGCGACGCCCACCTATTGCGCGACCAAGGCGGCGATCCACAGCTGGACCCAGTCGCTGCGCCATCAGCTGCAGGGCACCAATGTCGACGTGATCGAGATCGCACCGCCGGCGGTGGCGACCGACCTGATGCCGGGCCATGCCGAGAACCCCAATTCGATGCCGCTCGCCGACTATATCGCCGAGACCATGGCCCAGCTCGCGGCGGGCGCGGCCGAGAACCTGACCGAGCGCGTCAAGTTCCTCCGCTTCGCCGAGGCGCGGGGGGACTATGGAAAGGTGTTCGCCGTCCTCAACGACGGCACTCACTGATTGCTGGCGACCCAGTTGTTGGCGGGCAGGAAGGCGTCGCTCAGACCGTAACTGCCCTTGCAATAGCGCTTGCAACCCGCCGACGCCATGGTGTCGATCCGCGTGACATGGCCATTGGCGTCGCGCGTCAGCGCGAAGTCGATCCTGCACGCGCCGGCGGCCCAGTTCGCCTTGGCGGGCGAGGCGAGGGTGGCGATCGCGCCGGCCTCGCCATCGCCGGCCGGCAGCTTGCAAAGCGCCTTGCCGTCGAGATCTCGGCGCAGCGCGAAATCGAACTGCCGTGCGTCGATATGGTTGATCGTCAGCTGGGCGATATCGGCGGTCTTGTAACTGGCTTCCCACAGCTCCTCGTCGAAGCTGCGCAGGGAATCGCGCTGGACGATATAGTCGCGCTCCACCGAAGCGGGATCGCACGCCTTCGCGCAGCGGGTGCGCAGGATCTGCTGCCAGTCCCGTTGCTGGCCCCTGAAGGCCTGCTTGTCGAACAGGATGGCGAGCCTGGCCTTGTAGAGCGCCGCGACCTCGCCATCGAGCGCGCGCAGCTTCGGGCTGGCGCAGATCGTCTTCTCCAGCGGGTGGTTCGCCCTGGCGCAGTCGAAGCTGGCCGATTGCGGCGGAGAGGCGGCGTGAAGACTGGAGAAGGCGAGGAAAAGGCCAAAGAGTCCGAAACTCGCGATCCGCATCATCCCTGCCTCCTGCTATAGTGTCGCCTCGATTTCGCGCGCGGCCAGGTCGGGGTCCTGGGCCTGGGTAATGGGCCGGCCGATCACCAGGATCGACGCGCCGGCATCAAGCGCGGCGCGCGGCGTGACCACCCGCTTCTGGTCGCCCACCGTGCCGTTGGCCGGGCGAACGCCCGGAATGACGAAGAAGCCGTCGCGCCACAGCGCCTTGGCGGCGGCGACTTCGTTGCCGGAACAGACGATGCCGTCGACGCCCGCCGACTTGGCGAGCTCGGTCAGGCGCATCACCTGTTCGTGCGGATCGGGCCTGAGGCCGACCGAGACCAGGTCGCCGTCGTCCAGGCTGGTGAGCATCGTCACTGCCACCACCTTGGTGCCCGTCGGCGCCGCCGCCTTGGCGTCCTCGAGCATGGCGCGGCCGCCTGCGGCATGCACGGTCAGGATCGCGGGCTCCAGCGGGCGCAGCGCCTGGATCGCCTTGGCGACGGTGTTGGGAATGTCGTGGAACTTGAGGTCGAGGAAGATCGGCAGGCCGATCTCGTGCATCTCGTGCACTCCGGCACGGCCGTTCGCCATGAAGAATTCGAGGCCGAGCTTGATCCCGCCGACATGCGCCTTCACGCGCGTGGCGATGGCCCTGGCGCGTTCCAGGTCCGGCGTGTCGATCGCGACATAGACCGGGCTCATAGCGGGTCTCCCAGCGGCAGGGCCGTCTGGGGCGGGATCTGCACGGGCATGGGCACGGCCGCCGGCTCGGGCATCGCGTTGATCGCGCGCAGGTCGTTCAGGGCGCGCTCGAGCCCGGTGATCCGCTGGCGCATCCGCCAGCGCAGCGCGTGATAGGCGAGCAATACGGGCAGCAGCCCGGCGAGGAACACGAGGATCAGGAGCAGCGGCAGGCTGAAATCGGCGATCAGGCCGCTCCACAGGTGCACGTTCACGCGCTCGTCGCCATTGTAGATCACGAAGCCAGCGACAAGGCCGCCCAGCAACAGCCAGAACAGCACCTTCAGAAACCGCATTCCTCTCCCTTCCTGCGTGAGGTGGGAGTGGTTCTATGCCGGGAAGGGCGATTTGGCCAGCCTCGGCCGGAAACGGGATCGCGTCGCCTGCCCGGTCCCTACGGCCTGGTATAGCTCGCTTCGATCCGCTTGGCCGCCTTGTCGATCTCCGGGAACAGCGTGCTTTCGGTGATGCCCAGCAACTCGAGCGCGGCGCGGATGCCGGGCTTGGCCCTGGCGGGAATGATGAAGCGCGTTTCCTGGATCAGATGAGCGAAATTGATTTGCTTCGGCGGCTTCAGCCCATAGATGATGAACCCGCCCGCCTGCGACAGGATGCGGCGATTGCTCATCTTGGGATGGACATAATAGGGCTTGAACAGGTCGATCGGGTCGATGATCGGCAGGAAATGCGGCTTTTCCACCTGAATGAACCGGTGGAGCCGCTTATAGACCTGCTTTGCGTTCACGCGGTCCCGCTCGGCTTCCTTGTCGGTCCCCTTCACCCGGCCTTCGCGAATTGCGATGATCTCCGCCTTTTCTTCCTTGGTCATGTTGGCGAGATTGGCCAGGCAGCTGACCGAATCGCTGTCGAAATATTTCTCGCGCCCTTCCGGCACCGCAAAGGCGGTGACCATGCCGTCGGCGTGCCTGTCCTCCGGCCCGGGATCGGTGGCGAAATACAGCGCGACCAGCGGGTTGCGGGAAACGTCCATCAGCCGTGTCGGCAAGCCGAAATGCTGCATCCGCACCAGCCGGTCGAACATCGAATGGTCGCCGCCGAACTCGTGCGGATGCACCGAGATCAGGTCGCGGATCGCCCGCTTCTCGCATTCTTCGAGCTTCTTCAGATCGGGGCGGAAGAGCCCTGGAATATTCTCCCAGGACGAATCCCGTTGTCCCCGATAGCATTTGAAGAGCGGTTCCGCCGCTGCATAGGCCATCACCTTGCCGATGAAGTCGGTCAGGTCGGACACCGGTTCCGGGATCGTGACGGGGCCTGTGGATCTCTTCTTCGCGGGACTGGTCGTCATTCCCGGACCCCTAGGAGCCGGCACGCGCCTCGCAAGCGAAACAACAACGAGATCGGCAGCATCGCCCCGGCGGGCTAGCCGATCTCCGCCCGCAGCTCCGCGAACAGGCCCGGGATCTTCGTCAGCCTTGTCTCCTCCTCGTCGAGGATGGCGTGGAACGCCCGGCGCTTGATCGCCGCGGCGCGCTCCTCGGACGGGCGGTTCCCGGGGTCGAGCGTCGAGAGCACGATGTCGATCAGCCGGTCCGCGCCGTGCAGGCGCCCCCAGAGATAGTCGTTCTCGCGATAGGCGCGGCTGAAGAACGCGCCGAAGCTGTTGAACTGGATCCCCTTCAACGTCGCCTCGGCCCCGCCCGCGCGGATCGCCGTGGCGTCGTCGGGGGCGATGCGATCGACCCGGATCGGATCGAACTCGTCCACGCCCTCGCCCTGCAGCAGGGGCAGGGTGGCGATGTCGTAGAAGGGAAAGCCCAGATGGGAAAGGAGCAGCGGGCGGCGCTGCTCCTTGGCCAGGGTGCTCAGCCCTTCGGCGAGCCGCGCATCGGTCTCGCCGTCGAGCTTCTTCAGCTGCATCCGCTCGGCCAGCCGGTCGAGCATCGGCCCGGCGTCGTCGGTCATCATCCTGATCTCGTCGCGCAGATCCGCATAGGTGTCGGCGCGCTTGAGCTCGAGATAGGTTGCGAGCGAATCATAGATCGCCTCGCGCATCGGCCGCAGCATGCCGTGGCTGGTCGGCAGGTCGATCTCGGTGAGCCGGCGCGCTAGCAGGCGCAGGCGGCGGATGCGGAAGCCCAGGTCGTGGGCGCGCAGGAATTCCAGCGTCTCGGGCGAGGCGCCGTTGGAAAGCGTCGCGCCGAACCGGTCGGCCCCGCGCGACTGGACCGTGGCGGCCAGCGCCTCGCGGATCTCGTGCAGCCGCTCGGGGCCGTGCTGCTCGCCGACCGTGTAGAGCAGCCGCGCGGTGCGGTCGATCGCGCCTTCCACCTTCAGCAGGCCATAGGCGGTGTGGCCATAGCCGGCCTTGGCCGCCGCGGCGACCTGCGCGCGGCGGCGCCATGTCGCGAGCCGCTTGGGCGTGGGATAGTCGAGCCACAGCGTATAGCCGAACAGCGCCTCGACCTGGGTTTCCACTTCGGCGCGGATCTCGGCGACGATGGCCAGCATCCGCTCGATCCGGTGCGAGCGCCGGGCGATCTCGTCGAGATTGTCGCGGATCGGCTGCTCGCGCGGCAGTTCGGAGAGGGCGCCGATGATCGTCGCGAAGAAGCCGGGCTTCTTGTCCGCCTCGCTGCCGTAAAAGTCGAAGCGGAAATTGGGAAAGGGGTCGACGAAGATGAAGCGCCGGTCGACCTGGCGCCGGGCCGGCCGCTCCTTGAGCGCTTCCATGGCCGGGCGGAAGGGCGCGTTGGCCAGCACCGATCCATCGATCAGAATCGCCTTCTCGGCGCGGTTGTCCGCCCATTGGCGCGGCAGGACGCGTTCCAGAAAGGCGTCGCGTTGCGGCCAGGCCTGGTTCCGCTCGGTGAGCAGCTCGTCTATCTCGCCCACCGTCATCGGCGGGAAGGCGCCCGGGAAGCTGGAAGTGGCCCGGGCCGCGAAAGTGAGGCTGGCAGCATCGGCGAAGCGCTCGCCCGGCAGGCCGTGATCGGTGAAGGAGAAGACCAGCCGGTGCTCGTTCTCGATCACCGAGGTGGGCGAATTGAGCCGCAGCGCCTCCGGATGGCCGCGGAAATCGGTGACGGTGACGAACAGGTCGAGCGGCTGGCCGTCGGGCAGCAGGCGCTTTTCCCTGGGGCTCCGGGCCATGGCGGCGAAGGCTTCGAGGATGGTGTTGGCCAGCCGCTTGCCGCCGAACGGCGGCTCGAACCAGCGCGAGCGGACGAAATGCTCGAGCTTCAGCCGCACTTCGTCGCGCGCCTCCACCGCCACCGTCTCGTCCACGGTCTTGGAGCGATTGGCGACCAGCCAGGCGATCGGCACCGCCCAGATCTTGGCGAAGCGATGCGAGGGGCGCTGGCGCGGCTCGAGCAGCGCCTCGACATCGGCATTGTCCATCCACAGGTCGGTCAGCGGATCGAGCGACTGGCCGGTGGCGATGGCCTGGGCCAGGAACACGGTGTTGATGCCGCCCGCGCTGGCACCGGCCAGGATGTCGACCAGCACCCGCAGATTGACGCCCGAGGTCTCGCGGATCTCCTCGATCAGCTCGCGATACACGTCGGGCCGTCCGTCCGCGCCGTCGCGCTCGGCGCAGCTGGCGCGGGCGAGGCGCCACACCTCCTTGGTGATGCCGTGCATGTACACGGCCAGGCTGATGCCGCCGTAGCAGACGAGCGCGAGGCGCAGTTCCTTGTCGCGGGTTTCGGTCATCAGGCCTTTTGCAGTGTCGCCCAGATGGGCAGGTGATCGGAGGCGGTACGCGCCTGGAGGCTGTCATGCACGCCGGCATCGGTGATGGTCAGTTCCGGGCTTGCCATGATCCGGTCGAGCCGCGCCATCGGGCGCCGGGCATGGAAGGTCTTGCCGGTGGGGGCGAAGGCGAAATGGCCGGCAAAATCGCGCAGGCAGCCGGACTGGGCGCTCCATTCGTTCAGGTCGCCCATCAGGATCGTCGGATATTGGCGCGTGCTCGCCTGGAGATGGGTGATGATCGCATGCGCCTGGCGCCGCCGCCACAGGCCGGACAGATCGAGATGCATGCCGACCACGCGCACCACCGGCCCGCCGGCCAGGCGCAGATCGGCCATCACCGCGCCGCGCGGCTCGAGCGCGGGCAGGTGGATCGCCTCGCAATCGAGGATCTGCGCATCCTTGCGCACCAGCAGGGCGTTGCCGTGCCAGCCCATCGAGCGCGCCTTGGTGCCCAGGGGGACGGGCTTGTAGTCGCTATGCTCGGCGAGGAGATGCTGGGTGAGCACCGCCGAACGCTCGCCGAAACGGCGATCGGCTTCCTGGAGCGCGACGATGTCGGCATCGATCTCGCACAGCACCTGCAGCGTGCGCTCGGGCCGCCGCCGGCGGTCGGTGCCGATCGACTTGCGCATATTGTAGCTGGCGACCTTGATCATCGGCGCCCCTTATCGCGGGGCTTGCGGAACATGTGCAAGGGCCTCAGCTCGGATGCGCCTCGGCGCTGCCCTGGCTGGCGGCTTCGTGCGCCGCCGCGACGAGCCGGCGGCCGGTCTCCTCGGCGGCGCGGGGCGTCATCGCGATGGCGACGCCATCGGGGCCGTCGAGCAGCACCACGCCCTGTTCGGCGGTTGCGACTCCCGGATCCTCCGCGGGTTCGGCGGGCGAGATCTTCTGTCCCATGCTTTCTCCGTTCGCCATTCCCGCCACAGCTCGACGGGGATTGGAGACAAACTCGGGTGAACGGGAAAATATCCAAGGCTCGGGGGAAGATCGCCGGATTTCAGCGGCCGCCGGATTTCAGCGGCCGCCGGCTTCCAGCAGCCGGCGCGGGGCGGCGAGTTCCCAGCTGCGCGCTATCCGGTCGCCGACGAAATCCCAGTCGATATCGGGCCCGGCGAGCGAAATGCCCAGCCAGCCGATGCCGAAATAGGCCACCCTGGAATAGGTCTCGGGCGCGATGCCGATCAGGTTGGGACCTTCCTCTTCGTCGGCGGTCTTCACCGCGACAATGGTGCGGCCGTCGCCATGATGGTCGTGGCGGAACTGGGCGAACTGCTTGCCGGCGACGAAGAAGGTCGGCTGGCCGTGGCTCGGCCGCTCCTCGGCTTCGGGGAGCTCCAGCGCGATCGCGCGGACCTGGGCAAGGGCGGAGTCGGGATCGGGGCTCAGCGGCATAGGAACTCGGCGACTATCCGTGGATAGAGCCGATGTTCCTCCTTGAGCACGCGTTCCGCAAGGCTTTCCGGCGTATCGCCGGGCAGGATCGGCACTTCGGCCCGGCCGAGCACCTCGCCGCCGTCCAGTTCCTCGGTGACGATGTGCACCGATGCGCCGCCATGGCTGTCGCCCGCCGCGATCGCGCGGGCATGGGTGTCGAGCCCCTTGTACCTGGGCAGCAGCGAGGGATGGATGTTGACGATCCTGCTGCGCCAGGCCGCGACGAATTCGTCGCTGAGCAGGCGCATATAGCCGGCAAGGGCGATTGCCTCGACGCCTGCTTCGCGCAGGGCCGCATCGATCCTCGCTTCATATTCGGCCTTGGCCATGCCCTTGGGGCTTTGCGCGAAAGTGGCTATGCCCTGTCCGGCGGCCCAGGCGAGTCCCTCCGCCGCCGGCCTGTCGCTGGCGACGAGCGCGACCTCATAGGGGCAGTCGGGCGCCTTCGCGGCTTCGACCAGCGCCGCCATGTTGGAGCCGCGCCCGGAAATCAGGATGCCGAGCTTCCTACGCATTGTGCGTGGCGGACCACTCCGCGCGCGCGCTCCAGACTTCCTCGGCGCCGAACACGGTGCAGCCCCGCTCGCCCGCTTCGACGGTGCCGATCGCGAACACTTCCTCACCGGCTGCGTAGAGCGCTTCCTTCACGGCGTCCGCCAGCTCGGGCGCCACCACCGCGACCATGCCGATGCCGCAGTTGAAGGTACGCGCCATTTCCTCGGGCTCGACATTCCCCTGTGCCTGCAGGAAGGCCATCAGCCGGGGCAGGGGCCAGGAACCGGCGTCGATCCGGGCGTGGCAGCCCTGGGGGAGCACGCGCGGGACATTCTCGAGCAGGCCGCCGCCGGTGATGTGCGCAAGGCCGCGGATAGTGGCCTTGCGAAGTTGCGGAAGCAGGCTTTGCACATAGATGCGGGTCGGCGCCATCAGCGCGTCGAGCAGGATCACGTCAGGATCGAACAGGGCGGGGCGATCCAGCTTCCAGCCCTTGTCGGCAGCGAGCCGGCGGACCAGCGAGAAGCCGTTGGAATGGACGCCGGTCGAGCCCAGGCCGAGCAGCACGTCGCCGGGGCGGATCGCGCTGCCGTCGAGCAGCCGGTCGCGCTCGACTGCGCCGACGCAGAAGCCGGCCAGGTCGTAATCGCCCGCGGCATACATGCCCGGCATCTCGGCGGTCTCGCCGCCGATCAGCGCGCAGCCGGCCTGGCGGCAGCCCTCGGCGATCGAAGCGATCACGCGTTCGGCGGTCTCGGGCACCAGCTTGCCGCTGGCATAATAGTCGAGGAAGAACAGCGGCTCGGCGCCCTGGACGATCAGGTCGTTGGCGCACATCGCGACCAGGTCGACGCCAACGCCGTCATGCGCGTCATGATCGATCGCCAGCTTGAGCTTGGTGCCGACGCCGTCGTTCGCCGCGACCAGCAGCGGATCGGTGAAGCCGGCCGCCTTCAGGTCGAACACGCCGCCGAACCCGCCCAGATCGGCATCGGCGCCGGGCCGCCGGGTGGACTTGGCGAGCGGGCCGATCGCGCGGACCAGCGCGTTGCCGGCCGCGATCGAGACGCCCGCCTGGGCATAGGTATAGTTCTTCTGGTCGCTCATGCGGCGCGCATAGCGCCGTAGTACGAGAATCGTAACTCCAATTCGTCCCTAAATCGTCATCCCAGCGAAAGCCGGGATCTCGTGCGGCTCGATGCCTGCGGCCCGAGACCCCGGCTTTCGCCGGGGTGACGACTATTGTTTGTCACATCTACGCTTGGATTTCCCCGCTCGCTTCGCCAAAAGGGCCGCTGCATGACCCTTGCCCGCAAATCCCTCACCATCGGCATCGCCTCCGCGCTCGCGCTTGCGGGCCTTGGCGCCGTGTTCGCCGAAGGAGACGGGAAGAGCGGGGGCGGCAGCGCCGTGCCGATCGACGCCTCGGGCAGCTTCGAAGTGTCGGGCGTCGATGTCGATGTGAAGGGCAAGGACGCGGATGCCGCGCGCTATGGCGGCTGGCGGCTCGCCCAGCGCAAGGGCTGGGAGATGCTGTCGCGCAAGCTGACCGGCAAGGTTTCGGCCATGTCCGATTCGGCGCTCGATTCGCTCGTCACCGGCATCGTCGTCGAGAAGGAGCAGATCGGCCCGACGCGCTACATCGCGCGCCTCAGCGTGCTGTTCGATCGCAACAAGGCGGGCGGTATCCTGGGCGTCTCGGTGGCGGTGAACCAGTCGCCGCCGATGCTGATCGTGCCGCTGGAATATTCGGGCGGCGCGGGCTTGGTGTTCGAGCGGGAGACCGCCTGGGCGCGCGCCTGGAACCGCTTCAAGAGCGGCGGCAGCACGGTCGATTATGTCCGCGTGCAGGGCAACGGCCCCGATTCCATGCTGCTCAACGCGGGCCAGGTGCTGCGCCGCGGCCGCAACTGGTGGCGCTCGGTGCTCGATCAATATGGCGCCGCCGATGTGCTGATCGCCGAGGTGCAGCTGCGCCGCGAATATCCCGGCGGGCCGATCATCGGCATCTTCTCGGCCACGCACGGCCCCGATCGCCAGAAGATCGCCGATTTCGCGCTGCGGGTGGACAATGGCGATTCGCTCGACACGCTGATGGACGCCGGCGTCCAGCGGCTCGACAAGGCCTATCAACAGGCGCTCGCGCTCGGCCAGCTCAGTACCGACCGGCTCCTCGCCACCCGTCCGCCGGGCGCGAAGGCCGAGGAGAAGCCCAGCGACGAGGCGACCGAGGCGGCGACGCCCACGCCCGAGCCCAGCGTGGCCGCCGGCACCGCGATCAGCGTCCAGTTCGACACGCCCAATGTCGGCTCGGTCAATGCTGGCGAGGCGGCGCTGCGCGGCATCCCGGGCGTGCGCTCCGCCGTCACCTCGAGCCTAGCGCTGGGCGGCATCTCGGTGATGCGCGTTTCCTATGACGGCCAGATCGCCTCGCTGCACGCGCAGCTGGAGGCGCGGGGCTGGAGCGTGCAGGAGGGGCCGGGCGTGCTCCGCATCCGGCGTGCCGGCGGCGGCGGTGCCCAGCCGGCGCCCACGCCGCAGGCGACGGAAGCGCCGAACGGCGGATGACGCAGCTTCGCCTGCCGCTGGGACTGCCCGAAGCGCGCGAGACGGAATTCCTGGTCAGCGACTCCAACGCCCGCGCCGTCCACCAGCTCGATCATTGGGGCACCTGGCCCGTCATGTCGGCGCTGCTTGTCGGCCCGCGCAAGTCCGGCCGCAGCCTGCTCGCGCGCATCTTCGCGTCGAAGACCGGCGCGCGCATCTTCGACGATGCCGATCTCGGCAAGGAGCCCGAGGTCTTCCATGCCTGGAACCAGGCCCAGGCCGAGCATCGCCCGCTGCTGATCGTGGCGCAGGCCGCGCCGCCCGCCTGGGCGGTGAAGCTGCCCGATCTCAAGTCGCGTCTCGCCGCCTCGCCCCTGCTGGAGATCGGCCCGCCCGACGATGCGCTGATCCCCCAGCTGCTGGAGCGCGCCTTCGAACGCCACCTGCTCCATGCCCGGCCGGACGTCATCGCCTGGATCGCCAGGCGGATCGAGCGCAGCCATATCGCGATCCTGCGCGTTGCCGATGCATTGGAGCTGGAAGCGGGGCGGCGCTTGTCGATCCCGACGGTCCGCGCCACATTGGCCGCGGCTGGTCTCATAACCGAAACGGACGGTGACTAACGGCGATGGCCAAGGCAGCGAACAGGCAGGCCGTCGAAGGGACCCAGATGACCGAATTGCCGGAGAATTCCACGCGTTACTTCAACCGCGAGCTCAGCTGGCTCGCCTTCAACCGGCGCGTGATGGAAGAGGCGACCAATCCCGCCCATCCGCTGCTCGAGCGGCTGCGCTTCCTGTCGATCTCCGGCTCGAACTTCGACGAATTCTTCATGGTCCGCGTGGCGGGCCTGATGGGCCAGCAGCTCCAGAAGGTCGAGGCGCGCTCGGTCGACGGCCTCACGCCCGGCCAGCAGCTCGCGGCCATCTCCGCCGAGGCCGAGACCCTGGCCGACAACCAGCAGGCGGTGTGGACCGCGATCCGCACGGACCTGGCCGAGACCGGCATCCACGTCCTCGACGCCGATGCCATCGAGGGGGAGACGGAGACCTGGCTGGAAGGGCATTTCCGCGAGCAGATCTTCCCGATCCTCACGCCCCAGGCGCTGGACCCCGCGCACCCGTTCCCGTTCATCCCCAACCAGGGGTCGAGCGTGATCTTCGACCTGGTCCGCAAGTCGGATCGCGAGCCGGTGCGCGAGCTGGTGCTGCTGCCCACCGCGATCAGGCGCTTCGTCCGGCTGCCCGGCAATCCCGCGCGCTATGTCGCGGTCGAGGCGGTGCTCAAGCATTTCTCGCACCTGCTCTTCCCCGGCTACACATCGCTCGGCGCGGCGGCCTTCCGCGTGCTGCGCGACAGCGACATCGAGATCGAGGAAGAGGCCGAGGACCTGGTCATGACCTTCCGCTCGGCGATCAAGCGCCGGCGGCGGGGCCGGGTGATCCGCCTGGAGATGGAGGAGAGCATCTCGCCCGAGCTGGAGGCGGTGCTCAAGGAGGAGCTGGGCGGCAGCGAGGCGCTGCTTACCGAGACGGGCGGTTTCCTGGGCATCGGCGACCTCGCCATGCTGGTCGACGAGGACCGGCCCGACCTGAAGTTCACGCCCTATTCGGCCCGCTTTCCCGAGCGCATCCGCGAATATGGCGGCGATTGCTTCGCGGCGATCAAGGCCAAGGACATCGTCGTCCACCACCCCTATGAGAGCTTCGACGTGGTGCTCTCCTTCCTCGGCCAGGCCGCCGCCGATCCGGACGTGGTGGCGATCAAGCAGACGCTGTACCGCGCCGGCAAGCAGCCCCAGGTCATCAACGCGCTGATCGCCGCGGCCGAGGCCGGCAAGTCGGTCACCGCGGTGGTCGAGCTGAAGGCCCGGTTCGACGAGGAGCAGAACCTCTATTGGGCGACCGCGCTGGAGCGCGCCGGCGTCCAGGTCGTCTATGGCTTCATCGACTGGAAGACGCATGCCAAGGTCTCGATGGTCGTGCGGCGCGAAGGCAATGGCTATCGCACCTATTGCCACTTCGGCACCGGCAACTACCATCCGATCACCGCGCGCATCTACACCGATATCAGCTTCTTCACCGCCGATCCGCGGGTGGGCCGCGATGCCGCGCAGATCTTCAACTATGTCACCGGCTATGTGGAGCCGCACGGGCTGGAGTTGCTCGGTATCTCCCCGCGCGACCTGCGCAACCGGCTGGTCGAGCTGATCGACGACGAGATCGCCCATGTCCGCGCCGGGAGATCGGGCCAGATCTGGGCCAAGATGAACTCGCTGGTCGATCCCGCGGTGATCGAGAAGCTCTACGAGGCCAGCAATGCCGGGGTGGAGATCGAGCTGATCATCCGCGGCATCTGCTGCCTGCGTCCCGGGGTTCCGGGGATGAGCGAGAACATCAAGGTCAAGTCGATCGTCGGCCGCTTCCTCGAGCACAGCCGCATCTGGGCGTTCGGCAACGGCAAGGCGCTGCCCAATGATGGCGCGCGGCTGTTCATCTCCTCGGCCGACTGGATGCAGCGCAACTTCGATCGCCGTGTCGAGTTCATGCTGCCGATCCTCAACAAGACGGTGCACGACCAGGTGCTGGACCAGGTGATGGTGGCGAACCTGCTCGACAATGAGCAGAGCTGGGTGCTCCAGCCCGACGGGCATTATACGCGCATCGTGCCGGGCGAGGACGGCAGCTTCAACCTGCACCGCTATTTCATGACCAACCCGTCGCTCTCCGGGCGCGGCGCGGCGCTCGAATCGCGCAAGCCGGTGCCCAAGCTCCAGCTCAAGCGCCGCCGCGATCCGGCAAAGGCCAAGGCCAAGGTATGAACACGCTGCCGTTCCGCAGCGCGCGCACCAGGCCGGAAGGGGTTCAGGGCCGCACCGCGATCATCGACATCGGCTCCAACTCGGTGCGCCTGGTGGTCTATCAGGGCTCGGCACGGCTGCCGGCGACTTTGTTCAACGAGAAGGTGATGGCCGGTCTGGGCCGTGGCCTGGCCGAGACCGGGGCGATCGACGCCGCCAGCCTTGCCACTGCACGCGGCGCGCTCGCCCGCTTCGCCACGCTCGCGCGCGAGATGCAGGCGGACGAGCTGCGTACCGTGGCGACGGCGGCGGTGCGCGACGCCTCCAACGGGCGCGAGCTGATCGAGGCGGCGCGCGGCGTGGGCCTGGAGGTTGAGACGCTGTCGGGCGAGGAAGAGGCGATGGCCTCGGGCCTGGGCGTGCTTTCGGGCATTCCGGAGGCGGACGGCATCGTCGGCGATCTCGGCGGCGGCTCGCTGGAGCTGGTGCGCGTGGTCGCCGGCACGGTGACCGATCGCGTGTCCTTCCCGCTGGGCGTGCTCCGGCTGGGGGCGATCCGGGCAGAGGGCAAGACCGCGCTGGATCGCCGCGTCGCCCGGCTGCTCGGCGATGCCGGATGGAAAGGGCGGGGGAAGGGGCTGCCCTTCTACCTGGTCGGCGGCTCGTGGCGCAGCCTTGCCCGGCTTGACATGCACCTGAAGCATTATCCGCTGCCGATCGCGCATCAATATCCGATGGCGGTCACGCGGATCGGCGAGCTGGCCAGCTCGATCGCGGCGATGCCGCGCGCCGATCTGAAGGCGATCCCGAACATCTCCAGCGCCCGCATCGGCTCGCTGGAGGATGCGGCGCTGCTGCTTGGCGTGGTGCTCCGGCAGCTCGGCAGCAAGGGCACGATCGTCTCGGCCTATGGCTTGCGCGAGGGGCTGCTCTTCCAGCGGCTCTCGCCCGAGCAGCGCCAGGAGGATCCGCTGATCGCTGCGACGCGCGACGAGGGCGAGCGGCTCGGCCGATTCCCGGAGCATGGCGACCTGCTCGATCGGTGGATCGCACCGCTCTTTGCCGGCGAGCCGCACGAACTGGCCCGCCTGCGCCACGCTGCCTGCCAGCTCGTCGATGTGGGCTGGCACGCCAATCCGGAGTTCCGCGCCGAGCGCGGCCTGGATGCGGCGCTGCACGGCAATTGGGTGGCGATCGATTCGATGGGGCGCGCGGCGCTGGGGCAGGCGCTCTATACCGCGCTGGGCGGCGGCCTCGACACGCCGGCGCCGCTGCCGCAGCTCGCCGATGACGACACTTTGTGGCGCGCCAAGCTGTGGGGCCTGGCCATCCGCCTCGGCCAGCGCCTGTCAGGCGGCGTCGCCGCGCCGATCAAGCGCTCGGAGCTGCACATGGACGAGGAGACGCTCGCCCTCTGTCTCGATCCCGAGGACGAGGCGCTCTATGGCGAAGCGGTGGAGAAACGCCACAAGGCGCTCGCCGCGGCGTTCGGCAAGGGGCCGGTGCTGGAGGTGTGAGCATGCCGTCCGGAGGGCTTCGCCACCCGCGTCGTCGGGCGGGCGGCGATTCCGGACGCTCCGCCAGGCCCTATACGCAGCGCATCCCGGTGATCCGGCCGCGCTCGTTGAGATCGACGGTCAGCCGGTCGCGGCGATAGTCCATCGTGATCGCTTCGCCCGGGCGCACCACGCGGACCGACGAAGCACCGCTGCGGGCGCGCAGCCGCGACTGGAGCCGTGGCGACATCTGCGCGCCCACGAACCCCTGCACCGCGCCCGCATTGCACATGCGTGGTCCCGGCATCGGGCCGGGATGGCCGTCCATGCAGCCTGTGGCCAGCAGGGCGGTCGCGATCATGCCGATAGCGCGCATCCAGTCTCTCCTCGATCGCCCCCCGGCCGCGCCGCTTATATCCCGGACGCGAAACGAAGGGGAGAGGCGTTTCAGCCGCAATGGGCGGAGGCGATCTTCCCGTCGGCGTCGAGGTGCAGGTTGAGCCGGTCGGGCCGGAAATCCATCGTCGCGGCGGCATCGGGCGCGAGCCAGCGTATGGTCTTCGCGCCCGAGAGCCGCAGCGCCTCGGCCTCTGCCTCGGGGCCGCGCGGCTTGCCGTTCAGCCCGCCCAGCCGCTCGGCATTGCATTCCACGCCGGGGACCGCGCGGGGCGGCCCCTTCGGGGCGCAACCGGCCAGGGCGAGCAGGGCGGTGGCGAGCGGGAGAGCGAGGCGGATCATTCGCCGGGTTCCTCGGTTCGAGTCATCTTCAGCTTGCCGTTCTTGACGGTGAACCCGAGCTGCCCCTCGACCAGCGCCAGCGCGTCGCGGCCGAACTGCTCATAGCGCCAGCCATCGAGGATCGCGAGCCCGTGGCGCACCCCGGCCGCCAGCGATTCGAGATCGTCCGAGCGGGCGAGCAGGCGCGGGGCGACGTTGATCTCCTTCGCGCGGATCTTGAGCAGCAGCTTGAGCAGGTCGGCGACCAGCGCACCGTCCTTGCCGAGCGAGGGCTTGCGGTCGTCGCGCGGGGGCAGCTCGTCGGAGGACATCGGCGTGGCGCCGTCCAGCGCCGCCATCAGCCGTCCGCCGATGTCGTTGCCGGCCCAGGCTGCCGACAGGCCGCGCACCTTGCCCAGGTCGCTCTGCTTGCGCGGCGGGTTGCCGGCGAGGTCGGCCAGCGTCTCGTCCTTGACGATGCGGCCGCGCGGCAGGTCCTTACCCTGCGCCTCGAGCTCGCGCCAGCGGCCGAGCGCCTTGAGGCGGCCCAGCACCTCGGGCTTGCGGCTGGAGACCCGCACGCGCTGCCAGGCCTCGTCCGGATCGTTATGGTAGTTCTCCGGATCGGCGAGCCGCTCCATCTCCTGGTCGAGCCAGGCACCGCGCCCGGTCTTCTTGAGCTTCTCCAGCATGCGCGGGAAGATCTTGGAGAGGTGCGTGACGTCGGCGATCGCATAGTCGATCTGGCGCTTGTCGAGCGGGCGGCGGCTCCAGTCGGTGAAGCGGGCGCCCTTGTCGATCTGGAAGCCGAGATAGGTGTCGACCAGGTTCGAATAGCCGATCTGCTCGCCCAGCCCGAGCGCCATGGCGGCCACCTGGGTGTCGAACAGCGGGTGCGGAGTCTTGCCGGTGAGGTTGTAGACGATCTCGATGTCCTGCCCGCCCGCGTGGAAGACCTTCAGCACTTCCTCATTGTCGACCATCAGGTCGAGCAGGGGCGTGAGGTCGATCCCGGGCGCCATCGGGTCGATCGCGGCGGCTTCCTCGTCGTCGGCGATCTGGATCAGGCAGAGTTCCGGCCAATAGCTGTTTTCCCGCATGAACTCGGTGTCCACGCAGATATAGGGCTTGTTGGCGAGGCGGGCGCAGAGGTTGGCGAGAGTCGCGCTGTCTTCAATCAGACCATGGATATGCATCCAAGGCCCATAGACCGGTCTTCGGGTTGACAAAAGTGGGGTCTGCAAGGAATGCGCGCCCACGCTAATTTATTCGTCATCCCCGCGAAGGCGGGGAGCCAGGGCCCAAGGCGACGTCGCTCGCGACCCTGGCCCCCCGCCTTCGCGGGGGTGGCGAGCAAGGGAAAGACCGGAAATGCACGCCTATCGCACGCACACCTGCGCCCAGCTCCGTGCCGAACATGTCGGCCAGGAAGTCCGCATTTCGGGCTGGATCCACCGCACCCGCGAGCATGCGAACGTGCTGTTCGTCGACCTGCGCGATCATTATGGCATCACCCAGGTGGTGATCGAGACCGGCTCGGATCTGTTCCCGATCGTCGACAATGCCGGCCCCGAGTCGGTGATCACGGTAACCGGCAAAGTCTCCGCCCGCTCGCCCGAGACGCTCAATCCGAAGCTCGACACCGGCGAGATCGAGATCTTCCCGACCGCGGTGGTCGTCCAGTCGCAGGCGGCGAAGCTGCCGCTGCCGGTGTTCGGCGATGCCGAATATCCCGAGGAGATCCGCCTGCGGAACCGCTTCCTCGATCTGCGCCGCGAGAAGGTCCACAAGAACATCATGCTGCGCTCGAGCGTCATCGCCTCGCTGCGCCGCCGGATGATCGACCAGGGCTTCACCGAGTTCCAGACGCCGATCCTCACCGCGTCCTCGCCCGAGGGCGCCCGCGACTATCTCGTCCCGTCGCGCGTCCATCCGGGCAAGTTCTACGCGCTCCCCCAGGCGCCGCAGATGTTCAAGCAGCTGCTGATGGTCGCCGGCTTCGACAAATATTTCCAGATCGCGCCCTGCTTCCGCGACGAGGACGCGCGCGCCGATCGTTCGCCGGGCGAGTTCTACCAGCTCGACTTCGAGATGAGCTACGTGACGCAGGACGACGTATTCGCCGCGATCGAGCCGGTGCTGCACGGCGTGTTCGAGGAATTCGCCGACTGGGAGGGCATGGGCCGCAGCGTTTCCGCTCTGCCGTTCAAGCGCATCCCGTACCGCGAATCGATGCTGAAGTACGGCAATGACAAGCCCGACCTGCGCAACCCGCTGCTGATCACCGACGTCTCTGAGTTCTTCAAGGGCTCGGGCTTCGGCCGCTTCGCCTCGATCGTCGAGGGCGGCGATGTCGTCCGCGCGGTGCCGGCGCCGGGCACGCACGAGAAGAGCCGCAAGTTCTTCGACGACATGAACAGCTGGGCGCAGAGCGAAGGCTTTCCGGGCCTCGGCTATGCCACCCAGAAGGACGGGGTGTTCGGCGGCCCGATCGCCAACAACCACGGCCAGGACGGCATGAAGGCGATCGCCGACGCGATGGGACTCGGCCCGAACGACGGCATCTTCTTCGCCGCGGGCAAGGAAGCCCAGGCCGCCAAGCTCGCCGGCCTGGCACGTACCCGCGCCGCCGAGCAGCTCGACCTGATCGACAAGAAGCGTTTCGAATTCTGCTGGATCGTCGACTTCCCGATGTTCGAATATGACGAGGACGCCAAGAAGGTCGACTTCAGCCACAACCCCTTCTCGATGCCGCAGGGCGAACTGGAAGCGCTGGAGACCAAGGACCCGCTCGACATCCTCGCCTATCAGTACGACATCGTCTGCAACGGCATCGAACTGTCGTCGGGCGCGATCCGGAACCACCGTCCGGAGATCATGTACAAGGCGTTCGAGATCGCCGGCTATACCCAGGCCGATGTCGACACCAACTTCGCGGGCATGATCAACGCCTTCAAGTTCGGCGCCCCGCCGCACGGCGGCTCGGCCCCGGGCGTCGACCGCATCGTGATGCTCCTCGCCGACGAGCCGAACATCCGCGAAGTGATCGTCTTCCCGATGACCCAGAAGGCCGAGGACCTGATGATGCAGGCGCCTTCGTTCGTCAGCGAGAAGCAGCTCAAGGAGCTCAACATCCGCCTCGCCCCGCAGGTCGCGGCGGACCTCGCCAAGAAGGGCACCGACGGCATCGTCGATCCCGCGGCGGGGTGAGCCGGTATCGATAGCGTCAATTGTCGAGCGCCCCGCGCGCAGATGCCCTTCTAACCGGCGGACTGGGCATGTTTGGATGGTTCAAGAGGAAACCACGGCCACTTCAGCCGGAGCGCAAGTGGCTCATAACCGTGGAAAGCGATGTGATCCGTGTTCGTGACGGCGCTGATCAGATCAAATCTCTGCGAAAGGAAGATCTATCCGGGGTCGCTATCGAGACAAACGACAGCGGGCCATGGGGTGCGGATGTCTGGTGGCTCTTGTTCGGCCGTGACGATCGACTTGCCTGCGCCTTCCCGCAGGGTGCGACAGGGGAGGGCGCAATAGTGGATTATCTCTCCGCGCTACCGTCCTTCGATCATGGCGAGATGATCAAGGCCATGACTTGCACCGAAAACGCCACCTTTGCGGTTTGGCGCCGTCCGGCCTAATCGCTCTTCCCAGACCCGTCATCCCGGCGAAAGCCGCGACGACGGGTGAAGCGAGCGCTATGGGTTGAAGATAGAAAAATACAACCTACAGACATAAAACTACAATCAAGTTGAGCGAACCCGGCCGCCAGAGCCGGAGGCAGGAGTGGAGATGTTGGACGACAGTAACGCCAGGGCCCGCGCCCGGGCGGAGGCGACCATTGGGCTGGCCGATCTGTTCACGATCGGCATCGGCCCGTCGAGCTCGCACACCGTGGGCCCGATGCGCGCCGCCGCGGCCTTTGCCGAAGCGGCACTCGATCGTGGCACGCCGACCTCCGTCTCCTGCGAGCTGTTCGGCTCGCTTGCCCTTACCGGGCGCGGCCACGCAACCGACATCGCCACGATCCTCGGCCTCGCCGGCTATCAGCCCGAGAGCGTCGATCCCGATGCGGTGAACACCATCGTCGAGACGATCCGCGCCGAACAGCAGCTGGCGCTGGGCGGCCATGTCGTGGTGCCGTTCGTCGAGGGCCGTCATCTGATCTTCCGCGAGGACCGTTTCCTGCCCTCGCACCCCAATGGCATGCGCTTCGTCGCGCATTATGCCGAGGGCGAGCCCTGGGAAACCTTCTATTACTCGATCGGCGGCGGCGCGATCGTCGAGGGCGGCTGCGAGCCGCCCCAGACCAACGTCAAGCTGCCCTTCGCCTTCACGTCGGGCGCCGAACTGCTCGCGGTCGCCGAGGCACAGGGTGCCAGCATCGCCGATATCGTCCGCGCCAACGAAGCGGCCTGGCGCGACGATGCCGAGACCGACGCGTTTCTCGACAGCCTGCGCGGCGCCATGTCGGCCTGTATCGACCGCGGCATGCGCGGGGAGGGGGAACTGCCCGGCGGCCTCAAGGTCAAGCGCCGCGCCCGCGATCTCCACAACCGCCTGCTCGCGCGCGGCCCGCGCAGCGATCCCTCGCTGGTGTTCGACTGGGTGAGCCTCTGGGCGCTTGCGGTGAACGAGGAGAATGCCGCGGGCGGCCGCGTCGTTACCGCACCCACCAATGGCGCCGCGGGCGTGATCCCCGCGGTTCTCCGCTACTACGAGACCTTCTGCGCCAATCCCACCCCCGCCGGCTCGCGCACCTTCCTGCTCACCACCGCGGCGATCGGTTTCCTCTACAAGAAGCGCGCCTCGATCTCGGCCGCCGAGATGGGCTGCCAGGGCGAGGTCGGCGTCGCCTGCTCGATGGCCGCTGCCGGTCTTGCCGCCGCGCTCGGCGCCACCAACGCCCAGATCGAGAATGCCGCCGAGATCGGGATGGAGCATAATCTCGGCCTCACCTGCGATCCCATCGGCGGCCTAGTCCAGATCCCCTGTATCGAGCGCAACACCATGGGCGCGATCAAGGCGATCAATGCCGCCTATCTGGCGATGCACGGCGATGGCAGCCATGTCGTCAGCCTGGATGCGGTGATCGAGACCATGCGCCAGACCGGGGAGGACATGCGCTCCAAGTACAAGGAGACGGCCCAGGGTGGCCTCGCGGTGAACGTGGTGGCCTGCTGAGCCGTAACCGGCGCGCGACGCCGAGCATCGTCCCGCGCCGCAGACCGTCAGTGCCCTCGCCCGAGATCCCGGCTTGCGCCGGGATGACGGAAGAGGCCCTTGCCACCGGCGCACGCGCAGGGAATCGTGCCCCATGCGCATCGCCGTCTTCAACACCAAGCCCTATGACCGCCGCTTCCTTGCCGAGGCGAACGCTCCCTATGGGCACGACCTGCATTTCCTCGAGCCCCGGCTGGAGCCCGCCACCGCCGCGCTGGCGGCCGGCCACCAGGCGGCGTGCGTCTTCGTCAACGACACCGTCGATGCCGAAGTGCTGGAGACGCTGGCGGGGCAGGGGACGAAACTCGTCGCCCTGCGCTGCGCGGGCTTCAACAATGTCGATCTCGCCGCCGCGGCGCGGCTGGGTATCGCGGTGGTCCGCGTGCCGGCCTACTCGCCGCACGCGGTCGCCGAGTTCACCATCGGCATGATGCTGGCGGTCGACCGCAAGATTCCCCGCGCCTGGGCCCGGGTGCGCGAGAATAATTTCGCGCTGGACGGGCTGATCGGCCGCAACCTCCATGGCCGTACCGTCGGCGTGATCGGCACCGGCAAGATCGGCGCGCTGGTCGCCCGCAGCCTGCGCGCCGGCTTCGGCTGCGAGGTGCTGGCGAGCGACCTCTATCCCGATCCGGCGCTGGAGGCGATCGGCGTGCGCTACCTGCCGCGCGACCAGTTGCTGCGCGCGGCGGAGATCGTCACGCTCCATTGTCCGCTCACGCCCGACACCCGCCACCTGATCGATGCGGCGGCGATCGAAGCTGCCCGGCCGGGCCTGATGATCGTCAACACCAGCCGCGGCGCGCTGATCGACACGGCCGCGCTGATCGAAGGCCTGAAGCGCCGCAAGCTGGGCGCGGTGGCGCTCGACGTCTATGAACAGGAGGCCGACCTGTTCTTCGAGGACCTGTCGAACGAGATCGTCTCGGACGACATGTTCCAGCGGCTGCTCACCTTTCCCAACGTGCTGATCACCGGCCACCAGGCCTTCCTGACGGAGGAAGCGCTGGCCGCGATCGCCGAGACCACGCTGCGCAGCGCCGCCGACGCCGAGGCGGGCAGGCCGCTCGAAAACCGGGTTGATGCCGCGCGGATAGCGCCTTCGAAGTGAGAATGTCGGCTTTGGTCGCAGCGCCGTTCCCGAGGTGCCGGAACGCCGGATAGGCCCGCCCCGCTCGTGTCGGGAGGGTTTTTTCATGCGCATGTTGGGAATGGCGGCCGCCTTGGCCATGGTCGCGGCGATGCCCGTCCGGGCCGACGGGATCGACGATTATGTGCGTCGCCAGATGGAAGTGGGGCATATTCCCGGCGTCGCGGTCGCGGTGGTGCGCAAGGGCAAGGTCGAGACGGTGCGCAGCTATGGGCTCGCCAATCTCGAATGGGAGGCGCCGGTCACGCCCGAGACGCGCTTCCAGACCGCGTCGGCAACCAAGATCTTCACCGGCATCGCGTTGATGCGGCTGGTCGAGGCCGGCAAGCTGCGTCTCGACGATACGCTGGACCGTTTCTTCCCCGATGCGCCCGCCGCCTGGCGCGGGATCACGATCCTCCAGCTCGCCAGCCACAGCTCCGGCCTGTCCGACCAGCTGGGCGAGCATGCGGACACGGTGGCGGCAACCGTCGACGCCGCGCAGAAGGCGCCGCTCGCCTATGCGCCCGGCACCGAGACCCGCTACGGCTTCACCGATTTCGTCGTGCTGCGCGCGGTGATGGAGAAAGCGGCGGGCAAGGGCATCGCCGCGATCTTCCGCGACGAGATCTGCGCGCCGCTTGGCCTGAGCGACACCGGCTTCAACGACGAGCGCCAATGGGGGCCGTTCCGCTCGGCGCTGCCCCTGGCGCGGCGCGCGACCGTCCATGCCTGGAAGGATGGCGAGCAGCGGATCAGCGGCTTCCTCTATGGCGAGACCGGCTATGCGGCGGGCGGGCTGTTCAGCTCGGCGCGCGATCTCGCGGCGCTGTTCGCCGCGCTTGACCGGGGCGAGCTGCTCAAGCCCGAGAGCCGGGCCCTGCTGCAGACGCCGCCGCTGCTCAAGACCGGCAAGCCGGCGGGTTTCGGCGTGGGCTGGACAGCCGGCACCTGGCACGGCGTCAAGGTGGTGGGGCATAGCGGCGGGCCGGCGCTGGCCGACATCCTCCATGCCGAGGGCGAGGGGCTGACGGTGATCGTGCTCACCAACCAGCAGCGCTATTATCCGCTGCTGGCGCGCCGCGTCGCCGATTTCTATCTGCCCGCGCCGCCACCGCCCGCGACGCTGCCCGACGGCGCGCCTGCGTTCACCGCGCTGATGCGCGCGGCGCTGGCCGAGGCGGCGGCCGGCAAGCTCGATCGCGGCCGCTATGCCGCCAGTGCCATGCAGGGGCCGGTGCCCTTTCTCGAGGATTTCGGCCAGGCGCTGCTCGCCGCGCTGGGGCCCATCGAGCAGGTGCGCCTGATCGAAGATGTGCCGGGCAAGGACGAGCATGTCCGCCGCTATGCGATCACCTTCCAGAACCAGGCGATGATCTGGCGCTTCGCGGTCGATGCCGCGGGCAAGATCACCGATCTCCATCCTCCCACGGACGACTGATCATGGCGCGAAATCCGTACATGCCGATCCTTGCCGCCGCGGCGGTGCTGTTGCCGGGCCAGGCCGGCCTGGCCGCGGTGCAGGACGTTCCCGCGGCACCGCCGCCACCTGCCGCCGCCCAGCCGGCCGGGCCGGCGAAGGATCCGGCCTGCGCCGCGCTCCGCGCCGAGGTTTCCCAGATCGAGATCGACATGCAGCGCGAGGGCGTGGCGATGTCGAAACAGGCCAATGCGATGCAGAAAAAGGCGCAGGCACGCCAGAGCGCGATGCGGGCGACCGGCCTGCTCTCGATGATACCGGGAGGCGGCATGCTCGGGTCGCTGGTGTCGCGGGCGGCGGGTGCCGGGATGCGCGGCATGCCCAAGGACATGCAGGCATCGATGGACCGCCAGATCGCCCTGAGCGAGCGCATGGTCAATGCTTCCCAGGCGCTGCACGACACATGCGGCGAGGATGCCTATGGCGCGTCGCCGCCCATGTCGCCCGAGGAGATCAAGGCGATGCAGGCGGAGGCGGCCGCCGCCGCGCCGCGCTGATCGGGGGGCAGGGCGGCTCAGTCGCGCGGGCGTGGCGGCAATCGCCGGCGCTGGCGCGCTTCCGGCGGTGTCGGATCTTCGCCATGGCGATTGGGCCCCACGGTCCCGTCGCCCGCGAGCAGGGCCACGAGCCAGCCGAGCGAGGCGAGATAGAGCAGGTTGTTGACGAACAGCAGGGGCAGGAGCGACAGGTCCGGCCCGTCCTGCGTGGCGCCGAACAGCCGTGGCATCAGGATCAGGCCGATCCCCAGGAAGATCAGGGGCGGCAGCGCCCAGGCGCCGCTCTTCCCGCGATCGTGCAGCCGCCGCACCACCGCCGCAGCGACCAGCGCAACGAAGACGAGCAGCACGATCGCTAATCCCGGCAGGATGCCGCCCATGTCGGGCATCAGTTCGGGATGCGAGCCCTGGATCTGGATCGAATAGGAGCCGGGGCCCTGCCGGACGGTGGCCTGATCGGGATGCTCGGCCGCGAAGCGCTGCATCTTCGCCATCGCCCCGAGCATCGCCGGCATCACGGCCAGGGCGGAGGCGGCCATCGCCAGCACGAACAGCGTGAGGGCATA
Source organism: Sphingomonas sp. NPDC092440 (assembly GCF_044754985.1). Classification (NCBI taxonomy): domain Bacteria; kingdom Pseudomonadati; phylum Pseudomonadota; class Alphaproteobacteria; order Sphingomonadales; family Sphingomonadaceae; genus Sphingomonas; species Sphingomonas sp. NPDC092440. The sequence goes on along the minus strand of NZ_JBIVQA010000002.1, from coordinate 348,463 downwards.
GGGCCAGAAGGTCTCGCGCGTGTCGCGCCCCGAAAAGCGCGCCAGTCGCGCAAGATTATGCGTGATCGGCTTGAACATCGTGCTCCTCCCCTTTTGCCGGCCAGCGTAGCGCGGCGGGTTCCTGCTTGCCAGCGGGAGCGACAAGGCGGATCGTGCGTTGGGCGCGCACGGAGGCGGCATGACGATAGACCTGGGCGATTATGAAGCGGGCAAGGATTTCGACGGCGACTATGACAAGGCGCTTGCCAAGATCCAGAAGCGGCTGAGCCACATCCACTATGCGCACATCGTCCACCGGCGTCGCGCGATCATCGCATTCGAGGGCTGGGACGCGGCGGGGAAGGGCGGCATCATCCAGCGCCTTACCGCCGAATGGGATCCGCGCTATTACGAAGTGTGGCCGATCGCCGCGCCCACCCAGGAGGAGCTGGCCCATCACTTCCTCTGGCGCTTCTGGCGGCGGCTGCCCGCCCAGCACAATATCGCGATCTTCGACCGCAGCTGGTATGGCCGCGTCCTGGTCGAGCGGGTCGAGGGTTTCGCCAATCGGGCCGAATGGGAGCGCGGCTATGACGAGATCAACGATTTCGAGGCGCAGCAGGTCACCGCGGGCACCACGCTGGTCAAGGTCTTCGTCCATGTGACGCAGAAGACGCAGGACAAGCGCCTCAAGGACCGGCTGGAACACCCCTGGAAGCGCTGGAAGACCGGGCTCGACGATTATCGCAACCGCGCCAAGCGGCCCCAATATCTGGAGGCGATGCACGAGATGTTCGCGCGCACGAACACCGAGCATGCGCGCTGGATCGTGATCGACGGCAACGACAAGAAGGCCGGCCGCATCGCCGCGCTCACCGCCATTGCAGACGTGCTGGAAGCGCATGTGCCGATGGAGCCGCCCAGGCTCGATCCCGAAGTGGAGAAGGTCGCGCGGAAGGCATTGGGGCTCTGACGGCGGTTCCGGTTGCGGAATAGTCCCTTTTCGTCGCGCGCGCATGGCCAGGCCCGCGATGGTGTGTTATGCAAATAACTCACGCAGTTTTCGGGGGACTCATCCATGCGTATCTTCGCCATTGCGGGCCTGATGCTGCTCGCCGTTCCAGCGGCGGCCGCGCCCGGCGACTTGCCCGCGTCCGCCGCCGCCCATGCCGTGGATGCGCTGATTGCGTCGATGAACGGCTATATCGATCCGCAGACCGGCGCCCGAATGCAGGCGGTGCTGCGCAAGGAGCGCAAGCGCCTGCTGGCGATCCGCGATCGCGAGACGCTGGTGAAGGAAGTCAACCAGTTGCTCGCCGACTCGCACGACCAGCATCTGAAGATCCGCATCGATACGATCGATCCCGGGCGGGCGGCGCAGAGCCCGGAGGACGAGGCGCTGCTGGAACGGCACCTGGCGCACGGCCTGATGGCGGTTCGCCGGCTGCCGGGCAATATCGGCTATCTCAAGCTGCGCTACTTCGCTGCCGATGCCGATGGCGCCCGCATGGTCGATCAGGCAATGGACATGCTGAAGGACAGCGGCGCGCTGATCATCGACCTGCGCGAGAATACCGGCGGCGGCGGCGCGACCGATACGCGCCTTCTCGGCCATCTCTCGGCCACCGGGATCCCGATGGCCAGGATTCACTGGCGCAAGCCCGATGGCAGCTTCGACGTCGAGCAGCGGGTGGCGGATAGGCCCGCGGGCGGCCCGCTCTATGCCGATCGTCCCGTCTTCGTCCTCATGGCGAGGCGCACTTTCTCGGCGGCCGAGGGTGTCGCCTATGATCTCCAGGCCGCGCACCGGGCGGTGCTGGTCGGCGAGGCGAGCCGCGGCGGCGGCAATCCCGCCAATCGCAATGTCGAGCTCGGTTCCGGCATGAGTGCCTTCGTGCCCAATGGCCGCGTCGAGCATCCGACGACTCACGGCAGTTGGGAAGGGAAGGGCGTGCAGCCCGATATCGCCACCGATCCGAAGCTCGCGCTGGTCGAGGCCTATCGCCGTGCGCTGGCGGTGGCGAAGCCGCTGGTCGCGACACCCAAGTCCGAGAAGGAGCGCGCCGACGCGATCGCCGACCCTGAAGCCATGCTGCGCGCCGACTCGGGCCCTTAGGTCGTCAGGCCGGCGCGAACGCCCCGTCTTCGCCCATCACGTGCAGCACGCCATCGGCAATCGCGAAATACGCACCGTGGAGCTTGAGCCTGCCCGCCGCCACCCGCTCGGCGACGAACGGGAAGGTCAGCAGGTTGACCAGCGACACCCGCACCGTCTCCAGCTCCAGCGCGCACACCGCCTCGGGTCCGGTGCCGTGCTCCGCGACGATCCGCTCGCGCGCCGGGTCGAGCATGTCGACCCAATGGGCGATGAAGCCGCCCTGGCCGTTCGGCGCGCCCTTGAAACGCTGCGACAGCGCCGCCGCCACACCGCCGCACGCGCCATGCCCCAGCACCAGTATCTCGGGCACTTCGAGCTGGTTCACCGCGAACTCCAGCGCGGCGGAGACGCCGTGGCGGCTGGCATCGTCCTCGAAAGGCGGCACCAGGTTGGCGACGTTGCGCACCACGAAGATCTCGCCTGGCACGGTATCGAAGATCTGGGCGGGATCGACTCGGCTGTCCGAACAGGCGATCACCATCACCCGCGGGCTCTGCCCCTCGCTCAGGCCCGACCATCTGTCGCGATGGCGGCGATATTCGCTGGTCCGGAAACGCTGATAGCCGTCGAGCAGGTCGGTGAAATCGGTCATGGCCGACGCCCTAACGCCCGCGCATGCGGCTGCCAAGATTTGTATCGAACTGTTGCTCGGGCCTTCGATTGACGAAAGTGCAACCGGGGCTGGAATCGCCGGCCCGGCCGCTCTATCTGGCCAGCATGAACGATCTTTCCGCAGCACCGCGCCCCGAGCGCCAGCGCAAGCCCGATTGGATTCGCGTCAAGGCGCCCACCTCGGAAGGCTTCGCTAAGACGCGTGCGCTGATGCGCTCGAAGAACCTCGTCACCGTGTGCGAGGAAGCGGCCTGCCCGAACATCGGCGAGTGCTGGACCAAGAAACATGCCACGGTGATGATCCTGGGCGATGTCTGCACCCGCGCCTGCCGCTTCTGCAACGTCAAGACCGGCATGCCGCGCAAGGTCGATCCGCTGGAGCCGCAGCATGTGGCCGAGGCCGCCGCGCAGATGGGCCTGGAGCATATCGTCATCACCTCGGTCGACCGGGACGACCTGCCGGACGGCGGCGCGTCGCAGTTCGTCAAGGTGATCGAGGAAATCCGCAAGACCAACCCGACCACGACGATCGAGATCCTCACGCCCGATTTCCGCAACAAGCACGAGGCTGCGGTCGAGGCGATCGTCGCCGCCCGGCCGGACGTCTACAACCATAATCTCGAGACGGTGCCGAGGCTTTACCCGAACATCCGCCCGGGCGCGCGCTACTACGCCTCGCTGCGCCTGCTGGAGACGGTGAAGCGGCTCGATCCGACGATCTTTACCAAGTCGGGCATCATGCTCGGCCTGGGCGAGCAGCGCCTCGAAGTCCATCAGGTGATGGACGACATGCGCTCGGCCGACATCGATTTCCTGACCATGGGCCAGTATCTCCAGCCGACGCCGCGCCATGCCAAGGTCGAGGAGTTCGTCACGCCCCAGGCCTTCCAGGCCTATGGCGCGATCGGCCGGGCCAAGGGCTTCCTCCAGGTCGCCTCGTCGCCGCTCACCCGCTCCAGCTATCATGCCGGCGAGGACTTCGCCGAAATGAAGGCCGCGCGCGAGGCGAAGCTGGCGAAGGCTGTAAAATGAGCGTTATCCCGGCGAGAGCCGGGATGACGAACTGAGTGCGATGCCCAAGCATTCCGAAACCCGCCCGCTGCCCTACAGCCCCGAGCAGATGTTCGACCTGGTGGCGGACGTCGCGCGCTATCCGGAGTTCCTGCCCTGGGTCAGTGCGATCCGGGTGCGCTCGAACAGCGATAGCCAGATGGTCGCGGACATGATCGTCGGTTTCAAGGGCCTGCGCGAGACCTTCACTTCGAAGGTGGAGAAGCAGCGCCCCGCCGGGCTGCACATCGAATATGTCGATGGGCCGCTCAAGCACCTCCACAACGACTGGGGTTTCCGGCCGGACGGGCAGGGCGGCTGCCTGGTCGATTTCTCGGTCGATTTCGCCTTCAAGAACCGAGTGTTCGAGATGCTTGCCGGCCAGATGTTCGACCGGGCGCTCCGCAAGATGATCAATGCGTTCGAGGAGCGCGCCGCACGGCTCTACGGCGATTCGACGTCGGCTTCGTCCGCCTCGGGCGCGGAGGCTCCGGGCATCAGCAGATCGAGCGCGCACAGCGCCGCCTGAAGCCGCACGCCGGCGCGGCCGTTATTCTCGAAATGGCGGGCGTCCGCCACGATGTGATCGGGATCGCCGCCGCGCACGGCCTGGGCGAACACCACGGTGCCGACCGGCTTCTTCTCGCTGCCGCCATCGGGGCCGGCGATGCCGGTGATCGCCACGGCGACATCGGCATGGGTGCGCTCCAGCGCGCCCCGCGCCATGCTCCAGGCGACGGCGATCGATACCGAGCCGAACGTCTCCAGCACGTCGCTGCCCACCTTGAGCACATCGTGCTTGGCTTCGTTCGAATAGGTAACGAAGCCGGCGTCGAAGACGTCGGACGAGCCGGGGATCTCGGTGAGCGCGGCCGAGACGAGGCCGCCGGTGCAGCTCTCGGCAACGGCGACGCGGCGGCCGGCGGCGCGATTGGCATCGAGCGCCTTGCGCGCGGCGGCGACCAGCTCCGGCGGGAGAATCGTGTCCATAGGCGCGGGCCTTTGCCACCCTATTGTTGCCGACGCGAGTCAGTTCGTTCCCGGAAGGGGCCGGACAGCTTCTCCCTCTTCCCGTTCGGGGAGAGGGCCGGGGAGAAGGGCAGTGTGCAGCAGCAAGCCTTACCCGATCGTCATCCCGACGAAAGCCGGGATCCCAGGCGATGGCGCACCGAAAATTGTTGGTTCACGCGGAGACGCGGAGCACGAAGAAGGTGGTTCGCGCAGAGGCGCAGAGCGCGCAGAGGTGTATCGCGCCGCGCCAGCGATGCCTTCGATTGCGACGCTTCCAAAACCCCTGCCGGGAGCCAGCCGCGAGCAAAGCCTCTCTGCGTTCTCTGCGCCTCTGCGCGAACAAGTATCTCCGCGCCTTTGCGCCTTCGCGTGAAAATCAGAAATGCCCAGGACGAGCGGTTGCGCCGCCCCTGGGGGCGAGAGGGCTTCAGGCAGCCGGCACCCGCACCGTGGCGATCGCCTGGGCGGCCATGCCTTCGCCGCGACCGGTGAAGCCCAGCCGCTCGGTGGTCGTGGCCTTCACGCTCACCGCCGATACCGGCAGCGCCAATATCCCCGCGATGCTCGCCCGGATCGCCTCCCGGTGCGGCCCGATCTTGGGCGCCTCGCAGATGATGGTCAGGTCGATGAAGTCGACCACGCCGCCCTCCGCCGCCACCAGCGCGGCGGCATGTTCCAGGAACCGTGCCGATGCCGCACCGCGCCATCGCGGGTCGCTGGGCGGGAAGTGCATGCCGATATCGCCTGCGCCGATCGTGCCGAGCAGCGCGTCGGTGATCGCGTGCAGCGCGACATCGGCGTCGCTGTGTCCCGAGAGCCCGCGCGCATGCGGCACCCGCACCCCGCCCAGCCAGAGTTCCTCGCCCTCGGCGAAGCGATGCACGTCATAGCCGGTTGCGGTGCGTACCCGCATCGCCGCGCCGTGCCGCGCCTCGGCAGCGGCGAAATCGGCGGAGTGGGTGATCTTTTCGAGCATCGTGCTGCCTTCCACCACTGCAACGTCCATTCCCAGTGCGCGCAGCATCTGCGCATCGTCGGTCGCTTCCTCGTCCGCGGGCCAGGCTGCATGGGCCTGCGCTATGGCGGCATAGCGGAAGGCCTGCGGCGTCTGCACGCGCACCAGCCCGTCGCGCGGAACCGACACGCCGGACGCGGTAACGAGCGTGTCCGTCACCGGCAGCCCCGGTATGGCGCCGTCATGCGTCTCCAGCGCCGCCAGCAGCCGGTCGATCACCGCATGGGGCAGGAAGGGGCGGGCCGCGTCGTGGATCAGCACGCGATCCGCGTCGCCCAGCGCCGCCAGCCCATTGGCCACGCTCTCGCGCCGCGTCGCGCCGCCGATGGCGAAGGGCACGTCGCCCAGCGCCGCGCGCAGGGCGTCCTCCTGGCCCTGGCCGATCACCACATGCACGCCGTCCATTGCCGGATGTGACGTCAAGGCGTCGAAACCATGTTTGAGCATCGGCTTGCCGGCGAGCGGGGCGAACTGCTTGGGCATTGTCCCGCCGGCACGCGTGCCTTGCCCGGCGGCGACGATGATGGCGATGGTCCTCATGGCGCGGGCCTAGAGCAAGCGCCTCCAGCCGTCACCCCCACCCAAAATCGTCATTCCGGCAAAGGCCGGGATCTCGGGAGAAGGCGCGGGGAAGGAGCCGCCCGAGATCCCGGCTTTCGCCAGGATGACGGGGACCTGCCCATATATGCCGGTGCATATGCGGCCGACGGAAGCATCGACTTGCCAATCGCCGCTTGTACCTGTAGGCGCCTCTGCCTATTTTTCAGGCAATAGCATGAGCGAACTCGCCCCCATCCAGATCGGCCCGGTAACGGTCGAAGCGCCGGTGCTGCTCGCGCCGATGACCGGCGTGACCGACCTGCCGTTCCGCCGTGCGGTGCGCCGCTACGGCTCGGGGCTGAACGTCACCGAGATGATCGCCAGCGCCGCCGCCATCCGCGATACCCGCCAGTCGATCCAGAAGGCCGCCTGGGATCCGATCGAGGAGCCGGTGTCGATGCAGCTCGTCGGCTGCTCGCCGCCCGAAATGGCCGAGGCCGCCAAGCTCAACGAGGATCGTGGCGCCGCGATCATCGACATCAACATGGGCTGCCCGGTCCGCAAGGTCACCAATGGCGATGCCGGCTCGGCGCTGATGCGCGACCTGAAGCACGCCGCCGCGATCGTCGATGCCTGTGTCAAGGCCGTGAAGGTGCCGGTCACGCTCAAGATGCGGATGGGCTGGTGCCATGACAGCCTCAACGCGCCCGAACTGGCCCGCATCGCCGAGGACCTGGGCGTGAAGATGGTCACGGTCCATGGCCGTACCCGCAACCAGATGTACCGCGGCTCGGCCGACTGGAGCTTCGTCCGCACCGTCAAGGATGCAGTGCGCATCCCGGTGATCGTCAACGGCGATATCTGCTCGGTCGAGGATGCGCGCGAGGCGCTGCGCCAGTCGGGCGCGGACGGGCTGATGATCGGGCGCGGCGCCTATGGCAAGCCGTGGATCCTCAGGCAGGTGATGGACGCGCTGACCGGCAAGGGCGAGCGCGCCGATCCGAGCATCGATGAACAATATCGAGTGATCATAGAGCATTATGTCGAGAGCCTCGAACATTATGGTGAGATGACCGGCGTCAACATGATGCGCAAGCATCTGGGCTGGTACACCAAGGGCCTCGCCGGATCGGCGGAGTTCCGTAACAAGGTCAACCAGATAGCCGACGCCAGGACGGTGCTGGCGATGCTCGACGAATTCTACGCGCCGTGGCGTTCCCGCGCGGCGGCCTGAGGCGGCGTCCGGCACCGGCCCTCGGGCCGAACTTCGCCGAGACGTTCGCCGCCCTGCCGGTCGCCGTCCTCGTCATCGATCCCGACGGACGGATCGCCCATGCCAATGCGGCCTGCGAGGCGATGCTCAACCATGCCGAGACGACGATGATCGGCCAGCCCTATGACGCGGTGCTGAGCCCGCCCGACGGCTATGTCGAGCGCCGCGACGGCCATGGCTTCGCCGCCTTCGACACCGAGATCGAGGCGATCCGCGGACCGCGCATCCGAGTGGATTTCGTCGAAAGCCATGTCGCCGACCATCCCGGCTGGCGGATCGTCACCCTCCACCACGCCCCCCAGTCGCGCCGGGTGGCCCAGGGGGTGGACCGCACCGCCGGCGCCCGCGCTGCGGTGGGAGCGGCGGCGATGCTGGCGCACGAGATCAAGAACCCGCTATCGGGCATTCGCGGCGCCGCCCAGCTGCTTGCCAGCTCGGGCGAGGACCGCGAGCTCACCGGGCTGATCACCACCGAGGTCGACCGCATCGCCGCGCTGATCGACCGGATGCAGGACTTCACCGACACGCGGCCGCTCAAGCTCGAGCCGACCAACGTCTATCCGCTGCTCGACCATGCCCGCCGCGTCGCGCTGGCCGGGTTCGCGCGCGGCATGGTGATCGAGGAGCGCTTCGATCCCTCGCTGCCGCCGGTGCTGATCGATCCCCATGCCTTTCAGCAGGTGATGATGAACCTGCTCAAGAACGCCGCCGAGGCGCTCGCCGGGCTCGCCCAGCCGCGGATCGTCCTCGCCACCGCCTATCGCCACGGGGTTTCGGTGAGCACCGGCAGCGGCCGCCCCCGCCTGCCGCTTCCGATCGAGATCCTCGTCATGGACAATGGCCCCGGCGCGCCGGAGGACATTGCCGAGCATCTGTTCGAGCCCTTCGTCTCGGGCAAGCCGGAGGGGAAGGGGCTTGGCCTGCCGCTGGTGGAGAAGCTGGTCCGCGACATGGGCGGCATCGTCCAATATGCCCGGGAGCGCCCCCCCGAAATGACTGTCTTCCGCATCCTGCTGCCAAGGGCCCGGGCATGACCGGCGCGGTTCTGGTCGTCGACGACGACAGCGCGATCCGCACCGTGGTCGCCGCGGCGCTGCGCCGCGAGGGCCATGAAGTCACGACCGCGGCGAGCCTGGCGGAGCTGCGCCGCGCGATCGCGGCCGCCTTGCCCGACGTGCTCGTCACCGACGTCGTGCTGCCCGATGGCAACGGCCTGGACGAAGTGGCGAGGCTCACCGCCGAGCATCCCGCGCTGCCCGTGATCGTCTTCTCCGCCCGCAACACCCTGGCGACGGCGGTCCGCGCCACCGAGGTCGGCGCGTTCGACTATCTGCCCAAGCCGTTCGACCTGGACGTGCTCGGCCAGGCGGTGCGCAGCGCCATCGCCCGCGGCCGTCGCACCCCCGCCGAGCTGCCCGAGGCGGAGATGGATGGTGGCCCGTCGTTGATCGGCCGTTCGCCGGCGATGCAGGAAGTGTACCGGGTCATCGCCCGGGTCGTCGCCAACGATCTCACCGTGCTCATCTCGGGCGAATCGGGCACCGGCAAGGAGCTCGTCGCCAAGGCGATCCACGACATGGGCCCACGCCGCCGCGCGCCGTTCGTCGCGCTCAACATGGCCGCTATCCCGCGCGAACTGATCGAGGCCGAGCTGTTCGGCCATGAGCGCGGCGCCTTCACCGGCGCCCAGGCCCGCGTCGCCGGCAAGTTCGAGCAGGCGGCGGGGGGCACGCTGTTCCTCGACGAGATCGGCGACATGCCGATGGACGCGCAGACACGCCTGCTCCGCGTGCTCCAGCAGGGCGAGTTCACCACCGTGGGCGGCGCCCGCGCGATCAAGGCGGACGTGCGCATCGTCGCGGCGACCAACAAGGACCTGGCCGCGCTGGTCCAGGCCGGGCAGTTCCGGGAAGACCTGTTCTACCGTCTCAACGTCGTCCCCGTCGCGCTGCCCTCGCTCCGGGAGCGCCGTGACGACGTGCCGCTGCTCGCCCGCCATTTCCTCGATCGCGCCGCCGAGGACGGCCTGCCGCGCAAGAGCCTGGCCGCCGATGCGGTGCGGGTGCTCGAAGGCTATGACTGGCCGGGCAATGTCCGCCAGCTCGAGAATCTGATGCGCCGGATCGCGGCGCTCAGCCGCGACGAAGTGATCGACGGCGAGGCGCTGCGCCGCGCGCTGGGCGAGGCGGGCGCCATGCCGGCCCAGGCGACTCGCGACGAAGGGATCGAGGCGGCGGTTCGCGCCCGGCTGGAGCGCATCGCGATCGAGGAGCCCCGCACGCTCGACGACGGCACGCTCTACGACCGGATCATCGGCGAGGTGGAGCGCCCGCTGATCGAGGCGATGCTGGCCCGGCATGGCGGCAACCAGCTGCGCGCCGCCCGCGCCCTGGGGATAAATCGCAACACCTTGCGCAAGCGCCTTGATACGCTGGGCATCGATCTTGGCCCCAATCGCCCGGATGGTGCCGAATAGCGACAGGCTGAGCAATATTATGTGTTCTTTTTGCCACAATCTCGCTCTAGCTTGGCCGGGATGGATGCCCTCACCGCCGAGCCCCTGATCCAGGCAACGCCGCAGACGCGGCGGCTGGCGCCTATCCGGTTGCTGGAGATGGTGGTGGTGGCGCTGGCCATTGCCACGCCGGTGGCCACTTTCCTGTTCGTCCGCAATTTCGCGCACCAGGTGTTCAACCCCGGCGTGGCGGCGTCGCTGCTGCTGGCGAACCTGCTCCCCTATGTCGCGCTGATCGTGCTGATCGGCCGGCGGATCGCCATCCACCGCGCCGCCAAGTCGGCGCTGGCCGGCGGCGGGCGGCTGCATGTGCGGCTCGTCGCGGTGTTCACCCTGATGGCAAGCATCCCGATCGTGCTCACCGTGATCGCGGCCTCGGTGATGTTCCAGTCCGGCGTGCAGCTCTGGGGCTCGGAGCGCGCGCGGGGCGCGTTCGATGCGACGACCGACCTCGCCAAGGAGGGCCGGGGCCTCGTGGCCCAGCGCTGGGCGACCGAGGCGCGGACCATGGTCGACGACCTGACCGAGCTCTTCCCGAAGATTCCGGCCAACTCCTCGTCCTTCCAGCGCAAGCTGCTGGAACAGCTCTATTACCGCTCCTTCGACCAAGCAGTGGTGTTCCGCGTCGTCGACGGCAAGCAGGTCGAGGCGATGTACACCTGGGAAGCGCCCCCGGCGAAGATCTTCGCCGCGCGGGTTTCCGGCCAGGTGCTGAACCTGCTGCGCGACGAGCAGAGCTACACGAATTTCGACGCCGAGAAGCAATGGGTGGTGACGCCGCTCGATCGGTCGCGGAACATCTTCCTCTACGTCGCCAACAGCGTGAACGTGGGCTTCATGAACCGCCAGAATTCGGGTGCCGACCGGATCGTTGCCGAGTTCAACGCGCTCCAGGCGCGCTCCCGCTCGCTCCAGCTCCAGTTCAACGCCGTCCTGTTCGGCGTGGCGCTGCTGATCGTCAGCATCGCCACCTGGATCGCGCTCGCCGTCGCCGATCGCCTGGTCAAGCCGGTCGAGCAGCTCGTCATCGCCGCGCGGCGCGTTGCCGGGGGCGACCTTACCGCGCGCGTCGACATTCCGCAGACCGGCGACGAGATCAGCACGCTGGGCAACGCGTTCAACGGCATGACCGAGCGGCTGGAGCACCAGACCGGCGAACTGCGGACCGCCAATGCCCAGCTCGAGAGCCGCCGCAAGCTGATCGAGGCGGTGATGTCGGGCGTGTCGGCCGGCGTCGTCTCGATCGACGCCCAGCGCAACGTGCGTCTCATCAACGAATCCGCCATCGAGCTGCTCCATCCGGGCGAGCAGGAGCTGGTCGGCCATCCGCTCCGGGATCTCGCGCCCGAGCTCGACACCCTGCTCGACAGCGGCGATCGCGAGGCGGTGATCCAGCTCGGCACCGGCGGCGATGCGCGCACGCTCGCGGTGAAGGTCACCAGTGACGAGGCGGGCCGGGTACTCACCTTCGACGACATCACCCAGCAATTGAACGACCAGCGCCGCGCCGCCTGGTCCGACGTCGCCCGCCGCATCGCGCACGAGATCAAGAACCCGCTCACGCCGATCCAGCTCGCCGCCGAGCGCCTGAAGCGCCGCTACGGCAAGAAGATCGAGCCGGAGGACGGCACTTTCGCCCAGCTGACCGACACGATCGTCCGCCAGGTGGGGGACCTGCGCCGCATGGTCGACGAATTCTCCTCGTTCGCGCGCATGCCCAAGCCGGTGTTCCGTCAGGAATCGCTGCTCGACATCGCGCGCCAGGCGATGTTCCTTCACGAAGTCGCGCATCCCACGATCCGCTTCGAGATGGATGCGCCCGATCCCGCGCCGGGTCTGATCTGCGATCGCCGCCAGATCGGCCAGGCCTTCACCAACATCGTCAAGAACGCGGTCGAGGCGATCGAGGCGCGCGGGGAGGGGGAAGCGTTGCCCCGCGGCGAGATCGTCATGGCGATCAGCCCGGAGGCGGAGGGCAGGATCACGCTCACCCTGGCCGACAACGGCATCGGCCTGCCGGTCGAGCGCGACCGGATCGTCGAGCCCTATATGACGACGCGCAGCCGCGGCACCGGCCTCGGCCTCGCGATCGTGAAGAAGATCGTCGAGGAGCATTTCGGCACCATCGCCTTTTCCGACCGTCCGGGCGGGGGCACGCTGGTGACGATCTGCTTCGACACCGATCAGCTCGCCGAGATGGCGAGCAGTTCCGAGGGCGAGGGCGGCGAGGAGCCGCGCCCCGCCGTGCTTACGCGTAGTGGAAGTGCCAAATCATGAGCCTCGATATCCTGGTCGTCGACGATGAGCGCGACATCCGTGAACTGGTGGCCGGCGTCCTGGAGGACGAAGGCTATTCGACGCGCGGCGCAGCGGACAGCGACGCGGCGCTGGAGGCGATCGCGGAGCGCCGCCCCAGCCTGGTGCTGCTCGACGTCTGGCTGCACGGCTCGCGGCTCGACGGGCTCGAGATCCTCGATGAGATCAAGCGCCGCGATCCCTCGATCCCGGTGCTGGTGATTTCCGGCCATGGCAATCTCGATACGGCAGTCGCCGCGATCCGCCGCGGCGCCTCGGACTTCATCGAGAAGCCGTTCGAGGCCGAGCGCCTGCTGTTCCTGGTCGAGCGCGCGACCGAGACGGAGCGGCTCAAGCGCGAGGTCGCCTCGCTGCGCGCCTCGATCGGCCGCGAGGAGGACCTGACCGGCCAGTCCGGCGCGATCAACACCGTGCGCGCCACCCTGAAGCGCGTCGCCTCCACCGGCAGCCGCGTGCTGATCACCGGCAGCGCCGGCACGGGCAAGGAAGTCGCCGCCCGCCTGCTCCATGGCTGGAGCCAGCGCGCCTCCGCCCCCTTTGTCATCGTCAGCGCCGCGCGCATGCAGCCCGAGCGCGTGGAAGAGGAGCTGTTCGGCGTGGAAGAGGGCGGGGACCTGGTCCGCACCGGCCTGCTCGAACAGGCGCATGGCGGCACGCTGTTCCTGGACGAGATCGCCGACATGCCGGTGGCCACCCAGGCCCGGATCCTGCGCGTGCTGACCGACCAGAGCTTCACCCGCGTCGGCGGCACCCGTGTGGTCAAGGTCGATGTCCGCGTCGTCTCGGCCACGGCGCGCGACCTGATGACCGAGATCGGCGAGGGGCGTTTCCGCGAGGATCTCTATTACCGCCTCAACGTGGTGCCGGTGTCGATCCCGCCGCTCACCGAGCGGCGCGAGGACATTCCCGTCCTGGTCGAGCATTTCGTCGCGCATTATGCCAATGAGCGCCGCGTGCCGACGCCGGAGATCGCGCCCGACGCGATGGTGGCGCTGCAGAGCTATGAATGGCCCGGCAATGTCCGCCAGCTGCGCAACGTGGTGGAGCGCACGGTGATCCTGGCCCCGGGCGACCGGATCGGCCGGATCGACCTCGACCTGCTGCCTCCCGAAGTGCTGGGCCGCCCGGCCGACAATGGCGGCGGAATGGGCACCAGCGCGATCATGGGCGCGCCGCTCAAGGAGGCGCGCGAGAGCTTCGAGCGCGAATATCTCCGCGTCCAGATCCGTCGCTTCTCGGGCAACATCTCGCGCACCGCCAGCTTCATCGGCATGGAGCGCTCGGCGCTGCACCGCAAGCTGAAGCTGCTGGGGATCACCGACAGCCGGGAGGAATAGCGGCCGGGAGCTGGGCGCTCGAACGCGCCTCATTCGTCACCGTCATCCCGGCTCAAGGCCGGGGTGACGATGTGAGAACTTGAATCTCCAAGCTAGGACGAGGCGAGCTTCATCAGCGCCAGCCCGCCCAGGATCATCGCCGCGGCCGCGAGCCGCAGCGCTCCCGCGCTCTCGCCCAGCACGAGCACGCCCACCGCGAAGGCGCCGACCGCACCGATGCCGGTCCACACCATATAGGCGGTTCCCAACGGCAGGCTGCGCATCGCGATCGCAAGCAGGCCGAAGCTGCCCAGCATCGCGACGACCATGGTCACCGTGGGAACCAGGCGAGTGAAGCCCTCCGACTGTTTCATGGCAAAGGCCCAGACGATTTCGAGCAGGCCGGCGAAGAGCAACAGAATCCAGGGCATATGGCCCCTCCTTTCGGACTAGGGCCGGGCCGTCCCGGACTTCTGCCCTCGTAAATGGAGGGGGAGGACGTTGCCTCGCACCGCGCATCTAGGGATGCACCGTGCTGCTTGCAATGTGGGATTTCTGCCCGGCCGCCAATGTCGGGCCCTGATCCGGCAGCACGAAATCCGGGGCCTTTGCCCCGTCGCCCCGGACGCGGCCTTTGTCGACTTTGCGGGGGAGAGCCACGCAACTTCGCTGGACGATTCGGCCCCCAGCGCATAAAAGGACCGCGCTGCGCGCCGGACGGGCGCGCGCTCCGACGCCAGAGAACGGCGCCATGCGGGAAACTCCCGCCAAGAATGAGAGTCACGACCGATGGCCGAAAAGCAGACCTCGCTTCAGGATCTTTTCCTCAACTCGCTGCGCCGGTCGAAGACGCCGGTCACGATGTTCCTTGTCAAGGGCGTCAAGCTCCAGGGCATCGTCACCTGGTTCGACAATTTTTCGGTGCTGCTCCGCCGCGACGGCCAGTCGCAGCTCATCTACAAGCATGCGATCTCCACGATCATGCCCTCGGGCCCGGTGGACCTTGCCCCGCTTCTCGAAGCTGTGGGAGAGTTCCAGTCCAAGAACCCGGTATTGCAGGAAATTTTCCTCAACGCGGTTCGCCGCCAGCAGGAGAATGTCACCATGTTCCTGGTCAATGGCGTGATGCTCCAGGGCCAGATCGCGGCCTTCGACCTGTTCTGCATGCTGCTCCAGCGCGAGGGCATGGCCCAGCTGGTCTACAAGCATGCCGTCTCGACGATCCAGCCGGCGCACCCGCTGAACCTCGCCGAGGAACAGAATAGCGACGACTGAGGCTCCCCAGCATGACTACCGGTTTCGAGCGTGACCCCGACGAGTTCACCCGGGGCGCGCGGGCGGTCGTGGTCTATCCGGACCTCGGCGGTAGCTCGCGCGACGCGGAGGCGCGTCTGGAGGAAACTGCCGGTCTCGCCGCGGCGATCGGCGTCGAGGTGGTCGAGCGGGTGCCCCTGCGCATCCGCGCGCCCAAGCCGGGCACGCTGATCGGTTCGGGCCAGGTCGAGGCGCTTGCCGAGACCGTGCGCGACCGGGAGCTGCAGCTCGCCGTATTCGATGCCGGCCTCACGCCCGTGCAGCAGCGCAACCTCGAGACTGCGCTCGGTTGCAAGGTGATCGACCGCACCGGCCTGATTCTGGAGATCTTCGGCGAGCGCGCACGCACCGCCGAGGGGCGCCTCCAGGTCGAGTTGGCGCATCTCGACTATCAGGCCGGCCGCCTGGTGCGCAGCTGGACCCATCTCGAGCGCCAGCGCGGCGGCTTCGGCTTTCTCGGCGGCCCGGGCGAGACCCAGATCGAGGCCGACCGCCGCCTGATCCGCGACCGCATGGCGCGACTGCGCCGCGAGCTGGACTCGGTCAGCCGTACCCGCACGCTCCATCGCGACCGGCGCCAGCGCGCGCCCTGGCCGGTGATTGCGCTGGTAGGATATACCAATGCTGGAAAGTCGACGCTTTTCAATCGGTTGACCGGAAGTGACGTCATGGCGGAGAATTTGCTCTTCGCCACGCTCGATCCCACGCTCCGCCAGATCTCGCTGCCGGGGATCGACAAGGCGATCCTCTCCGACACGGTGGGTTTCGTCTCGGAATTGCCGACCCAGCTTGTCGCGGCCTTCAAGGCGACGCTGGAGGAGGTCGTCTCGGCCGATCTGCTGATCCATGTCCGCGATATCGCGCATCCGGATACCGAGGCGCAGAAGGACGATGTCGAGCAGGTCCTGGCCGAGATCGGCGTCGCCGAGGCCACGCCGCGCTTCGAGGCGTGGAACAAGATCGACCTTCTCGAGGGCGAGGCCCGTGACAACCTGCTCGCCGAGGCGGCGAAGCGCGAGGACGTCATGCCGGTCTCCGCGGTGACCGGGGAGGGAGTGGATGCGCTGGTTCATGCCGTCGCCGCCCGCCTCACCCAGGGCCATCGCCGTTACACCGTCCAGCTCGACCCGGCCGACGGCGCCGCCGCCGCCTGGCTCCACCAGCATGGGGAAGTGCTCGAGCAGGGAATGGACGGGGAGCGGGCGGTCTATGAAGTCCGGATGGCGCCGCGCGACTATGAGCGGTTCTTGACGCGGGGGTGAACCGGATCTTTGACTTCGGATTGATCCAGTTCGAAGCTGATCCAGGTCTTGATCCGGCGCACGCCTGAGGCAAGGCCGTCGCTCGATCCCTTGCCGGCAAAGGCGGCGGCATTCTCCCTGAAGACGCCGCATGCCGCCTGATCGAGTGCCGCATCGCCGCTGCTCTGGATGACCTTGCAGTCGATCAATTCGTTCTTGGGGCCGACAATCGCGACAATGCTCACCTGCCCCTCCGCGCCGCGGCGGGCTGCGTCCTCGGGATAGCCCTCGACGTTCAGCGTCCTGGGCGGCGGGGGCGGTGGTGGGCATCGACGCTTGTACAAGGTGAAGGCAAACGGCGTGCAGGCAAGTGGCCGCACCGCCTTGATTGCCACGATGCTGGGATAGCTTGCATAATATATGCGGCGGCGGCCGCGGGCGTTCGGCCGGTCGATACAGGCATTGGTGCCGAAGCGCCGGGTGGCGACGAACTTCACCCAGACGCCGCGTCTGCCATCCTGGTCCATCTGAGCCTGTCCAAGCGCGCGATCGAGTTCGGCACGCAATACCGGCGAGACTTCGATACAGGTCGTGCCTCCGATCAGGCTTCCCTCGGAGCGCGATGCTTCATTCTTGGCGAGCAGTTCGACGGGCTGGAAGCTGGCAAACTTCCAATTTCCGTTGCCGACGGTCAGGAGCCCTTCCTCGATCGCTGGCCCACGGCTCTGGATACCGGTGGGAAACAGCAAAGGAAACGCCGGGATGGCCACGACGAGGGTACCGACCACTCCGAAGATAATCCAGCCGGCCACGCGCAGGTTCCACACCCTCCGCCAGGGAGTCATCCGTGCTTGGCCTTCACCCAGAGCTCTTCCTTGGCGTTCAGGTCCAGTGTTTCGAACACATCACCAGCTTCGGCTTCCATGGCCTTGAAACGCTTCTCGAATTTCGCATTGGCCACGCGCAGCGCCACCTCGGGATCCACGCCCTGCTTGCGTGCCCAGTTGACCACCGCGAACAGCAGGTCGCCAATTTCCTCCTCGCGTTCCTCGGGGGAGGAAGCGGCCTCGACCTCCGCCAGCTCCTCGTCGATCTTGGCGCGGGCGCCGCTGGGATCGGGCCAGTCGAACCCGGTGCGAGCGGCACGCTTCTGGAGCTTCTCGGCACGGAGCAGGGCGGGAAGGCCGATCGCCACGCCGTCCAGGGCGCTGACATGCCCCTTTGCCCCGCGCTCCGACGCCTTGATCTGCTCCCACAGATGATGGCCGCCCTCGGCCGCGCCCAGGAAGATGTGCGGGTGCCGGCGTTCCATCTTGTCGCTGATCGCATTGGCGACATCCGCCAGCGCGAAATCGCCGGCCTCTTCGGCCATTCGGCTGTGAAAGACCACCTGGAGCAGCAAGTCGCCGAGCTCGTCCTTGAGGTCGGCCATGTCGCCGCGCTCGATCGCGTCCGCCACCTCATAGGCTTCCTCGATCGTATAGGGTGCGATCGTCGCGAAGGTCTGCGCGGTATCCCATTCGCACCCGCTTGCGGGATCGCGCAGCCGGGCCATGATGGCGACAAGGCGGTCGATGGCAATGGCGGGCACGGTCAAGGCAGGGACTCCAGCGGGGGGTGGCGGCGACCCTAGGAAGCGCGCCGCGTGAAGAAAAGCCTCGCCGCGCTTCAATCCGGACGAAGCCTGAGCACCAGGTCGCCCTGCCGCCCGGTGCCGCGCAGCTCGACGCGATCGCCGAAGAAGTCGAGCCGGGCGTAGCTCGTCTCGGTCGTGTCGAGCATCGCCTTCATGTTTACATAGTGGATGCCTGCCCGCTCGCCATAATTGCCGTCGTGATTGTGCCCGTCGAGCCAGATCTTGGCGGAGGGATGGCGTTCGAGCAGGGCCATCACCGCCGGAGCGTTCCACAGATTATGGGGGTTCTCCGGCCAGACGGGGAAGTGGCTGAAGAGCATGACCTTCAGCTTGCGCCTGTCCGCGCGCGCGAGTTCGCTGTCGATCCAGGCGAGCTGCTCGCCGCCGATCGCGCCGTCCCATAGCGGCTTGTCGGGATAGAGCGCGGCATGCGCGGCCATGCTCCGCTTGTGCTCCGGGCTGCCCGCCGGCCAAGCATAGCTGCTCAGGTCGTTGCCGTCGGTCACCAGGAACAGCCAGCCCTGCCGCTCGAAGCTGTAATAGCGCCGGGACATGCCGAGCTTGGCCGGCACCTGGGGCTTGTGGGCATCGTCGATCGCGAACTCGTGATTGCCCAGCACGAAATGCACCGGATGCCGCAGCCGCCGCGTGATCGGCAGCATCGCGTCATAGCTGGCCCAGTCCTTGTCGATGAAATCGCCGAGATGGACGACAAAGGCGAGCCGCTGACGATTGAAGTCCGCCACCGCCGCCGCGAGCTTGCCGGGGGCGGTGTGGTACATGCGCTGGCCGTTGTCGGGCGCGTCGGCATATTGCGCGTCCGCGATCGCGCCGATGCTGAAGGCAGGTTTCTCCGCCTGTGGCGCAGGGGCCGCGCCCAGTGCCGCCAGTGCCAGCATGGCCGTCCACCGCATGATTCCATCCCTCCAACGCGATTCGCAGCGGCTTAGGCGCGGCAGGTTGCAGTTTTAAGCAGCCGGGGCGGGCCGGGCTGTCATGCGCGCTTCACGGAGCGGGCCTAGCCCTCGCAGGGGCAAAGTGATTCTCCCGGGGGGAGTAGCGGCATGACGGGGCGGGCAGGGCCGGGCGAGGGGGTGGCGCGATGAACGAACTGACCGCCATCGTCGCGCGCCGCCATGCAGCGGCCGAGGAATTGGCATTGCGCACCGCGCTCCAGCGCTTCGTCGAGGGCCGGCTGCGCGATCGGGAAGAGGGCGAGGACATCGTCCAGGAAACCTATGTCCGCCTCTATGACTATCGCCGCACCCGTGGTGTCGCCGATGTCGGCGCCTTCTGCTTCGCGGTGGCGCGCAACCTCGTCTTCGATCATTTCCGGCGGCGCCGCGCGATGCCGGAGGCCGCCGAGCTGGCCGAGGACATCGCCTGCCCGCTGCCGCGTGCCGAGGAAGTGCTCGATTATCGCCAGCGGGTGGACATATTGGTGGCGGCGCTCAAGGTGATGCCGCCGCTGCGCCGCGAGGTGTTCCTGCGCCGCCGGCTCGACGGGGTGGCCTGCGCCATCATCGCGGCCGATCTCGAGATGAGCCTCGCCGCGGTGGAGAAGCATTGCACGCGGGCAGTCGCCGACCTGCGCGCGGCGCTCGAGCGGCGCGGCCTGCCGGCGGGGGCCGCCCGATGAGCCGCCGCGCGGTCCTGCGGGATGCCGCCCGCTGGGCGATGCGCGAGGACGAGGCGGTGCTCGGCGAAGCGCCGCCCGCCGCCGCCGCCGATATCCAGGCGATACTCGACGACCCCGCGCTCGCCGACGCGATGGGCCAGCTTCCGCGCCTCTCGGACGGCGACGTCCACGCAATGCGCGCCAATCGCCGCCGCGCGATCGGCACGGGTGGCGCATTGGTGCTGGCCGCGGCGTTTGGCATCGGCGGCTGGCACGCCGGCTGGTACCGCGCCGCCGCGCCGGCACCCGTCCATTACGAGACCGCGCGGGGCCAGCAGCTCGACGTTGCGCTCGCCGACGGCTCGAAACTGCACCTGAACGGCGCGACCAGCCTTGACGTGACGCTGGGCACGGATCGCCGCACCGTGACGATGCAGCGCGGCGAAGCCTATTTCGACATCGCCCATCGGCCCGACCAGCCCTTCACCGTGCATGCCGAGGGCTCGGCGACGCGCGTGCTCGGCACCGCGTTCGACATCGATATCGCGAGCAGCGGCGTTCGCATCGCGGTCTATCGCGGCAAGGTGCGCTTCGGTGGGGACGGGGCCGACAGGAATGCCGTGATCGTCGAGGCCGGTTGGCGCACCCGCTTCGCGGGCGGCCGGGCGCGTATGCCGACGCGGTTCGACGCGACGCAGCAGGATTGGCGCCAGGGCTGGCTCGACATCGACAATATGCGGCTCGGCGAACTGGTCGATGCGCTCAATCGCCGCGGTGGCACGCGCATTGCCCCGCCTCCCGGTTCGCTCGCGTCGATCGCCGTTGCCGGACGCTTCCGCCTTGACAATCCGCGGCAATTGCTGGGTGCGATGGGGGCGGCCTATGATTTTCAGGTCGTACGAAAAGGGAATGCGCTGCACCTGATTCCGACGCGTGAAGGTGTCACGCATCCGACAAATTGATGACATTGCACTGCAACAAAATTCTTTTGTCCGGAAGCTGACCGACCCCCGTCTTCCTCCCCGGAGGCGCACATCGCGCCTGAGCGGAGGAACATCATGGATCGCACTAGGGGAATCTCACTCATGGCAGTGGCAATCATGCTCGCCATGCCGGCCATGGCCCAGGCGCGCGGTGCCGAAGTCTCGATGGGTGTGCAGATGCGCTTCGACATTGCCGCATCGGACCTGCGCAGCGCCATCTCCCAATTCTCGCAGGCCACCGGCGTGCAGGTCGTCGTCGCGCCGAACGTGGTCGCCGGCCGCCGCACCGGCGGCGTGCGAGGCGCGCTGACCGTGCGCGCGGCGCTCGACCAGCTGCTGCGCGGCACCAACCTGACCGCATCGATGCGCGGCGGCGTGGTGGTGCTCACGCCGGCACATGCCGTCGCCGCTCCGCGCCGTGCAGCCCATGCCGGTGCGGCGAGGCCGGCCGCGCCGGCCGTGGCGCAGGCCGAGCCCGACGCGCCGCGGGCCCAGGAGGAATCCGAGATCGTCGTCTCCGGCTATCGCGAGAGTCTCACCGCGGCGCAGCAGCTGAAGCGCAAGGCCGTCGGCGCCGAAGACAATATCGTCGCGTCCGATATCGCCGCCTTTCCTGACCTGAACCTTGCCGAGGCGCTGCAGCGCATCCCCGGCATCACCATCACGCGCGACACCGGCGAAGGCCGGCAGATCGCGCTGCGTGGCCTGGGCGCGGATTTCACCCGCACACAGCTCAACGGCATGGAAGTGATGGGCAACACGGCCTCGGGCATGGACAATCGCGGCGCGGTCAGCCGCTCGCGCTCGTTCGACTATAGCCTGTTCGCGTCCGAGCTGTTCAATCGCGTCGCGGTACAGAAATCGTTCGCGGCGGAGCAGGACGAGGGTGGCATCGCCGGCACCGTGCAGCTCTACAGTGCCAAGCCGTTCGACTATGCCGGCTCCAAGTTCGTCGTCTCGGCCAAGGGCCAGACCAACACCAACACCAGCGGCGTCACTCCGCGCATCGTCGGCCTGGCTTCGACTCGCTCCGGCGACTTCGGCGCGCTGGTCTCGGTCGCGTACAGCCAGATCAAGAGCAACGAATATGGCTATCGCAACTGGGGCTGGGGCCTGACCAAATATGGCGCCGCCAATATCGGCCCCGAAATCGACGCTGCGACCCGGGCCAAGCTGCTCGCCGGCGTGTACCAGCCGACCGCCCAGTCGCCCTCAACCTGGTACACCGATCGCCGCCGCCTCGGCATCACCTCCTCGGTTCAGTATCATCCGGGCGACAATTTCAAGCTCGACGTCGATTTCCTCTATGGCCGTCTGTGGGACTATCGCGACGACTATGCGCTGGCCACCGCGGGCAGCAATCCGCTGACCGGCTCCAGCGTCGGCGGCACGCAGGTGATCCGCAGCGCGGTGATCGACGACACCAACACGCTGCGCGCGGCGAGCTACACGGGCATCGACCTGCGGTCCGAGCATCACATCGTCAAGAACCACACCGACTTCTATCAGGGCGTCGCCAATCTGAGCTGGAAGATCGGCGAGCGGCTCACCATCCACGCCCTGGGCGGCTATGAGCAGTCGGACTTCGCCCAGCCGGTGTTCGACAAGGTGTTCATGGAAGCGAAGCAGACGCCGTTCAGCTACGACACCCGCCCGCGCATCCCGGTCAACACCTATGGCATCAACCTGCAGAACCCGGATCTCTGGACCGTCCAGCGCCTGGACGTGCAGGAGAATGCGATCACGAACCGCTATCTCAACGGCAAGCTCGACGCGGCCTATGACCTGGGTGGCGGCCTGACCTTCAAGGCCGGCGGCGCCTATAAGAAGTTCACCAACTCGGGCTATACCTGGGCGAACAAGGTGTTCCACAATGTGCCGGCGAACATCCCCGTGCCGAACAGCATGAAGCAGCTCGTCAAGCCCGATACCCTGCTCCAGTACATCGTCGGCAATGTCGATGCGGTCTATGCCTATGTCGGCGACAAGCGCAACCTGAGTGCCGCCAACCTGCAGGCGGGCAGCGACTATCGGGTCGACGAGAAGACCTGGAACGGCTTCGCCCAGTTCGACCTGGATACGCATGTCGGTGACATGCGTCTGCGGGCCAATGCGGGCCTTCGCTATTTCTCGACCGATCTGACCTCTTCGGGGCATCTCGCCACCGGCGCCGGCTTCGTGCCGGTTTCGATCGAGACCAACAGCAATGGCTGGCTGCCCGCGGCCAATGTCGCGCTCGACGTGACCCGGAACCTGGTGGTGCGCGTCAGCGCCAGCCGCAACGTCAACCGCCCGGGCCTGGGCGACCTAGCCGCGGCCGGCTCGATCACCACGCGCCCGAACGGCGGCAGCCTCAGCCTCGGGAACCCGTTCCTCAAGCCCTACAAGGCCACTTCGGTCGAAGGCTCGATCGAATGGTACATGGATCGCACCGGCTTCGCCTCGGTCGGCTTCTTCTACAAGAACATGGACAGCTTCATCTCGCCGTCCACGGTGACGATCCCCTATGGCCAGACCGGCCTGCCGCTGTCGCTGCTGATCCAGGGCCAGGATGCCAACACCCCGTATGACGTCAGCCAGCCGATCAACGGCCCGGGCGCGGACATCAAGGGCGTCGAAGTTGCGTTCCAGCACGACTTCACCTTCCTGCCGGGGCCGCTCAAGCATCTTGGCATGGTCGTCAACGGCACCTGGTTCGACGGGCATCAGCAGGGCAAGGTCGGCACCACCTTCGTCCGCCTGCCGCTGTTCAGCCTGTCGAAATGGGCGGCGAACGCGACGCTCTACTATGAGGACAAGGATTGGGGCGTGCGCGTGTCCGACGCCTATCGCAGCAAATACTATACCGGCCTGGGCACGGTGGGGAATGTCGGTGACTATATCGCCGCCACGCACAACATCGATTTCCAGGCGCATGTGAACCTGACGAAGGGCGTCCGCCTGATCGCGGAGGGGATCAACCTCACCAACGAGCCGATCGAGCAGTTCGCCGGCGGCGCGATCGCACGCCGGGTGGTCTACACCACCAGCGGCCGCACCTTCACCCTTGGCGTCAGCGCCGAGTTCTGATGCGCGAAACCTCCGCCCCGGCATCCGCCGGGGCGGATCTTCTTCGATCGCACGAAAGGGCGGATTGGCGAGGGAAGGGGGTGGCCCGTTTCGAGGAGGCAGGGGCCGCGCGGTGCGCGCTGCTGCAAATGCTCAGTCGAGCACAACCTTGTCGGCGTGGCGGGGTTTGAAGCCGCGGGCCCGGCGCTCATATTCCTGCGCCATGCCCATATGCGCGCGGAAGCTGGCCATTCCCTTGGCTTTCATCGCAGCGTCGCGCTCCTCGTCGGCGCGCTGCGCGAAATATTTGCTGTCGGTCATAACCTCTCCGGCTCCAACCTTCCTGGAAGTAAGCGATCGGGGGGCAGGTCCCATTCCGTAGAAACCCGTAGCCGCATGCGATCCGTGCCGTTCATGGGCAGTTATCCGGCCGAGCGGTCGCTGCCGCCGCGCCAGTTGCGCCCCGGGCTGCTTCCGCCCTTCTTGCAGTCGCGGCGCCCCGCACCATCTCGGCACCTTCATCAATTCGGGCGGAGAAGGACATGACATTTGCCGGGCGCGAGCTGCATTCGAAGATCGCCGAGGACGGCACGCTCTCCTTGTCGCTGCGCGACGTCGAGACCGGCGTTCCCGCCGACGACGAGATCATCGTCCGCATCGAAGCGACGCCGATCAATCCGAGCGACCTGGGGCTGCTGCTCGGCCCCGCCGACCTGGCGACGCTGCGCGCATCGGGCGGCGACCGGCCCGGCCTGACCTTCACCGTGCCGGGCGCCCGGCTGGGAAGCGTGCAGGCTAGGCTGGGCAAGTCGCTGCCGGTCGGCAACGAGGGGGCCGGCATCGTCGTCGCGGCGGGAAAGGAGGCCAGGGCGCTCGAGGGCAAGCGTGTCGGCATGGTCGGCGGCGCGATGTATGCCGATTATCGCCGGATCAAGGCGCGGGACGTGATGCCGCTCCCCGAAGGCGCGACTGCGGCCGAGGGTGCCTCGATGTTCGTGAACCCCCTCACGGCGCTGGGTTTCGTCGAGACGGCGCGGCGCGAGGGGCATGCGGCGATCGTCCATACCGCCGCCGCTTCCAATCTCGGCCAGATGCTCCAGAAGATCTGCCTCGCCGACGGCATTCCGCTCGTCAACATCGTCCGATCGGACGCGCAGGCCGACATTCTGCGGGCGATCGGGGCCACGCATGTCCTCAACAGCAAGGATGCCGACTTCCAGGCCCGGCTCACCGATGCCCTGGTGGAAACCGGCGCCACCATCGCGTTCGACGCGATTGGCGGGGGCACGCTCGGCAGCGAGATCGTCCAGGCCATGGAGCGCGCGGCGGTCCGGGGCATGAGTGAATATAATCGCTATGGCTCGGACCTGTTCAAGCAGCTCTATATCTATGGCGCGCTCGACCTGTCGCCGACCACGCTCAACCGGCTCGCCTTCGGCTTCCAGTGGAGCGTTTCGGGCTGGCTGCTAACCCCGTTCCTGCGCAAGGCGGGGCCGGAAGTCGCGAACCGGATGCGCCAACGCGTCGTAGACGAACTGACGACGACGTTCGCCAGCCAATATACTCGGGTCATCGGACTCGCCGAAGCGCTCGATCCGGAAGTGCTGCGAAGCTACGAGCGCAAGGCGACGGGTGAGAAGTTCCTGATCGACCCGACCAGGGGCTGAGGGGCGGCCGGCGTGGCCCCCGGGGCGCGGCAATTCCGCGTCCCGGTTACCGAGCCGGTTCAATCCTCCAGTGCTTCATACCGTGAATCGAGCTCCCGGGCGCGCGCCATATCGGCGTCCGCGCCGCGTTCGTCGCCGCGCATGCGGCGGACCAGACCCCGATTATAATAGCCGCGCGCCGCGTGGGGCGCATAGCGCACGGCGAGATCGAGATCCGCCTCCGCCCGCGCGAGGTCGCCTTCCTGACCATAGGCCAGGCCCCGGTTGAGATAGGTGAAGGCGCGTTTCGGTTGCGCCGCGACGGCTTGGTCCAGCGCGGCGATCGCACCGCGCCAGTCATCCTGCCATGCGCGCTCCAGCCCGTCCGCCAGCCGCGCCGCCGCGACGCCGGCGTCTCCCTTGGCGCCGGGATCGACCAGCCGCTTGCAACTGCGCAGGCTCTGCTCGGGATCAAGGACCGTGCAGGCATTCCAGTCGCCGCGCCGGGCGGCCTTGCGGGCGCGGAACTTGCGTGCGGAGGTTACGATGATTTCGCTCGCACCGGCTTCGTCTTCCCTCGCCACGGTAACCGGCGTGGCTGCCGCCATGGACGGTGCGGCGAGCCTTGCGCCGGTAACCACGATCGGAGCGCCGGGCAGCGGCGCGGGTCGGGCCGCTGCCATCCTGGCCGGTGGCGCCGGGGCGGCCATCGCACCCTGCTGGGAGGACGCTGCCAGCTCGTGGCTCGCAAATGGGGTAGCGCCCGTCGCGGGAGCGGCCTGCCGAGGTTCCGCCTGCGCGTCCGCCAGGGGCTCCAGCACCGGCTTCGCGGCTGCGGGAGGGGGCGTGGGAGGCAAATGCGCGGAGGCCTGCCGGATCGGAACGGAGCGCTCGGGTGCCGGGGCCTGGGGTCGGGTGGGTCCGGTCGCTATTGTCCGTTCGGTTGCCGGCACCGGCCGGCTGGGGACTGGCGGCGTCTCCGCCTGTCTTTGCAGGGCGAGGGGAATCGCAATCACCGCGACAAGCAGGATGGATGCAAAAGCGCCGATCTGCGTCCGCTGGCGCCACCAGCCGGCAGGCGCGGCCGCCTGACCGGGCGGGGTGGCCGCAACCGGCGCTTCCTCGCCGTCGAACCTGTGCATGGCGCGTGCGATCGCCGCGCTGCGCCCGGCAGGGCGTGGCGGTGGCGGCTCGGGCAACAGGCGCGCGATATCGTCGTCGCGGTCCATTCAGGCCTCCATGCCGGCGGGCCGGCAATTGCCGAAACCGGAATGGGAGCGGAGGCTGGGCACGGGCATTGGGCGATCTATAGCGGCAATATCGGCCAGGTCGAAGCTATGATCATGCATGGCCCAGGTCCCGAAAGGGGTGCCGCCGCCGGGCGGCGACACCCGCCGGGTCATTGCTCGAGCGCCGCCATCGAGCGTGCGGTCTTGGCCGCGCGGACGAGCTGGAGGAATTCCGAGCGATAGCCGAAACCATCCTCTCCGCGCGCCGCGCCCGCCATGGCGAGCACCTCGTCGAAGCTGAGCTGGCCATTGTAGCGCCCGCCGCGCAGCAGTTCGGCGAAACCCGCCACTGCGGCCGCGAAGCGCGCATCCCGCGGCGCATCCTCGAACCGAGCGAAGGTGTTCCCCCGATCGATCGGCGTGGTGAGGAGGCGGCTCGTGTCCGACTTGGGCAGCTTGTAGCGGATCTTGACGAAGCCCAGTTCGCCGCCCGGGGCCTGCGCGGCGGCCGGCGCCGGCTCCGCATAGCGCAGGTCGCCGATGGCGCGGGGCCCGCCGACGGGCGTGATTTCGTAGATCGCCGTCACGGTCTGGCCCGATCCGACATCGCCGGCATCAACCTTGTCGTTGTTGAAATCGTCGCGGTTCAGCATCCGGGTCTCATAGCCGATCAGCCGATATTCGGAGACGGCCCTGGGATTGAACTCGACCTGGATCTTGACGTCCTTGGCGATCGGAAACAGCGTCGAGGTCGCTTCGTCGACCAGCGCCTTCCGCGCCTCGCCGATCGTGTCGATATAGGCGGCCGCGCCGTTGCCGTTCTGCGCGAGCGTCTGCATCAGCGCATCATTGTAATTGCCCATGCCGAAGCCGAGCACCGAGAGGAACACGCCCTTGCCGCGCTCGCGCTCGACATAGCCCTTGAGCTCGTTGTCGCTGGTGATGCCGACGTTGAAATCGCCGTCGGTCGCCAGGATCACGCGGTTGACGCCCTTGGGATCGAGATTCTGCTCGGCGAGCGCATAGGCCTGGCGGATGCCTTCGGCGCCGGCGGTGCTGCCGCCCGCGCCCAGCCGGTCGATCACCGCCAATATCTTGTCCTTGCTGCTCGCCGGGGTCGGCTCGAGCGCGGTGCCGGCACTGCCGGCATAGGTGACGATCGCCACGCTGTCCTTGCCGTCCAGCTGGTCGAGCAGCATCGCCAGCGACTGCTTGACCAGGGGGAGCTTGTTGGGCGCGTTCATCGAGCCCGAGGTATCGATCAGGAAGACGAGATTGGCGCGGGGGCGGGCCGCGCGCTGGATCTCATATCCCTTCACGCCGATCCGGACCAGCTTGCGCCCTGGCGACCAGGGGCTGGGAAACACCGCGACGCTGGTGCTGAACGGCTGTTCCGCAGTGCGCGCCGGCGCATAGTCATAGGGGAAGTAATTGACCATCTCCTCGGTCCGCACCGCTGCCGGCTGGGGCAGGACATTCTGGTTCAGCGAAGCGCGCACGAACGAATAGGAAGCGGTATCGACGTCGAGCGAGAAAGTGGAGACCGGCTCTTCGCGGACGATCTTGAACGCATTCTGCTGGGTAGCGGTGAACTTGTCGCGTCCCGTGTCGCGATAATAGGGATTGGCCGGCATCGGCTCGGGCAGCCCGGCATAGGCGCGCATGCGAGGAGCGGCCGCGGCGCTGATCGAGACGGGCGAGAGGGCGACGACCGGCGTGGCGGAGCCTTGGCGCGAGCCCGTCACGACGATGTCTTGCGCTTCCTGCGCGGTCTTCACTGCGTTGGCCGGCGGCGCGGCGGCCGGGTCCGGTATCGCGGCGAGGTGCTTGTCGGCATCGGTGCAGGCTGCGACCATTGCCAGCGCGAGCCCGGTGGCGAGTGCCTGAGGCAAACGGGGCATGACTTTCTCCCTTGGTTACAGCGGGCGAGATCGTCCGCATTCCCCTTGGACGCGCCGTTTCGGGATATCCTTGGGAAGGAGATCGAGAATTTTTCCGAGCCTGCGGATCAGGCGTCCGTGCCCGGCTTTCCGGCGATCATCCGCCGTACCTCGTGCATGCGCCACGATATCGTAGCCTCCGCCACGCCCAGGATCGCCGCGGCCTCGGCATGGGTCAGCTGCTGCCCGGCGACGAGGACGGCGGTGTCGCGATAGGCCGGGGGCAGGCGCGCGATCGCGCTCTTGATCCAGAGCGCGTCGTGCAGGTCGCGCCCGTCCGGGCCGCGCGCCAGCCCCGCCAGCACCGCGAGCCGCTGGGCGACGCCGCCGAACGAGCGGCGGCGGCGATGCACGTCGCGGCAGGCATTGAACACGATGCCGCACAGCCAGGTGGTGAACTTCGCCTCGCCCCGGAAGCCGGCGATCCGCTCGACCAGCGTGCAGCATACGTCCTGGGCGACGTCTTCGGCATCGGCGCGCGAGCCGGTCAGCTGCCAGGCCAGGCCGTGTATCCGGTCATAATGGCGCTCGATGAGCAGGCGGAACGCCTCGCGCTCGCCGGCGATCGCGCCGGCCAGAAGGTCCGCATCGGGATCGGCGGGCTGAACCTTCATGGACCGAGCCGGCCAGGCCGCGCCGCGCTGGCGGGGGCGCTTCGATTCCCGGAACTGTGCGGCGCGTCTTCCCCCGGCATGTTGCGCTATCTGCCGCAATCCCGGCCGCGACGCCATCGGGCATCATGCGCGCGATGCGCCCGTCGTTTCGGAGGTCTCCCCGGGGAATTCGCCGGCGATGCGCTAGAAACGGCTCCTGATGGTCAGCCGGATCGTCCTGCCCACCGGGTCCTGATCGTCGCGGCCATAGCCCGGCGCCGGGCCATTGGGGCCCAGGCGGGCACCCGGCCGGGCATCGAACAGATTGTCGATATCCAGCCCGAACTGCATGCCGATGGCGCGACGCGGGGCGGCGCCGTCACGGTCGGGCCGGATCGCGCGCGCCAGCGCATAGCTGAATCTGAGGTCCACCGTGCCGATCGCGGATATCAGGAGATCTTCGGGGCCGTCGCGGCCCGTGTCGCGCCGCACGCGATAGCCGCTGCGCCAGCGCGCCGCCAGGTTCACGCCCCATGGCCCGCTTCGTCCATCCATCTGCACATCCAGCTGGTGCCGCGGCGCGCCGCCGCCGTCACCGGCCAGGCGGTCCATCTCCGGCAAGCCCGCATGGATCACGGTGAGGTTGCGCAATTGCAGATTGTGGTTGATCGCGATCCGAAGCGTACCCGGCTTCGCTCCGCCCAGCGGGAAAGTGGCGCTGACATTGGAGGCCAGGCTCTCGGAGCGCGTGGACCGGAAATTGAGCGGGCGCCGATCGATGATGGTGAGCCGTCCACTGGCGTCGCGCTGGAACCGATCGGGGAACGCGGCCTCGATATCCGGCGTGACTGCCGGCAGCGAACCGATGCCGTTGACGGCATCCGATCGCTGCACGCTGACGCTCCCGGTCAGGTTCCAAGGAGAGAAGGGCCCCGCCGATGCCGATAGCGTCATCCTGTCGAAGCGCGGCGGACGCAGATCGGCCGTGCCGCCCAGGATCGGCAGGACTTGCGCGGATTCCCCGGTAGCGAAGTCGAACACCGTGATCGGCGCACCGTAATAGGCCGGCGCAAACCGCTGGGCATCGGATACGCCATCGGTCGAGGTCGACCAGTTGCCGATCAGCCGTAGCTTGGATCGGGCCATCCAGATCAGGCCGGCGTTCAACCCCTTGCCTCGCCCGGCGTCCGTCTCCCGCAGCGTGCCGCCGAACGTCGCGGACATGCCGCCCAGCAGGCGCCCGATCGCCGAGCCGCGGCCCGGCGAAGGCGTGCGCCAGAGCGGGAGCGACACCGTGCCGCCAAGGTTGAGATCGCGTGCGGAGAAGGCCCGCCTGGATCCGGCGATCAGCGAGGTTGTGCGCGAAAAGGATGCTCGCGTGGTCAGGTTGGCGATCACCGGCCCGGCGGGAAGATCGAATATCGGGCGGTTGAGCGACAGGGCAGTCGCCAGCGATCGTTGGCGGGAACCGGTATCCGCCAGACCCTGTTGGCCGGCCGTGGAGAGTTGCCCGGTCAGCGATGCCTGTAGCGACCAGCCCAGGAGCGAGCCGCTCAGGCCGCCGACCACCACCAGATTGCGGGTGGTGTGCCGGCTTTCGATCGGTGCG
Organism: Sphingomonas sp. NPDC092440; assembly: GCF_044754985.1. Classification (NCBI taxonomy): domain Bacteria; kingdom Pseudomonadati; phylum Pseudomonadota; class Alphaproteobacteria; order Sphingomonadales; family Sphingomonadaceae; genus Sphingomonas; species Sphingomonas sp. NPDC092440. The sequence continues at coordinate 317,821 of NZ_JBIVQA010000002.1, read as the reverse complement.
CCGCCGGACAGGGATATGGAGCGGTCGCTTCGTGCCTGACCCTGGACGTTGAGGCTCGTCGACCAGCGCCCCAGGACGCGAGTCAACGCCAGGTTGGCCTCCAGCGTCTCCGCAGAGGGACGCAGGCTGGCCGCCGCATAGCCGGGATGATCTTCCAGGTAGCGCGGTCGTTCCGCGCCGAGCAACGCAGAATCCCGTGATGCGCGCATGCCGAACTGCGTGGTGCTGGTGCCCGATATGGCGCCGCGGCGAAGATCGCCGGAGAGGCCCGACATGCCGCCGGCGGTGGGGGCTTTCGCATCGAACTGGCCGTCCCCGCTCTTGAACCGGCGTTGCAGCACGATATTGACCACTCGCCGCGACGGATCGCCGCCATATCGCGCACCCGCTCCGCGCGGCAGAACTTCGACGCGCACCAGCGCATCGGACGGAAACCGGGAGAAGACCCCGGGGTCGGCAACGCGCTGGCCATTGACGATGACGACGGGATCGTCCCCCAGCGCGTTGCTCCGGGCGGTGCGCTGGATCACCTCGCCAATGTCATAGGCGCCCAGCGCGTCGATCGCATCCGCGTCCAGTTCGATTTCGGGCGGCATGTCGGCGGCCCCGCGGCGTCCCGTTACCACGATCCGGTCGTCGGCGGGCGGAGGCGCGGGTGCGTCCTGCCCGGCCGGGGCTCCATGGTCCGCCACGCGGACGGAGCCAGCGGATTGCCCGCCATTCGCGAGCGCCGCAAGCGCGCAGACCAGCAACTGCATTGCGAGCGCCATCCTCCCCGTGCCCGGCAGGCTACCGAACCGTCATCCCGACCCGCATCCGCGTCGCGGCTTGCCCGAAGCGCCCTATGCCCGCGATGCGACGCGCGCCGGCGCCCAGACCGGCGGACGCCGCTTGGCCCATGGCACCGCCTGCTCCAGCTCGAAGGCGAGTTCCAACAGCGTCCGTTCGTCGCCCAGGCGGCTGGCGAACTGCACGCCGATCGGCAGGCCTTCGGACGTCCAATAGGTCGGCAGGCTGATCGCCGGACCGCCAAAGGCATTCTGCGCCATCGTGTAGTCGGCATAGCCGTTCAGCCGCGAGGCCAGCGTGTCGAGCGGCAGCGAGCCGTTGATCTCGCCGATCTTCACCGGCGGCTTGAGCAGGACCGGGGACATGAGGACGTCGACCTTTTCGAACACGCCGAAATATCCCCTGGCATAGGCGCCGACCCGCCCGAGCGCCTGCTCCGCGCTGGCGGGCGATATCAGGTCTCCCATCGCGCTGATCGCCGCGGAGGCGGGCTCGATCAATTCGGCGAGATGCTGCGCGTCGAGCTTCGTGGCCGAGAGCAGATAGCGTTTAAGCTGGGCGCCTTCGAGCAGGTAGATCTGCGTGAAATCGGCCAGGAACGCCTTGGTGTCGAACGGCCATTTCACTTCCCGGACCTGGTGGCCATGGTCCTTCAGCACCTTGTAGGTGGCATCGAGAGCCATGAGCACTTCCTTGTCCGGCAGTGTCCCGCTGAGGCCGCCGATCAGCAGCCCGATGCGCAGCCGCCGGCCCGATGGCCCGTCGACGCGCCCCACCGGCGGATAGACGCCATTCCGGCGAAGCTCGACCGATGCGAGGAAATTGGCCGTGTCGCGTACCGTCCGCGAGATGCAGAGCGGCTCGGTCAGGTCGAGCTGGGCGAGATGCCCTGGCGCATCGGGCACGCGCCCGCGCGACGGCTTGAGCCCGATCAGGCCGCAATTGCTCGCCGGAATGCGGATAGACCCGGCGCCGTCCGCCGCATGCGCCATCGGCACGATGCCGGCGGCGACGGCGGCCGCCGACCCGCCCGATGAGCCGCCGGGCGTATGGTCGAGCGCCCAGGGGTTGCGCGTGATCCCATATGCCAGCGTCTCGGAGGTGGGGAGCGCCCCGAACTCGCTCATCGTCGTGCGTGCAAGGACGTTGAAGCCGGCCTGGCCGATCGCCGCCGCCATCGGGCCGTCCCGGCTTGCAATCGGTGCGACCCTGTCGAGCCGCGAACCGAAATGCACGCGCGTCCTTGCCAGATCCTCCTCGTCCTTCATCAGGAACGGCACGCCCGCGAAGGGTGCGGCGAAGCGCTTCGTGGCGAGCGCCTGCTTGCGCGCGCGATCATAGAGCTTCTCGCTGAAGCAGTTGATGTCGGGCAGCACCGCTTCCGCCCGGGCGATGGCGGCGTCCAGCACCTCGACCGGGTGGACCCGGCGCGCGCGGATCGCTTCGGCCAGCGCCGTCGCGTCCATCTCGGCGAAGTCGCTCGCCGTCGCCGGTGCCGCGAAGGCTGCGCCGGGGAGCAGCGCGCCAAGGCCCATGGCACCGGCCCGTTGCAGAAAGTCGCGGCGTGTGCCGGCGGGCGAAAGATCGCTGCAATCCACCATGATCTGCTTCCTTCGAAGTGCTGGAGGTCAGGCGCTGAAGATCCGGCGGCCCCGTTCCACCGTCATCGTCTTGCCGGGGCGGACCGCGAGCGAGCGTGTCTTGATCGTGTCCATGAACACCCACTCGCCGATCACCTTGTCGGGCTGGAGCTGGACCGTCATGTAGCCGCGGTAGCTGGTATCGGCCCATTTCAGCTCGGGACTGGCACGCATGATGAACTGGGCGGTCAATTGCGGCGGCAGCGCCAGATAGGCTTCGATCCCCGGGGACGAGACGCTGTGCCCGCCGAACTCCACACCCGCCGGCTTGCCCTGCGAAGCGAGATCGAACGCCCAGCCATTATGGCTGTCGCCCGACAGCACCACCAGGTCGGCATCGGCGGCCTGGGCGGCACCGAGCAGGCGCGCGCGCGCGGCGGGGAAGCCATCCCAGGAATCCAGGTCGGGCGCCATGCCGGCCTTGCCCGCGGCCGAGAGCATCCTGAGGAATCCGGCCTGTTCGGGCGGCAATTTGAGGCTGGCGGCAAATGCCGCCGGCAGCTCGGGCAGCCGCATCTGACCCATGACCACTTGCTGCGCGAGGACCTGCCATTTCGCGCCGCGTCGCTTCGAGCGGGCGATCCCGTCCTGGAGCCATTGTTCCTGCTCGGTCCCCATCAGCGTCCGCTCGGGAGCGGCCAATGGGCCGTCGCGCAGCGCCTTGAGCTTCGCGACCGGGTCACCGCTCGTGCCGATGATCTCCACCGGATCCAGCCGCTCGCTGCGGGCGGTCAGCCGGGTTTCGGGGCGGAAGATCGTCGCCAGGTCGCCGATCTCGAAGCTCGACCAGGGCTTGCCCGATACCGGCAGCCATTCGTTCCAGGCTTTCATGGAGGCGCGCTTCCGCTCCTCATAGTCGCCTTCGCCGGGCTGATGGTTCTCGGCGCCATGTGCCCAGGCATCGTTCGCCGTCTCGTGATCATCATGCTGGACGATCATCGGGAACATCTGGTGCAGGCGTTGCAGATCGGGGTCGGCGCGATAGCTGGCATAGCGCAGGCGGTAATCGGCCAGGCGGATCGCCTCGCCCGCCGGCTCGATCAGGCGCCCGGCGATGGCCTGGTCCGCTCCCGGATAATAGCCGCGCTGATATTCGTAGATATAGTCGCCCAGGTGCACCATCAGGTCGATGTCGTCGCGCGCCGCCGCATGGGCATAGGCGTTGAACCAGCCATAGGGCAGGTTGGCACAGGAGAAGACGCCGAGGCCGAAGCGCTCGACCGGTCCGGCCGGCAGCGTCCGGGTCCGCCCGACCGGCGAGACCGCGCCGTCAGGAGCGATGAAGCGGTAATAATAGGTCCGCCCCGGCTGCAGGCCGCCGACGATGACCCGCGCCGTATGGTCGTCGGCCCGGCCGGCCCGAGCGCCACCGCTCGTCTTCTTCCGGAAATCGGGCGTCTCGGACAGTTCGGCGGTGAGCTGCGCATCGTCGCCATTGGCGGGCACATAGCGGGTCCAGAGCAGGATGGAGTCCGGCCCCGGCTCGCCGCTGGCGACATTATGGGTGAAGCCGCGCGCAGTCAGCAATGCCTGGGCACGTGCCGCGCCGCCCATTGCCAGCGCGCCGATTCCGAAGCTGCCCGCCAGGACGAGGCTGCGGCGGTCCATGGTGATCGTCATGTGGGTTCTCGCAGGAAATGAGGGACTATCGCGGATCGATCGGCGATGGGGATGGTGCCATGGCGGGGGGCGGGGGCGCCTTTGCAGGGCTGGGGATGGCACGTAGCGCCGCGTCGATCGCCTTCACGCGCGCATGCGGCACCGCGTCGGGAAACATCGCCTCGAGCGTCTCCAGGCTCATCGCCTTGAACTGGTCATATTGCGGATGGGCCGTGAAACCCGGCAGCTCGCGTTCCAGCACCGCCTTTGCCGCGGGATTGGCGGCGAGCTGCTCGATCGGCGTCCTGGCGCTGAACGCGGGTTTGTCCTGACCGGCAGCGGCGTGCAGCGGGGCCGCCGTCGCCTGCAGGGCGATGGCGAGCTGCAAGATTCGAAAACCCGTGCGCATCCATGCTGTCCTTGCTGAGCAAAGGAGCGATGCGGCGGGTGGCGCCGCCGCATCGCCCAGTTGGGGGGTTAGTTGATCGTGACAGCCGGCGAGACCGTGAGGCTGCCCGAGGCGTTGCAGACGCCACCGATCAGCGCCAGGAAGCCGGTCGTGCCGGGCAGGGCGGCCGAGAGCGGGCCGGCGGTCGAGGTGAGGTTGCTCCACGGGCCGACGACGTCCCGCGGGCCGCAGTCACCGAGACGGGTCGAGACGGCCATGTCCTTGATCGTCACGCTGGTCGAAGACGTCGCCTGGACGCGCAGCGGCAGCACCAGGCCGTCGTCGCACGCCAGCGGGCCGCTGGCGGCGCTGCCGGTGTAGCTGGTGAAGGTGATGCCCGTCGAGTCGGTGGTGCCGCTCAGCGTGACATTGCACACCGTGGTCAGGGTGCCGTTCAGGTCCTGGGTCAGCTGGCCCGAAGCCGTCACCGCGGTGTTGGCGGGCGACAGGGTCTGGGCCATGGCTGCCGACTGGAAGGCAACGATGCTGATGAGAGCGGCGACAGACTTAGTGAAGATGTTCATCGTGAGTTTCCTTTTCAATGGAGATGAATTTGAAACAAGGCACGTCCTTCACGGGTAGTTTCTCATTATATGTGCGACCACATCTTTGAATTTTCTGGTATTTATTTGATGCCGACGCGCACGCTGAAGCCGATGATGCGTGGGTCGAGCGTGAACACGTTGGAGAAGGTGCCGACTTCGTTCGGACCGGTGAACGCGTCGGTGATCGGCGTGCTGTTGAAGACATTCTTGACGTAGAACTGGTACGTCAGGTCCGAGGCCGGGCGGCTGAGCGTGATCGCCAGGTTGGCGTTGCCCCAGGCGCGCAGGCGGTCGTAGTCGGTGTTGTAGACACGGGCGAAGCTCGCCGACTGGCGATAATAGTCGCCACGCAGCGACAGCCGCCAATCGTCGAAGAACACGGTATATTCCGCACCGATGTTGAAGGTGAGGTGCGGTGCGTTGGGCAGCTCGTGGCCGCTCAGATCGGCGGCGAAGCCATAGCCGTTATTGGGGGCGCCGTAGTTGGAGGGGTTGGGGCCATAATAGTTCGCCGGCTTGCTCGGGTCGTAGGGCGCGGTCGGGCTGTAGGTAAATCCGTAAAGAGCCTGACCTATCCCGCCGGGCGCAAACGGATTTCCGGCGGATCCGAATACGTGGGGCGCTTCGCAGAAGAAGTTGATCCCAGAATCCGAAGTGCTGTTGATGTCCTTGGGATTGACCTTTTTGAGATAAGCGGCGACCAGCGCCTTGGGCGCGATGCAGGTGTTCGGGCTCTGTGCCCAGGGGTTGACGGTCATCCATTCGTCATGGCCCTGCACGCGGTCCATCACGTCGATCGAGCTTTGCCCGTTACCGATCCGGGTCCTGAGATACCCCAGCGTCGCGCCGATCTTGAAGTGCCGCGAGGGTATCCAGGCGGCTTCCAGCTCCGCGCCATAGGTGATGGCGTCGAGATTCTCGGTATTGATCGCCCGATTGATCAGCTGCGAGATCTGGTAATTCTTGTAGTCGTTGAAGAAAGCGGAGAAGTTCAGCAAGATCTTCCCGCCGGCAATCTTGTTCTTCATGCCGATTTCGAAGGTGTTGAGTTCCTCCGGCTTGAAGTTGGTGGGGAGGCGCGTGTAGGTTCCGCACACCAGCGCCGGTGCCACCGGCAGCCCGTTCGGGCCGCAAGGCTTGTCGGCTTGCCCTCGGGGATTGTCGCCGCCGCCCTTGTAGCCGCGCGCATAGGAAGCGTAGAGCGCGGTCTCGTCGGTGAACGCCAGGTGCGGCTTCCAGTTCAGCGCGAGCCGGCCGGTCACGCGACGCCATCGCATTGTCTCGGCGGGATCCGCCGGATAGCCGCGATCGACCGTACCGCTGTTGAGCCCTCGGGTATCGCTCAGCAGCTGGGTGGCATAGGGTATGATCAGCTTCTGGTCGTCGGTATAGCGCAGCCCCGCGGTTACCTTGAGGTTCTGCGCGGGCTTCCAGTAGATCTCTCCGAAGGTTGCCCAGGATTTGGTCTTGAGCTGCTGGATGCTCCGGAAATAATTGTGTCCTTCGCCATTGATCTTGTCGATCGGGTTTGGATCGATATAGGCGCAGCCGACGCCCTTGGCGTCGCAATATGGACCTTCGGACAGCGCCGCGATGGTGAAGAGGTTGCTGAAGACGTAGTAGTTCTCGGTAGTCTCATAGGATAGGTAATTGGCGCCGAGGTTGAAGTTGAGCGGTCCGTCGAAGGATGAGTTCAACCGGATCTCTTGCGCCCATTGCTCGCTGCGCGCCTCCGAACGATCGATTGCCGCCGGCGTGGTCAGCTCGCCGAGCTGCGGATCCTTGAACGTGCCGAGGCCATTCCGGGAGCCCAGATATGGCTTCCAGGCTGCCTTGACGCCGGTAGCGTATTGCTCCGGCGCGATGAAATAGGGCACCGCCTGAAACCGGAAAAAGTCCTGCGAAGCGCTGTAATAGTCCTTCGTGTACAGGACCTGGCCCGTGAAATGCAGGCGATCGGTGAGGTCGATCTCCGCATTGAACTGGAACAGGTCGTTCCGTGCCCGGTATTTCGGGTCGTAGAAGGTGCCGATCTCGCGCAGGTCATGGGATTGTTGCCCATTGGCCGTGCCGAAGGGATCGAGCCCCATCGGCGTATAATAGCTGCCATAGGGACCCCGGTTTCCGGCCAGCGCCAGGGTGAGCGCCGTCACGATCGGAAATCCGCGGCCGTTGGGCACGCCATAGGCGGCATCGGAATAGAGGGTCTTTTGCTGGCATCCCGGCGTCAGCGCGCCGATGCTCCATGCGCCGACCACCGGCTGCGACTGGGCTACGCCGTTCCGGTCGGTATAGTCGATCTTCTGCGGCGTCTCGCCGCGCGTGCAGAGCTGCTTGCCGGTGCGCGCGCGGTCGTCGTTTTCGTTGAAATGCTCCCAGAAGAAGCTGAAGCGCAGCGCCGGATCGGGCTCCCACAGCGCCGACAGCCGCGTCGAGTAGAGATCGCGGCCGTTCACATTCTTCTGCGTCACCGTGTTGTAGTCATAGCCGTCGCGCTTGGTCCACGCGCCCGCGGCACGGAAGGCCAGGGTGTCGCCGAGGGGAATGTTGACGAACCCGCGCAGGCGGGTGGTGGAATAATTGCCCACCTCGCCCTGGATTTCGCCGCCCCACACGCCGAGCCTGGGCTTGGCCGGCAGCATGTTGACGACACCTGCCGTCGCGTTGCGGCCATAGAGCGTGCCCTGCGGCCCGCGCAGCACCTCGACGCGCTCGACGTCGAAATATTCCTGTTCGAACAGGCGGTTGCGGATCAACGGCGCGTAGTTGAAGCTGATCGCCACGGCCGGGTCGGCGGTGACGGAGATCGCCTTGGTACCGATCCCGCGGACGGTGAAGTTATAGCCGGAGAAATTGTCCTTCGAGAAGGAGACGTTCGGGATGGCGCGCAGCAGTTCGGGGCCGCCCTCGATCTTCTGGTCCGACAGGTCCTGCGCCGTGAAAGCCGAGACGGCGGCCGGCACGTCAATCAGGCGTTCGGACACTTTCTGCGCAGTGACGACGATGTCGTTGCCGCTGCCGGCATCTCCGGATGCCTGGCCCTCATCGGCGGCGAGGGCCGGGCCTTGCCCATGGTTCGCGGCCTTGGGCCGCGGACCGGCGGCCGTCTTCCTGGCGCGCTGGGCATCGCCTCCGCGAATGATCAGGAACGCATCGCCGCGCTTCTGATAGGTCAGGTCGGTTCCGTGCAGGAGCTGCGCCAGCGCCGCTTCGACGGATGACACGCTCTTGATCGGGCGCGCCTTCTTCCCGCGCACCAGATTCTGGTCGACCAGGATCTGCACGCCGGACTGGCGCGAGAGCAGGTTCAGCGAATCCTCCAGGCTGGCTGCAGGAAGCGTGATTCCATGTTGCGCCAGTGCTGGCGGAGCGGCGCAAATGGCGCCGATGGCGAAAGCAAAAACGGCAACGCCCGTACGAAGCGACCCCTTGGACTTCGGCACTATCTGTTCCCCCCTTTTGGGCTCGGATTGAGCGACCTCAGGGGAAAGACGGGACGCGCGCCGAAACTTCACAAAGTTTTTTGCTTCAGCTCCGTTGCGATTGGGGCAGGGAAGTCAGAGCGATCAGCGCTTCGATATCGTCAGCGTACCCTCGGACTTGCGAACCCGGAATGCATGGGTGATCGACAGGTTCTCGAGCTGGCCGGCCGGATCGGTCAGCCTGATCCGGCCGCTCACCGGCTTCTCGGCCAGGCTCTCGTCGGTGATGGCAATGGGCAGCGGCGAAAGGCTTTGCAGGTCGGCGATAACCTGCCGCAGCGGCGTGCCCCTATATTCCATCCACTCGCCGCGCCAGCGAGCGACCTCATCCGGCGCCACATCGGCGGCCCGGTTCAGGCCCGCCTTGTCCAGAATGGCGACCTGTCGGGCGCGAAGCTGGATCGGCGCGTCGAACCACCCGTTCCGGCCGAACCGGACCACTCCGGATGCGACGGTGACACGAATGCTCCCCGGCTTGGTCGAAACCTCGAAGCTGGTCCCGACATCCACGATACGCGCGTTTCCGGTATCGATCCGGAAGGGGCGCTGCTCGTTATGCGCGACATCGGCGAAGAGCGTGCCCTGGGTCAGTTCGACCACACGGTCATGGCGCGTATAGCGGACCTTCACCTGCGCGCCGCCGCCCAGGGTCAGCCGCGTACCGTCCGCCAGGGTGACGGAACGGATCCTGCCGTCCGCCACGGCATAATCCTGCGGCTGGGCGAAATGCAGCGCGATCAGGGGCAGCGACTTGTAGCCGCCCAGCATGACGAGCAGGACTGCCATGCCGCCCACCAGCCAGGCTCGGTCCGATCCGCCCACGCGACCATAGGCTTGCAGCGCCGCGTCCATGTCAGACCCCATGATGCGCCGCCACATGGTGTCATAGGCAGGCCGGCAACGCGGATCGCCGGCGAGCCACGCGTCGAAGGCGGCCTCGTCAAAGGCCTCGTCGCCCATGCGCCGCTCGATCCACTGGGCCGCTTCCCATTTTATGGCGCTAGTCTCGGACAGGGCCGCCTCTCTTCTCGATCTTCTCGATCGCCGAATCGAGATCGAATATGGCGCGCGCAACATGGTTGCTCACGGCGCTGGGGGAAAGGCCCAAGGCCTGGGCGACTTCGCCCGCCGACTGTCCGCGGACCCGCCGGCGAATGAAGACCTCCCGCCTGAGCGAGGGCATCGTCTTGAGGATGCCCGCAATCAGCTCGATCAGCTGCTTGCGCGCCAATTGCTGATCTATCATCGGCTGGGGGCAGGGGATCGCGTCGGACAGTTCGACGAGCGGAGCCCTGCCGGTGCGGCGGAAATGATCCCGGACCAGATTCAGCGATATGCGACGCAGCAGCGCAGGGGCGTTCTTCACGCTGTTGTCGGGCTTCGCCTCGAAGATCAGCAGCCGGAGATAGGCTTCCTGGACGATGTCCTCGCTGAGTGCCGAGTCGTGCACCTGCCGCCCGACATATTCAAGCAGGCCAGTGCGTTGCGCGCTCAAATGGGCAGGGCTCGAAACCATCGGGCAGATGCATATGCGCACGATATGACATGGGGGTTTCGGTTGGGTCCGGTAGTTTGAGCATACGCCGATACCCGGACGGGAGCCGCCATGCCAGCGCTTCATGGTCCGTCTTGGAGAGATCGGCCCAGATCTGAAGCGAGCCTGCGGAATGGCGGCTCCATCGGTAGCGCAGGGAATTATCCCGGCTTGCGGAAACGCAGGACGAACTGGTCGGTCTTGCCGCGTATCGAGGGATCGAAGACGTTCGCCGCATGGGAGTCCGCCGGATTCCGCAGGGCATCGGATTCGCCGTCGAGGACGAATCCGGCCTTGACCACCTCGCTCTTGACCAGGGCCTCGTCGATCCGGTGCAGCTTGGCCATTCCGGCATCATCCAGGCCGGTCGCACCGGCATGATCGAGGATGACGTACAGGCCGCCGGGCTTGAGCGCATCGAAGACCTGCTTGTTCAGCATCGACGTGCCCGCGGCGCCAAGCCAGATATGGACATCGTGATAATTCTGCGAGGTCCATACCAGGTCGGCCTTGGCGGGCAGGTCGAACGGTCGGTCGTTGACGACGATCTCATGAACATTGCCGCGGCCGGGCTCGCCCGAAACGGGGGGCGGGAGCGGGCGGCCCTTGGCCCGGTCGAGCAATATCTGGGGGGTCACGGCATAGACCGCGCCATGAGGGCCGGCCGCCAGGCTGAACAGCCGCGTGAAATAGCCCTTCCCGGGAAGAAAATCGACGATCGTCTGGCCGTGCCGCACCTTGGCGAAGGCGAGCATCTCGGCCGGCTTGCGGTCCGGGTCGCGCGCCTTGTCGGCATCCGGGCGGTCCGAATCGGCCAGGATGGCATGCCATGCGACCTGCGCCGCGACGGCGCAGGGGGCGAGGGCGGCAATCAGCGTTGCGGCGGCCAGCAGAATCCGTGGCCGTCGCCCGGTAGGAAGAATCACGGCAAGTCCTTTCATCTGGTTCCCCCCGAAGAGAACCTGCCCGGGTGCCTGGCGCTTCCAGGTTTCGATGAACGTCCGACAGCCTTCGATCAGCGACACGGCGCCCCCTTCTACGGCTACGGCCGCGACGCTATGATTCGCCATGGCCGAGAAACATGTCGCGGACCCGCACGAAGAACCTGCGCTTTCGCCCCGTGTCGCCTTGCTGTCGATCGCCGGTTTCTGGCTGTTCTATTGCGCCATCGTCACTCTGCGCTCGGCGGTCATCGGGCAGGCCGGCCAACTCGACATATTGGTCCGACGCCTGGCGATCATGCTCTTCAGCATGGGCCTCACCTGCCTGCTCTACCTGATCCTGCGCAGAATTCCGACGAGCTCGCTGCGACGGGGCATGATCGCGGCGGGCCTGCTGGCCGCGCCTGCGGCGCTCGCCTTCTCTTCCGCCAGCTGGGTGGTGTTCGACGTTCTGAAATCCCCCTGGACAACGATTGCGAGCAGCCCGGCCAGTCCGCCTGGCGCGGCGCGGCAGCGGTCCGGCCGGATGATGGTGCAGGTCGGGGGAACGAACGCCGACGACGCCGACATGGCGGTGGTCAAGATGATTGCGGACAGCGCGGTCAACAGCTATTTCTTCTTCGTCGGCTGGGCAGCGCTCTATCTGGCGCTGCGCTATGCCGCGGAAGTCGGTGCGTTGGAGCGAAAGAACGCCGCGTTCCGCGCCGCCGCGCAAGCCGCCGAGCTTCGGGCATTGCGGTATCAGATCAACCCGCACTTTCTGTTCAACACGCTCAATTCGCTGTCCACGCTGGTCATGGCCGGCAGGCGCGCCGCCGCCGAGCGGATGATCATCAATCTCTCGAGCTTCTTCCGGGCCAGCCTGGTCGGAGATCCGAGCGAGGATGTGCAGCTGACGGAGGAAATCCGGCTCCAGCGCCTGTATCTCGAGATCGAGCAGGTCAGGTTCCCCGATCGCCTGCGCCTGGCCATCGATCTGCCGGACGATCTGCGTGATGCGCTGGTCCCCGGACTGATCCTGCAGCCGCTGATCGAGAATGCCGTGAAATATGGCGTGTCGCGATCGCGCCGCCCGGTCACGATCGGCATCCGCGCGAGCGAGCGGCACGGCCTTCTGCTGCTGACGGTGCAGGATGATGGCCAGCCGGGAGCGGCCGGCAAGGCGATGGAGGAAGGGACGGGGTTGGGCTTGCGCAATGTCGCCGATCGCATCGCCGCGCGGTTCGGCGATACGGGCTATTGCCACGTGCACCCGCTCGATCCCGCGGGGTTCCGTGTCGATCTCGCAATGCCGTTGGCCTTCGATGCACGCTGAGCCCATCCTGCGAACGTTGATCGTCGACGACGAGCCGCTCGCGGTCGAGCGACTGGTGATGCTGTGCTCGCACATTCCCGATCTCGCGCTGGCGGGGACGGCGTCGGATGGAGAGGTCGCGCTGCGGCTGGCGAGATCGCTGGCGCCCGACCTGGTGCTGCTCGACATCGCCATGCCGCAAGTGGACGGCATGGATGTGGCGAAGGCGCTCTGTGCCGGGGAGCGACCGCCCGCCATCGTCTTCTGCACCGCCTTTGACGGCTTTGCCCTGGCGGCATTCGATGTCGCGGCAGTCGACTATCTGCTGAAGCCGGTAACGTCCGAAGGGCTGGTACGGGCAGTTGCGCGCGCGCGCAGGCAGGTGGCCGGCTCCGAACACCGCGCCGTCGACCAGCCCGACCGGATCGAGGAATTCTGGGTTCCTCATCGCTCGGAAATGGTGCGCATCGCGGCAATCGATGTCGACCGGATCGACGCGATGCGCGACTATATGTCCCTGCAGGTCGGATCGCGCAGCTTCCTGCTCCATCGCACGCTGGGCGACCTCGAGCGCCGGCTGGATCCGGCCAGGTTCATCCGCGTCCACCGCTCGACGATGGTCAGGCGGGACTTCATCGCCAGGCTGCGCCATGACGGACTCGGTATCTGGTCCGCGGTGCTGGCCGACGGTGCCGATGTCCGGATAGGCCGTTCCTATCTGGCCGCCGTAAAGGCCCTGGCGGGCCGGTGAGCCCGCCAGGGCCGTTCGGTGGCAGGGCGAGCGCGCGCGCTCACCGCATGCGGCTGTCCATGCCGGCCGAAACGAGGCGATCCCGGCTCATGCGGGATGCCAATGTCACGATCCTGGCGTCCGCCTGGCGCACCGCCGCGATGCGGCAGCGTTCGCTCTCGGCCGACGGCAGGATGCCGATATGCGGATATGCGTCGCAGGCACGGGCCGCCGCCCGGCGGACCCGCGCGCGCGCCGCCCTGATGCCGGCATCGGTTGCAAGATCGAGATCGTGCGTGGAGACGATGATCCTGCTGGATCCATGCATGCCGGAGTCGATCATGGTTGCGCCGGCGACGTTCGACGAGCCCAGAAGGGCGAGGGACGCCAATCCCAGATATGCTATACGCATCACATCATTCCCATGTTGTTCAGGTCGATCGCACGCTCCGGAGGAGGGCGATGGCGCAGGGATATTCGATGGAGCGAGTGAAGCGTCGTCCTCTTCGATCAGCCGCGGGCAGCATTCTATCAATCGCCGCCGCGTGCGATGAACGACAGACGGGATTCGACGAGCGGTCCTGCGCGTTCCGGGTTTCCCTTGCACGGGCGGGCTCTTCGCCGAACGGGCACGGATCGACTTCGGGCCGCATGGGGACGATGAGCCAGGACCGCCGGGCGGCACCCGATCGAACCCAGGTCTCGATCATCGGATCGATAATATACATTATGTAAAATGGTAACAGTATCGGCAACAGGGGCACCGCGCCCTTCGAGCCCTCTCGCATCGCCCGCAGGCCCCCGGCTGCAGCCGGGGGCCCTTGGCATCGCGATCACGCGGCCCGGAACAGCTCCGGATCGAGCGCCATCACCGTCTCGCTGCCTGCCTCGATCTTGCGGCGCAGGCTGCCCGCGTCCGGAAGGAAGCGCTCGGCATAGAAGCGCGCGGTGACCAGCTTGGCCTCGTAGAAGCCGGTGTCGCCGCCGCCGGCGGCCAGCGCGGCCGTGGCGGCCCGGGCCATGCGCAGCCACATCAGGCCCAGCGCCACCGTGCCGGTGAGCTGCATGTACGGATAAGCGCCGGCGCCCACGTCATTGGGATTCTTGAAGCCGTTCTGGGCGAGCCACATGGTCGCGCCCTGGAGATGGCCCAGCGCCTTTTCCAGGCCCTCCGCCAGCGCGGCGAGCTTCTCGTCACCCTTGGCCGCGGCTGCTTCCTCGGCGACCAGCTTGAAGAAGGCCTGGACGGCGCGACCACCGTTCATGGCGAGCTTGCGGCCGACCAGGTCCATCGCCTGGACGCCGTTGGTGCCCTCATAGATCATCGAGATGCGGGCATCGCGGACATATTGCTCCATGCCCCATTCGGCGATGTAGCCGTGGCCGCCATAGACCTGCTGGCTGTCGGTCGCGACCTTGTAGCCGATATCGGTGCCGACGCCCTTGATCACGGGCGTGAGCAGGCCGACCAGATCGGCGGCGAGCTGGCGCTCCTCCTCGGTGCCGGCGGCATGTTCGAGATCGACCTGGAGCGCGCCCCACAGGCAGAGCGCCCGCAGCGCCTCGGTCTGCGCCTTGGCCTCCATCAGCATGCGGCGCACGTCCGGGTGGACGAACAGCGTGTCGGCCTTTTCGTTCGGCTCCTGCGGGCCGGTGAGCGCGCGGCCCTGGCGGCGGTCATGCGCATATTGGACGGCGTTCTGGAGGGCGACTTCGCCTACGCCCAGGCCCTGGAGGCCGACGCCGAGCCGGGCGGCGTTCATCATGATGAACATCGCGGCGAGGCCCTTCATCTCCTCGCCGACCAGCCAGCCGGTGGCGCCGTCATAGTTCATCACGCAGGTCGAATTGGCGTGGATGCCCATCTTGTGCTCGATCGAGCCGCACGAGACGGCGTTGCGCGCGCCGAGCGAGCCGTCGTCATTGACCAGGAACTTCGGGACCACGAACAGCGAGATGCCCTTGCTGCTCTCCGGCGCGCCCGGCGTCTTGGCGAGGACCAGGTGGATGATGTTCTCGGTCAGGTCGTGCTCGCCCGACGAGATGAAGATCTTGGTGCCGGTGATGCCGTAGCTGCCATCGGCGTTCGGCTCGGCGCGGGTGCGGATCAGGCCGAGATCGGTGCCGCACTGCGGCTCGGTGAGGTTCATCGTACCGCCCCATTCGCCCGCGACCATCTTGGGGACGTATTTTTCCTGCTGCTCGGGCGAGCCCTTGACCAGCAGCGCGGCGACCGCGCCGTGGGTAAGCCCCGGATACATGGCGAACGCCATGTTCGAGGAGATCATGAACTCCTGGAACGCCGTGGAGATGACGTGCGGCATCCCCTGCCCGCCAAACGCCTCGGGAAAGCTGAGCGTGCCCCAGCCGCTCTCGACGAACTGGGCATAGGCCGCCTTGTAGCCGTCCGGCGTGGTGACGCTGCCGTCGTCATGGCGGGTGCAGCCCTGCTGGTCGCCCGAATGGTTGAGCGGGAACAGTACTTCGGCGACGAACTGGCCGCCCTGTTCGAGCACTGCGTCGACCGTGTCCGGCGTCGCATTCTCGAAGCCCGGAAGATTGGCGTAGCGATCAAGGCCGATCACCTGCTCGAGGATGAAGCGCGTGTCGCGCACCGGCGGAGTATATTGGGGCATTTCAGGTTCCTCGGGGGCTAGTCGCTGCTTTTGAGCAGCTCGACGAATTGCTGGAGCTCGGCGATGTGCGCGTCGATGTCGCGCTTCTGGTTCTCGAGCAGGCCGATCCGCTCGAGGCAGCGCTCGAGCGTGACTTGCTTCTGGGTGCTGCGGCCGTCGCCGACATCGTAGAGGTCGATCATCTCGCGAATCTCGGCCAGGCTGAAGCCGACGCGCTTGCCGCGCAGGATCCAGGCGAGCCGGGCGCGGTCGCGGTGCGAATAGATGCGGGCGGTGCCGCGGCGCTCGGGGCCGATCAGCCCCTCGTCCTCGTAGAAGCGCAGCGCCCGCGGCGTGACCGAGAATTCGGCGCACAGATCCGAAATGGTGAAGGATTCGCGGTCCGGACGCGATTCGATCGGCGCCAGGGCCTCGAGCGGAAAGGCTGGTGCGTTCATGGGCATGGAAACTACCTTCCCTTTACGTGAACGTCAACTCTTTGGGCGCCGGAAAGTCGCGAAAGTCCCGACCCCATCGCGCGCGGCTCCCCTCGCCCTCCGTTCGGCGCCCGCGACGGCGCGCCGCCCGCAACGGGCGCGACATGGCCTATGTTCGCGCATCGACATGACGCGAGTGTTTCAGGGGAAATCCAACATTGGAAGCCGCGGGGAAGTGCCGGCCTGCCATCGAGCATGAGCCGGGAATGGGGAACGCCTGTTCCTCCATCGGCATCGCTGTCCCGCACTACCCTGGATCCCCGCCTTCGCGGGGATGACGGTGGAGAATACCCCCCGCCCTAGCCGCCCCCGCAGAGCCTGCGCCCATTGGCGTCGCGCATCGCCGAGGCCTCGGCGGCCGACTCGCTCAGCCGGACGACTTCCAGGCCGGCATAGGAGGCCCGCTTGGCGCAGTATCGGTTGCAGCCATCGGGCAGCGCGCCGGGAAAGGCGATCTTGTCGCCATCATATTTCGCGTCGAACGAGCAGCTGCCGTCCTCGCCCAGCTCGACATGGAGCGACCCCCCTACCCGGCTCGCCCGGCCGCTGCCGCTGCAGGTGATGCGGTCGCCATAGTCGACGAACGCGCCGATCCGGTAGCCGAGCTGCTCGTCGGGAACGATGCAGATGCGATCGGTATCGCGGGCATAGAGGCCCGCGATATCGGTATCGGCGGGGTTGCGGATCAGGCCGCGCTCGATCGCGGCCTTTTCCAGGTCCTGGGGCGGCTGGGCCTTGTCGGCCTGCTTGGTGCCGCCGGAACAGGCGGCCAGGAGCAGCGCGAGGAGCAGCCCGGCGCGCTTCACTTCCGGACCAGCTTTCCGCCTTCGATCACGCGATAGAAGCAGCTCGGCGCGCCGGTGTGGCAGGCCGGCCCCTGCGGCTCGACCCTGAGCCAGACGCAATCCTGGTCGCAATCGATGCGGGCCTCGACCAGCTTGAGGACATGGCCCGAAGTCTCGCCCTTCTTCCAGAGCCGGCCCCGGCTGCGCGACCAGAAGGTGGCCTCGCCGGTGTCGAGCGTGGCCTGGAGCGCCTGGGCGTTCATGTGCGCGACCATCAGCACCGTGCCGTCGGGCGCGGTGCAGACGGCGGTGATCAGGCCGGCGGCGTCATATTTCGGGTCGAGCAAGCTGCCCGTTTCGCGATTGGTGTCCACGCCGGCGTATCTAGCGCGCCCAATCTCCACCGTCATCCCCGCCTCCACCCACCGTCATCCCCGCGCAGGCGGGGATCCAAGACGTCCTGCATGGCTCTGGATCCCCGCCTGCGCGGGGATGACGATCGAGAGGGGTGAGGATCATTTATGATCCTGGATCGCCTTCACCAGCGCGTCCTTGTCCATTTCCGAACGGCCCGCTATGCCGATCTCCCTGGCCTCGTCGTAGAGCTGCGCCTTCGACCGGCTCTCCAGCGTGCCGCCGGGATGGTCGAGCGTGCCCGCCGCCTGGGCGTTGGCGATTCGCGCCGCCTTTTCCTTCGAGGCGCCTTCGTCGCGGAGTTTCTCGTAGAGTTCGTCGTTCTTGATCTGCGGTCCGTGGTCGTGCCCGGGCATGGATCGTCTCCTTCTGCCCTGAAAAACCAACGAAAAAGCCAGCAAGTTCATTTCTTTGTGACAGACCGGCGACAAACCGCACCGAAGCGCCTATATGCCCGCTCGATAGTTCCCAACCCCCTCGAGGGCTGATGCTTACCACGAACCCGTTCGATGACGACAAGCTGCGCGAAGAGTGCGGCATTTTCGGCGTATCCGGCATGGACGGCGCTGCTGCCGCGGTCGCGCTCGGCCTGCACGCGCTGCAGCACCGCGGCCAGGAGGCGGCGGGCATCACCAGCTTCGATGGCCACCAGTTCCATACGCACCGCGCGATGGGGCATGTGGCGGGCAATTTCGATCGCGACGAAGTGATCCGCGCGCTGCACGGCAATGTCGCCTGCGGCCATGTCCGCTATTCGACCACGGGCGAGACGGCGCTGCGCAACGTGCAGCCGCTCTATGCCGAGCTGGCGAGCGGCGGCTTCGCAATCGCGCACAACGGCAATATCTCGAACGCGATGCGCCTGCGCCGTGACCTGATCCGCCGCGGCGCGATCTTCCAGTCGACCTCGGACACCGAGGTGATCATCCACCTCGTCGCCACTTCGCAGTTCCGCACGCTGATCGATCGCTTCATCGACGCGCTGAAGCAGGTCGAGGGCGCCTATTCGCTGATCGTGATGACGCCCGAGGGCATGATCGCCTGCCGCGATCCGCTGGGCATCCGCCCGCTGGTGATGGGCAAGCTCGACGATACGATCGTGTTCGCCTCGGAAACGGTGGCGCTCGATGTGGTCGGCGCCGACTATGTCCGCGACGTGGAGCCGGGCGAGCTGGTGATCGTCAAGGGCGGCGAGATCAGCTCGCACAAGCCGTTCGCGCCGGTGGGGCCGCGGCCCTGCATCTTCGAATATGTCTATTTCTCGCGCCCCGATTCGATCAGCAACGATCGCTCGGTCTATTCGGTGCGCAAGGCGATCGGCGCGCAGCTGGCGATCGAGATGCCGGTCGACGCCGATCTGGTCGTGCCGGTGCCCGATTCGGGCGTGCCGGCGGCGATCGGCTATGCCCAGCAGAGCGGCATTCCGTTCGAGCTCGGCATCATCCGCTCGCACTATGTCGGCCGCACCTTCATCCAGCCGGGCGACAAGGTCCGCCACCTGGGCGTGAAGCTCAAGCACAACGCCAATCGCGAGCTGATCAAGGGCAAGCGCGTGGTGCTGATCGACGATTCGATCGTGCGCGGCACCACGTCGCTGAAGATCGTGCAGATGATGCGCGAGGCCGGCGCGGCCGAGGTGCACATGCGCATCGCCTCGCCGCCGACGCGGCATTCGTGCTTCTACGGCGTCGATACCCCCGAGCGGGCCAAGCTGCTCGCCGCGAAGCTCGACGTGGGCGGGATGACCGATTTCATCCATGCCGACAGCCTGGCCTTCATCTCGATCGACGGCCTGTACAAGGCGCTGGGCGAGGCGCACCGCGCGGACATCCATCCGAAATATTGCGATGCCTGCTTCACCGGCGAATATCCGACCACGCTGACCGACCAGGACGAGAACGGTCCGCCGACCGACCAGTTCGCGCTGCTCCACGAGCGGGTGGGCTGATCCAGGCATGCGCGAGGGGGCATTTTCCGGGCGCACGGCGCTCGTCACCGGCGCGAGCCGCGGCATCGGTGCGGCGACCGCGCTGGAACTGGCCAGGCAGGGCGCACATGTGATCCTGACCGCGCGCACCGCGGGTGCGCTCGAGGAAGTCGAGGAGGCGATCTTTGCGGCGGGCGGCTCGGCGACGATCGCGCCGCTGGACCTGACCGAGAATGACGGCATCGCCCGCCTTGCCGAGGCGATCTCCGGGCGCTGGGCGGCACTGGATCTGCTCGTGCTCAACGCGGCGACGCTGGGCACGCTGAGCGCGGTGCCGGCGATCGACTTCAAGGAGTTCGCCAAGGTGCTGACGCTCAACGTCACTGCCCAGGCGGCGATGCTCGCGGCGTTCGACCCGATGCTCAAGGCGTCGGACGGCGCGCGCGTGATCGGCGTCACCTCCGGCGTGGGCCGCACGGCGCGGGCCTATTGGGGCGTCTATGGCGCGTCCAAGGCGGCGTTCGAGAATCTGCTGCTCACCTATGGCGAGGAAGTCGCGCATATCAGCAAGGTGCGCGTCGGCATCGTCGATCCGGGCGCGACCCGCACCAAGATGCGCGCCCGCGCCTTCCCCGGCGAGGATCCGGCGACGGTGAAGGCGCCCGAGGCCGTCGCCGCGCGGATCGCGGCGCTGGCGGCCTCCGGCTTCGAGACCGGGCATTTCGAGCGGGTCGAGGGCTAGCGCGCGGCGAGCAGCCGGTGGCGGAGCAGCGTGCGCATGTCGCGGCGTCCGTCGGCGATGAGCAAGACGAAAACCGCATTGTCGAGCACGCGATAGACCAGACGATAGGGGGCGACGAGAAGCTGGCGATGGTCGCGGTCGCCCATCTCCTCGAGCTCGCGCGGAATGCTGCCCCGGAAGGGAAATTCGGCGAGCGAGGCTATTCGTGCCTCGATCTTCTCTACCGTCGCGAAGGCCTCCTCGCCCGAATGGTGATCCGCGATATAGTCTCCGATCCCCTCGAGGTCGTTCCGGGCTTCATGTGTCAGGAAGACCGTGAAACTGGGCGTTGCCATCAGCGCTTGGCGAACTTGGCCTTGAGATCGGCGAAGACCTCATCCGCAGGGCGATAGCGCCCGGCTTCGATGTCCTTCTGCCCCAGCGCCAGGATCTTGAGCAGCGCGAGCGTCTCCTGATCCTTCTCGTAGGACGCGACGTCCTGGATCACCGCGGTGGCTTCACCGTTCTGGGTGATGACCATCGGCTCGCCGGTCTCGCGCAGGTCGTTGATGACCTCCGCGGCATTGGCCTTGAAATAGCTGATCGGCTTGATCCGTTCCAGGCGCATGGCATGACCTCGACTAAATTCGATCCGAATATGATCCTGCCCGGGGTCGCCCGCAACGCCTATTTCGCCGCGGCCTCGAACAGCCGGTTGAGGAATGCCGTGCGCGCCTGGCCATAGGCGTCGTCCGAGGCCTTGGGCGCGGCGGCCGAGACGGCGATGACCACCTTCGACTTCGGATCGATGCGGATCGTCTGGCCGAAAATGCCCTGAGCGCCGAAGCGGCCCTCCGGATAGGTCCACCATTGATAGCCATAGCCGCGGCCCGGCACGCCGATATCGGCATGGGCGGCGGTCGACTGGCGATACCAGCCGGCAGGCACGGCGCCCTTGCCGCCCTCGAGCACGAACTGGCCCATGCGGGCATAATCGCGCAACGACACCGAGAGGCAGCAGCCGCTGACTTCGTGGCCGGACGGATCGACCATCCAGAACGCGTCCTGCTCCATGCCATAGGGCTTCCAGATCTTCTCGCTGAGATAGGTGGCGAGCGGCTTCCCGGTGGCGCGCATCACCAGCACGCCGATCAGATTGGTCTCGCCGGTCTTGTAGACCCATTTGCTGCCCGGCGCGAACTCGCGCGGGAGCTTCTTCATGTAATAGACGGTGGGGTCCTCCCCCGCCGGCACCGGCTCCAGGAACATGCGGGCCACGTCGGACTTCGCGTCCGTATAGTCCTCATTCCACTTCACGCCGGAGGTCATGGTGAGGAGCTGCGCGATCGTCACGCCGTCATAGCCGCTGCCGGCCAGTTCGGGGATATATCTGGTCACCGGCTCATCGACCGACTTGATGAAGCCATCCCCGATCGCGGCGCCGACCAGCGACGAAGTGAAGGACTTGGCGACCGAGAAGCTGGTCCAGCGCCCCTGCCGCGAATAGCCGCGGGCATAGCGCTCGAGCACGATCCTGCCGTCCTTGAGCACGATCAGCCCGGCAACATTCTGCTGGGCGATGAACGCGTCGATATCGGCATCGGGAAAGGCCAGCGGCTTGCCGGCGGGCAGCGGATGGACCTTGCCGCCGGCCTGGACGACATGGCCGGGGAAGAGCTTCTCCATGTGCGGGAAATTCTGGTCGCGCTGGGCCTGGCTCCAGAACAGCACTTCGGCGCCCACCTTGCGCAGCCCGGAATTGTCGCCCGGCTGCATCTGCACCTCGGGCGAGGCGACCGCCTGCGCCATCGCGCCCTGCCCCGCGAACACCCCGAGCGCCAGTGCGCCCGCCAGAAGCCAGTTCCTCATATCCCCTCCTCCTTCACCAAGGTGAGCTGGACGACATCGATTCCGCCGCCTCTGAACCCGCCTTCGCAATACATGAGATAATAGCGCCACAAGCTTATGAACTTGCTATCGAATTTACTCGGGAGCTTACCCGATTCTACTACCGTATCGAATGTTTCCCGCCAGCGCCGCAGCGTCTCGGCATAGTCGGCGCCGAAGCTGGTGCGATCGCGCCAGGACAGGCCCCGGGCCTCGGCGAGCGCGCGCAGCCGGGCTTCCGAGAGCAGCATGCCGCCGGGGAAGACATAGGCCTGGATGAAATCGACGTTCGCGGCATAATCCTCGAAGAACGCGTCGTCGAAGGTGATGATCTGCAGCGCCGCGCGGCCGCCCGGCTTCAGCGCCCCGGCGATCGCGTCCAGATAGGCCGGCCAATATTCCCGCCCCACCGCTTCGGCCATCTCGATGCTGGCGACCGCGTCATAGCGTCCCATGACGTCGCGATAATCGGTGAGCGTGAAGCGGGCGCCATGCGGGACACGGGCTTCGGCCCAGGCCTTTTGCTCGGTCGACAGGGTGATGCCGTGGACCCTGCGCCCCTCCCGTACCGCCAGTTCGGCGAAGCTGCCCCAGCCGCAGCCGATCTCGAGGATCTCCTCACCCGGGCGCGTGGCCGTGCGGGCGAGGATGGCGGCGAGCTTCTCCTGCTGGGCCTCCTCCAGCGGCTGGCCGGGCGCAGTGAACCGCGCGCTCGAATAGGTCATGCCCGGATCGAGCCAGAGCCGATAGAAGTCGTTGCCCAGGTCATAGTGGAAATGGATGTTCCGCCGCGAGCCGTGGCGATCGTTGTGCCGCATCGCGTGGATCAGGCGCTTGATGCGCAGCGAGGGGCCGGTTGCCCGGGCCTGGCGGGCCAGCTCGGCCCGGTTGCGGCCGAACAGCGCGAAGAGCGCCACCGGATCCGGGCTTGCCCATTCGCCAAGGGCCCAGGCCTGGTACCAGCCGATCGAGCCGCCGAGCGCGAGCCGGAGCAGCGCGCGCCAGCTGCGCAGGTCGACGATCGCGGCGGGCCCCGCTTCCCGGCCGCCGAGCAGCCGCGTGGCACCGTCGGGCAGGTGAAGCGACAGGCTGCCGCTGGCGATGCCGGCATCGATCCGGTCCAGTTGGCGGCGGAAGAGAGGCGCAAGCGCTCGCGCGAACCACCCTCCCTTTCGCGGTGCGGGTTCGCTCGATGGGGGCTGGCTCAGTGGCGCATGCATCGTGAAGCGCACAATGCACGCGCCGGTGAGTCGGGCAAGCCCAAGCGCAGTGCAGGTTGGAGACTCACCTACTCCGCCGTCATTCCCGCTTCTCCACCGTCATCCCCGCGCAGGCGGGGATCCAGGGTAATTTGGGACAATCGACGCAATCCTGCGCAGGGGTTTCCGGAGACGGCAAAGCGAGCCTCGCGACCATTGTTCTCGGCCTTGGATCCCCGCCCGCGCGGGGATGACGGAAGTAGTTTCAAAGGCTTGCTTGGGCTCTCAACGCAACGCTAGACGCGGCGCTTCGCGCGCTCGCCGTTGAACAGGTAGCGCAATGCCGGGCTCAGCCGGATCAGCTTCCAGATGCCGTAGGAACCGAGAAAGGCCGCCACGCAGAGCAGCATGAACCTGGGCCAGATCGGGATCGGGAGCAGATCCATCCACGGCGTCGCCAGCACGATCAGCGGCTCATGGAACAGATAGATGACGAAGGAAGCCGAGACGAGCGCCTTTACCCAGCGGCGTTCGCCGTCGATGAAATGGGCGAGCGCCCCGAGCGAGGCCTGGGTGAGGCAGATCGCCGCGACCCCGGTGAGCACCGGACGCCAGGCCAGCGGGATCGACCGCGCGGCGAAGACCACCGCCACGCTCGCGGCGAGCCCGGCAAGGAACAGGGGCCAGGAGAAGCGGGCGAAGCGCCGGTCGAGCGCCGGGATGCGCTGGAGTATCGCGCCCAGGGCGAACCAGGGCAGGTAATCGAGCGCATAGCGCGCCGAGAGGAAGTTGATCGCGAAATTGTCGAGGTAGCGATAGCGCTCGAGCTGCAGCGCACCCAGGCCGCACAGGCCGAGGATGATGCCGGTGGCGAGCGTGATCGGCACGAACCAGCGGACGAGCCCCGGCTGCGGTCCCTCGATCCCGGCTCGGGCGAGCCCGGGGAACAGCCAGACCAGGCCGGCAAGCCCGGCGGTGTAGTAGAGCAGCACCTGCACGAACCAGAGATGCTCGAACGGATTGCGCTCCGCCCAGGTCATGATCTCCCACCAGCGCGCCAGGGGCTGCGGATGGCCGGTCTCGAGCAGGAGCAGGAAGTGCATCGCCGGCACCAGCAACAGGGTGCCCGCCAGGAAAGGCGGGACGAGCCGGTGGAGGCGGGACGGCAGATAGCTCGCTACCGGACGGCGCTGGAGCAGCATCGCCGCGAAATAGCCGGCGATCATGTAGAATCCCGGCATGCGGAACAGGTGGAGATAATCGGCGAGCTGGATGAAGTCGCGCGACCGATCGTGCATGTTGGCGATCCACGGCCCCGGGCGGACGGTGAGCGCGGCGTGATAGGGAATGCCGAACAGCAGGAACACTGCCCGCAGCGCATCGAGATCATGGCGCCGGGCGCGCTCCCCGGGCGCGCGGAACATGCTGGAGGCGTCGTTGCCGGGAGTCATCGCCGTCGGACGCACCGGAACGGCGCAAATGCATGCGGGATGCGGCCGGCGCTGGCACGGATCAACATGAACGGTGCGATAGGGCCGCTCGCGCTCAATGCAAGCCGATAGCGATAACAGCCCGGGTTTATGCGGCTCTCAGAGCTTGTGCGGCTCCTTGTCGACCATCCAGGTCTGGCCCTTGGCAACCAGCTTCTGGAGATCGGCGGTCTTGCCCTCGCTCGCGGCCCTGTTCTGCGCGACGACCGCGCTTTCGAAGGTCGGCGCGGGATCGTCGTAGAGCACGCCCAGCGCCATCGGGAACGGCCCGAAGGGCATCTCGACCAGCATGTGCGCGATGGCGCGGTTGGTGACGTTGTGGACGATCACCTCCGCCCCCTGCCAGTCGCCATCGGCCACGTCGACCACCTTGAGCGTGAGCCGCTCCCGGTCGAGCGCGATGCCCTTGGCACCGCCGGCGAACAGCATCGGCTGGCCATGCTCGACCCAGAGCTGGCCCAGCGCCGCATTGGGCTTGGCGGTGAAGGGCTCGAAGACCTCGTCGTTATAGACGATGCAGTTCTGGAAGATCTCGACGAACGCCGCGCCGCGATGGGCGTGGGCGGCCTTGAGGACGCTCGGCAGGTTCTTGTGCACGTCGATCCCGCGCGCGACGAAGCGGGCCCCCGCCCCCAGCGCGAAGGCACAGGGCTTGGCGGGGTGGTCGACCGAGCCGAAGGGCGTGGAAGGCGAACGCGTGCCCTCGCGGCTCGTCGGCGAATACTGGCCCTTGGTGAGGCCGTAGATCTCGTTGTTGAACAGCAGGAACTGGCAATCGAGGTTGCGCCGGAGCAGGTGCATCGTGTGGTTGCCGCCGATCGACAGCGCGTCGCCGTCACCGGTGATGATCCAGACATCGAGCTCCGGATTGGCGAGCTTCACTCCCGTCGCCACCGCCGGCGCGCGGCCATGGATGGTGTGGAAGCCATAGGTCTCCATGTAATAGGGGAAGCGCGACGAGCAGCCGATGCCGCTGACGAACACGGTGTTCTCCGGCGCGACGCCCAGTTCGGGCATGGTGCGCTGCACGGCCTTGAGGATCGCATAGTCGCCGCAGCCGGGGCACCAGCGGACCTCCTGGTCGGTCTCCCAGTCCTTGGGGGTGCTCGGGCGGATGGTGGTGATCTCGTTCATAGCGCTTGTTTCCCAGTCAGCCCACAGACTGTCGAATAGAATTCAAGGAACCCGACACATCCTCAAACTCCATTCGAATGGAGTTTGTTGAGCCCGCCAAGTGCTTCAGCGCGGCAGCTATGTCGATAAGTGCCATGGCGGTGGCGTCCTCCACGCTGACCTGTTCACCAGCCGAGGCTTGGTAATCGACCGCTAGGCTCTTTTCTTTGTAGACGTACTTCACCATCCCGTTCCTCCAGGCACCCTCGGCAAGATTATCTTGGGATCAAGGATTCACCGCCTCCGGGCTGGGAAGCTGGCGGTCGTCGGGCGGCACCTCCTGGTCGAAGTCCGCGCCGATATGCTGGGCAATGGCGGCTTCGATCTCGGCGATGCGGAAGGGCTGGCCCGAGACCTTGGTGAGCGACCGGGCATCGACGAGATACTGGTCGCGCAGCAGCGTCTTCAGCTGGCCGGTGTTCATTTCCGGTACGAGAATATGCTCATAACTACTTAGCAAATCACCGAGATTCTTGGGTAGCGGCCAGATGTGGCGGATATGGACATGGCTGACGTCATGTCCCCTGGCCCGCGCTCGGCGCACCGCCTGGGCGATCGGGCCATAGGTGGAGCCCCAGCCGACCACGACGAGCTTCCCTCCGGCCTGCCCCTGCTCGATCGCCTGATCGGGCACCTGGATGCCCATCACCTTGTCGCGGCGGATGTTGGTCATCGCCTGGTGGTTGGCGGGGGAATAGTCGATATTGCCGCTGCCCTGCGCCTTCTCGATGCCGCCGATGCGGTGGAGCAGGCCCGGCGTGCCCGGCTTCACCCAGGGGCGCTTGAGCTTCTCGTCGCGACCATAGGGCTCGAATTTCTCGCCTTCGGGCGGGATCTCCGTATGGAAGGTCACCGGGAACGGCGCGTACGCCGACATGTCCGGCACTTTCCAGGGCTCGGCGGCATTCTGGAGATAGCCGTCGGTGAGCAGCATCACCGGGGTCATATATTGCGTGGCGATGCGCACCGCCTCGATCGCGACGTCGAAACAATCGGCGGCCGAGCGCGCGGCGATCACCGGCACCGGCGCATCGCCATTTCTGCCGTAAACTGCTTGATATAGATCCGATTGCTCGGTTTTCGTGGGAAGCCCGGTCGAGGGGCCGCCGCGCTGGGCGTTGACGATCACCAGCGGCAGCTCGGTCATGATCGCCAGGCCGATCGCCTCGGTCTTCAGCGCGATGCCGGGGCCCGAGGAACAGGTGACGCCAAGGCTGCCGGCATAGGCGCTGCCGAGCGCCGAGGCGACCGCGGCGATCTCGTCCTCCGCCTGGAAGGTGGTGACGTCATATTCCTTGTAGCGCGACAGCGTGTGCAGGATCGCGCTGGCCGGGGTGATCGGATAGCCGCCGAAGAACATCGGCAGGCTGGCCAGCTGCGCGCCGGCGACCAGGCCGAGCGAGATCGACTCGGCGCCGGTGACGGTGCGGTACAGCCCCGGCTCGGCGGGGGCGGCGGCGACCTGGCGCTGGGTGATGCCCATCGCGCCCAGCTCGGCCGTCTCGCCATAGGCATGGCCGGCGTTGAGGGCGGCGATGTTCGCCTCGGCCAGCTCGGGCGCCTTGGCGAACTTGGCCTTGAGCCAGTCGACCAGCGGCTGGCGGTCGCGGTCGAACATCCAGAGCGCCAGGCCCAGCGTCCACATGTTCTTGCAGCGCAGCGCCTCCTTGTTGCCAAGGCCGAAGGGCTTCACCGCGTCGAGCGTGAGCTGCGAGATGTTGAGCTTGAGCAGCTGCCATTTGGCGAGGCTGCCGTCCTCGAGCGGATTGGCGGCGTATTTCGCCTTGTCGAGGTTGCGCTGGCCGAACTCGCCTTCGTCGGCGATGATCAGCCCGCCGGGCTTGAGCGCATCGACATTGGTCTTGAGTGCCGCCGGGTTCATCGCGACAAGCACGTCGGGCTGGTCGCCCGCGGTGTCGATCTGGGCCGAGCCGAAATTGATCTGGAAGGCGGAGACGCCGAACAGCGTGCCCTGGGGCGCGCGGATCTCGGCGGGAAAATCCGGGAAGGTGGCGAGATCGTTGCCGGCCAGCGCGGTGGACAGAGTGAACTGCCCGCCTGTGAGCTGCATGCCGTCGCCGGAATCGCCAGCGAAGCGAACCACGATCGCTTCGGGTGCGGGATGCGCCGACGCCTCTTCGGGCGTGAGCGTGTGCGCGGCAGTCGCCATGGCCGGTATCCTGCGGTTCTCTATCGTTACAAGGATGTGTACGCCCCAATTTCCCCCAACCCAAAGTAGAAAATGCCTTCAGCCCTGCAAAGGCTCCTTTGCGGCCAGGCCGCCCAGGGCGAGGATGGAGGCGACATGGCGCCGCGAGACCTCGAGAGCGTCCTCGCCATAGCCGCCGCCCAGCGCGCTGGCGAAGGGGATGCCGTGTGACGTCATGACGCCGGATAGCCAGCGGTCACGGGCGATCAATCCCCCATAGCTGAGCGACAGGCGGCCCAGCCGGTCGCCGGCGAGCGGGTCGACGCCGGCCTGGTAGAGGACGAGATCGGGGGCGAATCCCCGGAGCAGCGGCAGGAGCGTGCGCTCCAGCGTTTCGAGATATTCCGCGTCGCCCACCCCGTCGGGCAACGGCACGTCGAGCGTCGAGCGCGCCTTGCGGACAGGGAAGTTCTTCTCCGCATGGATCGAATAGGTGGCGATCTCGGGCCGGCCGGCGGTCAGCGCCGCGGTGCCGTCGCCCTGATGCACGTCGCAATCGACGATCAGGACGCGGTGCCCCTCCTCCACCAGCCGGGCGGCGGCGATGGCGAGGTCGTTGAACACGCAGAACCCGGCACCGGTATCGGCCAGCGCATGATGGCTGCCGCCCGCCGTGTTGGCGGCGAAGCCATGCTCGAGTGCGAGCCGCGCCGCCAGATAGGTGCCGCCGGGCACGGCCTGGGACCGGCGCGCGACTTCGGGCGTGACCGGGAAGCCGATGCGCCGCTCTTTCTCGGGCGGCACCGCGGCGCACAGCACTTCCTCGACATAGTCCGGATCATGCACCGCCTCGAGCCAGGCCCGCGGCATCGGCTCGGGCTCGTGCCAGGCGAAGACGGACCCTTCCTCGCGCAGCAGGTCGCGGACCAGGCCATTCTTGTTCCACTGATACCGGCTGCGCGCCGGGGCGGGCGCAACATAGTCGGGATGGTGGACGAGGTGGATCACGCGCGCACTCAGAGCGGACCATAGCTCCGATAGTCGGAGTAGAAGTCGTTGTCCCACACGAAGCTGGTGAACGACATCCCGATATGCGGCTCGAGCCCCTCGACATGGTGCCACCAGCCGACCGGCAGGAATATCGCGTCGCCCGGCCCGATCTCGCATTCGAGGACCGCCGGCCTGCCGGGCGCAGCCGGCCCGGGCGGCAGGTCGTCGGTGCCCCAGGCGCTGAAGCAATGCCGCCAGTTGCGCATCAGCGGCGTATCGTGGCTGGCGACCATGCGGACGCGCTTGCGGCCGACCAGCTGGATCAGCAGGTTGTTGGTCAGATCATGGTGCCAGGGCGTGATCGTGCCCCGCGGGCCGATCCAGATGTGCCCCATGCTGCGCGGCGTGCCTTCGTGCAGGATGCCGGGAAGCTCCCCCGTCTCGGCGAAGAGCGGCGCGAACGCGGCGCGGTTGGCGTCGCTGTTGTTCGCGGTGACGTAGAAATCGTTGCTGTCGCCCGGCGCGGCAAGGCGCGCGGCGATCTCCGAATAGGGCCGGAAAGCGCCATGCGCGTCCGAATTGCCCTCATAATCCGAGTCTGCCTCGCGGTTCCACTGGACCCGCACTGGTCGATCTCCGAGGGCCGTGGCGACATGCGCCAGCGACCAGAGCCGCCGCGCCGGCCAATGATCGAACAGGCCGCGGATCATCGCCGGCCGGTGCGCGCGATAATGGTCGCGATACAGAGCCTCGCCGGCGGGCCTGTCGAGCACCGGGACCGCCAGCGCGGCCGGATCGCGCGCGGCAAGGCGGGCGCCGTTCTGCAGCACCCATTCCCATTTGCCGAGCCGTTCGTGCAGCCGGGTGCGCAGGCCCTGGGCCGCGAGCAGATAGGGGCTCTTCGCCGCCCGCGCGACCTCCGCCTGGACCAGGCCGAGGCCGAGGCCGGCGCTGCTGGCGAACTGGCGCGCGAGCGCCTCCGGATCGGCGCCGTCGAGCAGCTGCTCCGCGACCGCCTGGCGGAACGCGTCGTTGAGCGCCATTCCGCCGCCGGAGCCGTTCTTCCGCTTGTTGGCCATGCCGCCTCTCCCTTGCTGCATGCCTGATGGCGCAAGCCGCGCGCGGGCGCTAGAGGGTGCGCCATGACCGACATCGCCTCCCTCCCCTATCGCCCCTGTGCGGGCGTGATGCTCCTCAATCGCGCCGGCCAGGTGTTCGTCGGCCAGCGGCTCGATTCCGTGCTCGAGGCCTGGCAGATGCCGCAGGGCGGGATCGATCCCGGCGAGGCGCCGATCGAGGCCGCCTGGCGTGAACTATGGGAGGAGACCGGGGTGCGCCGCGACCTGGCGGCGCTGATCGCCGAGGCGCCCGAGGAGCTCTATTACGACCTGCCCGAGGACCTGGTGGGCAAGGTGTGGAAGGGCAAGTGGCGCGGGCAGCGGCAGCGCTGGTTCCTGTTCCGCTTCCTGGGCGAGGATGCCGACGTCAACATCCAGACCGCCGAGCCCGAATTCCGGGCCTGGCGCTGGGCCGCCCCGCGGGACCTTCCCGAGATCATCGTGCCGTTCAAGCGCGAGCTCTATAAGGAACTGTTGACCGTCTTTGGACAACATCTCGTCTGATCCTGCCCTAGTTTCGCTCCCATAACGGCGATACGGACCCTCTCATGCGCGCCCTGCTCCTTGCCCTGCCGCTGCTGCTCGCCAACGCATCGGACGATGATTCCGCGACGGTCGATCCCACGGTGATCCCGGCGACGATCAGGGCCATGCTCGACGCGGCGATGGAATCGGGCAGCGAGAGCGACGTCGCCGTCATCGTCAAATATGCCCGCTCCGCCTCGCCTGCTACTGCCGACCAGGTGGTGAAGATCGCGGCGGACTGGCGCAACGAGCGGACGAAGAACGCCCAGGCCAAGATCCGCAGCGCCGATTTCTTCGCGCTGGTGAAGG
This sequence comes from Sphingomonas sp. NPDC092440, assembly GCF_044754985.1. Taxonomy (NCBI): domain Bacteria; kingdom Pseudomonadati; phylum Pseudomonadota; class Alphaproteobacteria; order Sphingomonadales; family Sphingomonadaceae; genus Sphingomonas; species Sphingomonas sp. NPDC092440. Next base: position 287,020 of record NZ_JBIVQA010000002.1, on the reverse strand, counting down.
GCCATGCGGAACTCGGCGGCTATGTCACCACCGGCAATACCGAGAATGTCGGCGTCACCGCAGCGCTGGAGCTCAAGCGCGAGGCGCTGCAATGGCGCCACAAGCTGCGGGTGCAGGCCGATTACCAGGAGAGCCTGGGCATCACCACGCGGGAACGCTATCTCGCCGCCTACGAGCCCAACTGGAAGTTCGACGAACGCGCCTATCTCTACGGCGCCGCGCAATATGAAAGCGATCGCTTCTCGGGCTTCACCGATCGCGTCTCGCTGTCGAGCGGCATCGGCTACAGTGCAATCAAGTCGCCGGCGGTGAAGCTCGACCTCGAGGTCGGCCCCGCTTTCCGCTATACGCGCTTCATCAACGACACCGCCGAGAAGAATGCCGCGGCGCGCGGCAGCATCGATTTCGGCTGGAAGATCACCAAGGGCATCTCGGTGACGCAGGTCGCCTCGGCCTATATGCAAGATTCGAACAGCACCGTATCGTCCAAATCGGCGCTGCTCACCCGGCTGATCGGGCCGCTCTCGGCGCAGTTCAGCTATTCGCTCCAATATGAAAGCATGCCGCCGCTCGGGCGCAGGACCACCGACACGACCAGTCGCGCGGCGCTCGTCGTCGATTTCTGACGGCGGGGCCGTCCTTCCGGCAAAGACCCAGGCCCGGACTCCGAAGATCATGCCCAGATTGCATGACATCCCAGCTCTCGGCGGGATGACGCAGGGGGTTTTACGCGCTAGGGGCCCAGGATGACCGAGCTTTCCAAGACAGAATGCGCGGCAGTGGAGAGAGCCGCGGCGTCGCCGATGCTGGCGCGTACCGAGGCCTGGACTGCGATCAACAGCGGCACCCGCAACCTGGCGGGGCTGGGCCGCATGGCCGATGCGCTGGCCGATGCCTTCTCCGCCCTGCCCGGCCACCTCGCGCTGGTAGAGCCCGAGCCCGCCGAGAGCGTGACCGCCGATGGACAGGTGCAGGCATTGGCGCATGGCCACCACCTCCATCTCGCCGTGCGGCCCCAAGCGCCGGTACAGATCCTGCTCACCGGCCATATGGACACCGTCTACGGCGCCGATCATCCCTTCCAGGCGAATCGCTGGCTGTCCGACGGCAATCTGAACGCGCCCGGCGCGGCCGACATGAAGGGCGGGCTCGCGCTGATGCTCGCCGCCCTGGAGGCAGTGGAGGAGAGCCCGCTGGCGGCCCGTCTGGGCTATGAGGTGCTGATCAATTCGGATGAGGAGACCGGCTCCTTCTCCTCGGCCGGGCTGATCGCGGGCGCGGCCACGGGCAAGGTCGCGGCGCTAACCTATGAGCCTGCCCTGCCCGACGGCACGCTGGCCGGCGCACGCGGGGGCACCGGCAATTTCTCGATCCTGGTCCATGGCAAGTCGGCCCATGCCGGGCGCAATCCGGACGAGGGCCGCAACGCGCTCGTCGCCGCGGCCGATCTGGCGATGCGGCTGAATGACGCCAAGGCTCCCGGCCTGGCGGTCAATCCCGCCAGGATCGACGGTGGCGGCCCCAATAATGTCGTGCCCGAGCTCGCGATCCTGCGGGTCAATTTCCGGCCCCGGGACAGCGAGGCGATCACCCTGGCGCGGATCGCGATCGACCAGGCCGTCGCGATCGTGTCGGTCAAGCATGACGTGCGCATCCACGTCCATGGCAGTTTCAACCGCCCGCCAAAGCCGCTCGACTCCGGCGCCGAGAAGCTGTTCGCGCTGGTGAAGGCGTCCGGCGCCGATCTGGGCATTCCCGTCGCATGGAAATTCTCCGGCGGCGTGTGCGACGGCAACAACATCGCCGCCGCCGGCGTGCCGGTGGTCGACACCATGGGCGCGCGCGGTGGCCTGATTCACAGCGCCGATGAATTCCTCATTCCGGAGAGCCTGGCCGAGCGTGCCGCCCTCTCCGCCGTCACCATGCTGCGCATCGCCGAGAAGGGAAGATTATGAGTTTCGTGATCCGTGCCGCCCGCGACGAGGATCTGCAGGCGCTCTACGAGATGGCGAAGCTGACCGGTGGCGGCTTCACCAATCTCCAGCCCGAGAAGGAAGTGCTGCGGGCCAAGCTCGCGCGCAGCCACGCCGCCTTCGAGCGCGGCGACGACGAGAGCGGCGACGACGTGTTCGTGCTGGTGCTCGAGAACATGGATACCGGCGAAGTACGCGGCACCTGCCAGATCTTCACTGCCGTGGGGCAGCGCTGGCCCTTCTACTCCTATCGCCTCGCCACCGAGACCAAGCACAGCGAGGAACTGGGCCGCACCTTCCGTGCCGAGACGCTCAGCCTGGTCAACGACCTGGAAGGGGCCAGCGAGGTCGGCGGGCTGTTCCTGCATCCGGGCGAGCGGGCCGGCGGCCTCGGCATGCTGCTGGCGCGCAGCCGCTATCTCTTCATAGCCCGTCACCGCCAGCGTTTCGCCGAAAGGATCCTGGCCGAGTTGCGCGGCGTGATCGACGAGGCGGGCGGCTCCCCCTTCTGGGACGGCGTCGCGGGGCGTTTCTTCGGAATGAACTTCCAGGAGGCGGACAGCTTCAATGCCGTTCATGGCAACCAGTTCATCGCCGACCTGATGCCCAAGCACCCGATCTATACCGCGATGCTGCAGGAGAGCGCGCGCGGCGTGATCGGCCTGCCCCACCCCTCCGGCCGCGCCGCGATGCGCATGCTGGAGAGCGAGGGCTTCGCCTGGGAGCGCTATGTCGACATCTTCGACGGCGGCCCGACGATGACCGCGCGCACCGATCAGGTGAAGACGGTGCGCGACGCCAGGACCGCTCGCGTCGTGGCGGTGGAAGCCGGCGGCGAGCCTGCCCTGGTGGCCACGGGCAGGCTCCAGCAGTTCCGCGCCACCCAGGGCCGGGTGGCCGAGCGTGAGGGAGGCGTGGCGATCGACCCGCAAACCGCCGAACTGCTCGGCGTGGGTGTTGGCGACGAAATCATGCATGTGGCGCGCTGATGCTGGTCGAGATCAACTTCGACGGGATCATCGGCCCGAGCCATAATTATGCCGGGCTGAGCCATGGCAACCTGGCGGCGACGCGCAATCGGGGCGAGACCTCGTTCCCGCGCGCCGCGGCGCTGCAGGGAGTCGCCAAGATGCGCGCCAACCTGGCGCTCGGGCTTGCCCAGGGCATCCTGCTTCCCCATGCCCGGCCCGATCATCGCTGGCTCGCCAGCCTCGGCACCCGTTTCGAGGATGCGCCTCCGCATAGCCAGGCCCAGGCGCTGTCCGCTTCGCCGATGTGGGCCGCCAATGCCGCGACGGTCTCACCCGCGCCCGATACGGCGGACGGCAAATGCCATCTGAGCGTCGCCAATCTGGTGACGATGCCGCATCGCAGCCATGAATGGCCCGAGACGCTGGCCCAGCTCCGCCTCGCCTTTGCCGGCCCCGCCTTCACCGTGCACGCCCCCGTGCCGGCGCCGTTCGGCGACGAGGGCGCGGCCAATCACATGCGGCTCGCCGCCAGCCACGAAGCGCCGGGCGTGGAAGTGTTCGTCTATGGCATCTCGGGCGGCCCCTTCCCCGCACGCCAGCACCCCGATGCGAGCGCGGCGGTGGCGCGGAAGCACCGGCTCGAGCGCGTGCTGTTCGTCCAGCAATCCGAGGAAGCGATCGCGGCGGGCGCGTTCCACAACGACGTGGTCGCGGTGGCGAACGGCCCCGTGCTGTTCACGCACGAACTGGCCTTTGCCGGCAAGGATCGCTTCTACGCCGATCTGCGCGCGATGCTGCCGCAAGTCGAGATCGTCGAGGTGCCCGCCGCGCAGGTGAGCCTGGCCGATGCGATCAGATCCTATCTGTTCAACGCGCAGCTGGTCACCCTGCCCTCGGGCGAGATGGCGCTGGTGCTGCCCGGCGAGGCACGCGACACGCCTTCGGTATGGCGCTGGCTGCAGGAGCATGTCGCGGGCAACGGCCCGATCCGGCGGCTCGAGGTGGTCGATGTGCGCCAGTCCATGGCCAATGGCGGCGGACCTGCCTGTCTGCGCCTGCGCGTGGTCTGCGATCCGGCGACGGTCGATCCGCGCTTCCTGGTGGACGATGGCAAGCTCGATCGCATCGCCGACGTTATCGAAGCGCATTGGCCCGAGGCCATCCCCTTCGACTCGATCGCCGATCCGGCGCTGATCGCCCGGGTCGAGGCCGCGCGCCGAGCGCTGCTGGAGGCCTTGGAGATCCCGGAGCTTCTCTAGCGGCACGGGTGGCCGGAGTGTCGGGATAATTGACAGTTAACTATCTAATTTAACGCGAAACTACGTATTTTGGCGCTTGGCCCGGCGCTTGCTTAACCTTTCCCATGCTCTATCGCATCCGTCGCCTGTTCACGATCAAGACCAAGTTCGAGGCCTTTCTGGTCATCTATGGCCTTGCCTGTGGCGCGACCGAACGCGGGGTCCATTATCTGGGGAAGTTTCCGGGCTGGGGGGGCTGGATGCTCTTCGCGTTGTGCCCGATTGCTGTATTCATGGCGGGCGCCAAGATACTGGACAGCTTCGATGTTCCGGATTGAGCGGGGAATTGCGTCTGTAATAGTCGGGGGCTAGGGCCGGTGAGCTGGCCTGTGGGGAGGTTCTGAGCGCGTGCGTTTGTTTCGAGGCATCTTTTCCTCTTTGGCGGCGCAGGCGCTGCTGGCGGCGGTCGTGCCGGGTGGCCTCATGGTGTTCGTGATGCACGAGAGCCAGCAGGCCGAGCTGGTCCAGCGTGACCGCGAGCGGCTCGACGCTTTCGTGCAGACGGTCGCGGAAGCGGCCCGTGCCGGGCGCCCGCTCGATCAGGCCGCGAACCTGCCCGGGCCGCTTGCCGGCCGGGTCCTGCTCGTGGATCCACAGGGTCACGCGATCGCCGGGCCCACCACTTCCCTGCCCGCGCGCGCCGAACGCCCCGTCCAGGTCGACGGCCGCACCGTGGCGACGGCGCGGGTGGTGCGCCCGCCCGAGCTGTCCGACCAGGACCGGCGGGTCCTCGCCACCCAATATATCGGCGTGGCCGCGATCCTGGTGGTGCTGTTCGTGCTGCTGCTGGTGATGGCCTATGTCTTCGCGCGGCGCTGGTCGCGGCCGCAGCTGCAGCTCTACCGGATGAGCCGCGACGTGGTGAACGGCGACCTCGATCTCTATTTCGACGAGGAAGGTCCGGCCGAGGTCGTGGCGACCATGCGCAACCTGCGCCGTATCGCCAGCCAGTTCAGCCGGCTGGAGACGGCGCGGCGCACCTGGCTGGTCTCGATCTCGGGCGAGCTCAAGGGCCCGACCGAGAATATGGGCGAGCATTTCATCAGGCTGTGCGAAGTGCAGCCGCCGCTTCCGCCCGCGCTGATCGGCGCGATCGAGGAGGATACCCGCCGGCTGATCCACATGGCGGAGGACCTGAACGCAGTGGCGCTCGCCGATCTCGGCCGATTGCCTGTCACCTTCGCCTCGGTCGATCCGCGCGCGCTGATCCACAATGCCATCTATGCCGATCGCAAGCGTGCCGAGGCACAGGGCGTGCGGCTGGAGACGAGCACGCTCCCCGAATATACGGTGATCGTGAAATGGGACGGCGCGCGCATCGAGCAGCTGTTCGGCGCGCTGATCGACAACTCGCTGCGCTACACGCCGCGCAACGGCCGGATCGTGCTGGGCCTGGAGAGCTCGCGCGACGCCTGGCGCCTGATCATCGACGACAATGCGCCCGGCGTCGACGTGATGCTCGCCCAGCGCCTGTTCGAGCCATTCTACCGCAGCTCGGACCGCGCCGACGAATCGGCGGCTTCCGGCCTGGGCCTGGCGACGGCGCGGGCGATCGTGGAGGCGCATCACGGACGGATCGAGGCGAGCCGCTCGCCGATCGGCGGCCTGCGCGTCACAGTGATCCTGCCGGGCAACCCGCCCACGGCCTGATTCGGTCAGGTGAGCTCGATCTGCGTCGCGGTCGCCTCGTCCGCGATTCGGCGCAGCGCATCCAGGCAAGACGCGCCGTCCTCACATTTCAGCGGCCATAGTGCCTCGGAATGGGTGAAGACCAGCTTCGCTCCGCAGAGCCATCCCGGCCCTCCCGCTTCCACGGCGTCCCAGAAGGCGTCGAGGTTGCACCCGAACAGCTCCGCCCGCTCGGGCGCGGCGGCATCGAGATAGCGTCGCCAGAACGCTTCCTGCGAAGTCGCGCCTGCGCAATCGACATGGATCGTCCGCATGATGCCTGCATCGAAGGCTTCCCGCCGGAGCGTCAAGCGCGCCGAGCCCCAGAAACAAAAACCCCGCTAAGCCGATGGCCTAGCGGGGTTTTCATTGGCGCCCCGTGCTGGATAAACATAACGAATATATTTCGCCGTTCGTACTACTATAGAACCGCTGGTTGGCGCCGGCTACCGACGTGCACCGCGCTGCGATGCCGCCGATCGTATGAAAGGCGAAGGCTAGCCGCCGGCGGGCCACCAACTTTGAAGCGCGCGGTCCCGAGACTACCGCCGGTCCGCGCGCAATAGGCGGTCGTCACTCGGACCCGCAGCATCATTGAGACCGAGCCTAGGATGTCTGAAGTGCCGTCTCAATGCGACATCAAAACCGGCCGCGCCGCGTGGATCAGGACCGATTTCGTGGTTCCACCGAACAGGAGCTCTCGCCAAATTGGCCTACTGTAAGCACCCATGACGATCAGATCGTAGGTCGACGCCGACAATCTCTCAACCAGCCCCGCGTGGGTGTCAGGAGTGCCAAATGTGCTGATCCATTGGCGCACTGCCACGCGGTGACGCGCAATATGTTCGGTCATCTCGCGTTTACCGGGCTCCTCAGGAAGATCCGATACAATGTCAATCCGGCTCCCCGCTGCCTGGAACAACGGGAGAGCATCGTGGATTGTCCGAACAGCTTCACGGCTGCCATCATACGCACATAGGACATGGTCGAACTTTGGATGTTCCGGACCGTTCCAAGGCAAGACGATCAGGGGCCGCCCACATTTGACCACGACATCGTCCGCGAGGGACGAGGGATGGCGTTCCGCACTTCCTTCAGATTCATACTGACCCACGATCACGAGATCGGCATGGCGCGCCTCCTCGCTCAGATGTTCGGCGACGCCGCCTGAGAGCGTCTTCCAGCGCGACTCCGCCGAATGGACGGCGGCTTCCTTCCGGTACAGTTCTTCCGACGCCTTCGCGTCATAGATATTGCGCCGTTCGAACGCCTGCTCGACCCTCCCGAGCGCGCTTGGGCGGTAAAGCGGCGGCACGTCGACCGGTGGGATGACGTGCACCGCACTCAAACGCGCCTGATGCTTTGCTGCGAGGTCGAATGCATAGCGAAGACGCGATCGGCCCCCTTCGGTCGCATCCGCATGAACCAGAACATCCTTGATCATGGTCATCGGCAACCTCACTCAAAATGAGCATGCGCTCGCGCGGGCCGGGCGTCTCACTGGGGTGCAAGCGTGGTATAAAGCAAGGCGGCGCTCGCCAGCCCCATCACCCCGAATGTCAGCCACACGAAGGTGCTGGAGACGATACCTCCCCGGTTCTCACCCAGGATGGCCTCGCTACCGTTGATCCAGGCAATGAGAAAAAGCAATGGCACCGCCGCGATCCCATTGAACACGGCGGTAAAGACCAGCGCCTTGATCGGATCGATACCGATAAAGTTCATCGCGAGACCGACCAGAGTCGATACGATGATCACACCGTAAAAACCCTTGGCCTCGCCAAGCCGCTTTGAAAGGCCTTCCCGCCAATTCATCGCTTCGGCCAGCGCATAAGCCGCGGAGCCCGCCAGCACGGGAATGCCGAGCAAGCCCAGGCCGATAATACCGACCGCAAAGATATCGCGCGCGATCTGGCCGGAATTAGGGAACGATTTTACCAGGGGTTCCAAAGCCCTTGCGGCATCCGCAGCCGTGTTGATGTTCGTTACACCATGGGCGAACAGAACGGATGCGGTGGTGATGATGATGAACCATTGGGCAAGTTCGGCCGAAATCATCCCGATGGCGGTATCGATCCGCATGTCCCGCATATAAGAGCGAGGCAACCGTGGTCTCTCATCACCTCGCCCAAGCAGGCCGCGATCGATTTCCTCCTCGACCTCCTGGGATGCCTGCCAGAAGAACATATAAGGCGAGATCGATGTGCCGAACACGCCGGTAATGATGAAAAGGAAAGCAAAGCTCAACTCGATATGCGGAACGAGCGTTGCACGAATGATCTCCCACCATGGCTGCTCGGTGAGCAGCGCGGTCGCCGGATAGGCGAGCAAGGCAAGCGCCATCCATTTGAGAACCTTGGCATAGGTCCGGTAGCTGACGAACACCTCCAGGCCGATCACGACAGCGGCGGTCAAGCCTGCCAGGAACCAGAAAGGCAGAGGCGATATGAGCTGGCCGGCCGCCGCCACGGCCCCAATGTCGGCGCCGATATTGATGGTGTTTGCGACGACGACGAGGACGACGACGCCCAGCAGGATCGGCCGCGAGTAATGTTCCTTGATAACCTGCGCCAGGCCCTTGCCCGTCGCTGCTCCGATGCGGCCGCTCGCTTCCTGCACGGCAAGTAGCAGCGGAATCTGGTACAGCGCCGTCCAGAGCTGCCCGAAACCGAATTGCGCGCCCGTCTGCGAATAGGTCGCGATGCCGGAGGGATCATCGTCCGCCGCTCCGGTGATCAACCCCGGGCCCAGTATCTTCAAAAACCGGAGGAACCGATGCTCTCGTTTGCGCTTGCCGTCGTGCATCGACCTTCCCGAATTCTGCGTCTAGCTATTCCGCGCCCGACATATCGGCATGCGCACCGCCTGCAACGCCCAAATATCATTCGCCCGGCACGTCGGTGCGTTAGCCTAGCGCGAATAATGTGCGGCACCGATCATGAAGGCGTTCAACGACAGGAAAACCGCAGCCTCATCCCAATAGGTAAGACAGGTGTGCCTGAACGGAGTTCGCGCCAGTAGCGCCAACCCGATGTCAGTCACGCCTGCGAAACCGAACAGCAGCGCAATTGTGAACAAGATTCCATGAGGCCACTGAACCGCCGCGAATACCGCCAATATGATGACTTTGAGAATGAAGCGCCGCACCACATACCGGTTCTCGAAGCTCATATTGTCAGAACTATTCCGGCAATGTCCCAATCCTGCCGTTGGCTCCTCTATCGCCGCGCGTCGCAGCACCGCGCAAGGTGCTCTCAAGCTGAGAGCCGCTCGCTGAGGTTCCAAAGCCGATCGGCGGAACGCGGGTCGATGGCGTAGGGCATGACGCCGAACTGTTTGCTCGAATCATCTAGATTCAGCGGCGTGCCTTCCTCTGTCAGCACCGCGATATCGCAATTCTCGCAATAGACACCGCCGAGACCGTCGAGTTGGTGGCTGATGGCGCACCAGACGCTGCTTGCCGCGCCCTGCTCGACCGTCTTGATGTTTCTCGAAGGATCGCGGATCGGATCGCCTTGTTCGCCAAGCACGCCGGCTGCGACCTGCTGCTCCAAAGGGATGTGCTTTTGCAGACCCGTGCCCGGAATACTTCCCGGATGAACCGCGAACGCCCGAATACCGTCCCCTTTGCCCCTCGCATCGAGCGCAACGGCGAACAGGATATTCGCCGTCTTTGACTGTCCGTAGGCCGACCAGGGATCGTATTCCCGGCGCTCGGAATTGGGATCGTCGAAAATGACCGGCGAGAAATGGTGCCCCCATGATGACACCGAGACGACCCGCGCGCCCTCCGCCCGGACCAGCGCCGGCCACAGCCGGAGCGCTAGCTGAAAGTGGCCGAGATGATTGGTCGCAAACTGAGCCTCATAGCCGCGCGCGTCCCGGCTGAGCGGACAGGCCATGATGCCGGCGCTGTTGATCAGGATATGCAGCGGTTGCGCAGAGGACAGGAATTTCGCGGCGAAAGCGTCGATCGACGCTGGATCGAGCAAGTCCATTGGTTCGATTTCAGCATCGAGCCCAGCCAGTGCCGCCGCTGACCGCCCGACGTCACGGGCAGGAACGATGACGCGTGCGCCCGCTGCCTTCAGCGCCCGCACGGTCTCCCGGCCGAGGCCGGAATACCCTCCGGTCACGATGGCGGCTTTGCCACCAAGATCGATGCCCGCGATGACGTCAGCCGCGGTCGTGGCGGCACCAAAACCTGAGCCTATCGGCGCTTGGGGTGTCGGCATGACCCCGAACTCACAATGCCGCGTCGGTCTCGGCGGCATAGGCCGCCAGCGAATCCATGTAGTCGCGCCAATGGACGATCTTGCGATCCTTGATCGTCACCACCGAGACGAAGCGGTTGTCATAGGCTTTGCCGGTGCGGAGCTTCTTCCCGTGCACCTCGTATTCGAGGATTAGAACGCCCGGCTCCTGCGAGCGGTGGACGACAAGACCGTCGCCGCTGTGCAGGATGGTGCCGTCCCCATACCCGGAATAGAGCGCCATCAGGGCGTCGCGACCGACGATCTTCGTCGGGAAGTTCGGGAACTCATATCGAAATTCGAATATCGCATCATCGGCAATGGCTTCGAAATAATGATCGCCATCCACGTCGTCGGCCATGCCCCGCATGACGACATCGAAGAACGGATCGAGTGCTGCAAATGCGGCATAGTGCGAATTGGGCATGAGGTTCTCCTTCCCACTCGATTGGGATGGAGAACCTTACCGTAGCACCCTGACAGTTTCCGTCAGGGTGATGTCATCCGGGATGGGTCTCGATCCCGCGCTGGAAATCACGCAGCAGCATGGCTCGCCGTTTCGGATAGCGCTCACCGAGCGTCGCCGACAAAATGCGGTCTGTCCTGAAGAAGCGGAATGCTTGGCGCAGTTCGCACCACGCTGTCACGACGCGGGCGTTTTCCATGAAGCCGAGCTGGATCGGCCAGATCACGCGCTCGCTGGGTGCCTTCTCCTCATCGACATATTGAATAGCGAGCCGCTTCTGTTCGCGGATCGCCGTGCGCAGCAGGTCCAGCGAAACCAAAGTATCCGGGAAATGACCGTCGTGAGGACCAGCGGCCGACAGCGGGGCCATGGTGGTCGCGGCGACATCCGGGGGCAGCACCGCGCCGATCTTGGCGCGCGCTGCTTCCGCGGCCGCCCGCAAGACCATATCGCCGCGCTGATCGACGTAGCGAAGGCCCAACAGAACCGCGTCGATTTCATCCTCGCTGAGCATCAACGGCGGCAGGAAAAGCCCGGCTTCGAGGACATATCCAACCCCTCCTTCTCCCCGAATGGGAGCGCCTTCGGCTGTGAGGCTCGCGATGTCGCGATAGATCGTTCGCTCGTGGACACCCAGTTCATATGCGAGGACCGAGGCGGCCACCGGCTGGCGGCGACCTCGCAATGCCTGCAACAGGGCTAGAAGGCGAGTAGAGCGACTCATGAATGATCCTCGTACAAGAGTCTTATCCGCTGCGGGCTGACAGAAACTGTCAGGGATCTTCGTTTCCCGTCGCCGCCCAGATCTCTTCGTCGCGAGCCGTTATCTAGCGTCGTATCTGGATTGAGCCTCTCTAACCTGCATCCAATTGTCTTTTGCCCAATCGACCAGGCCTTGCGTTGGACGTAGCAGGCTCTTTCCCAGATCGGTGATCTCGTATTCAACGCGCGGCGGCACTTCGGGAAACAGCTCCCGGATAACCAACCCATCGCGTTCGAGATTCTTCAAGGTGGTCGATAGCATTCGCTGTGAAATACCGGGGACTGATCGCTCGAGTTCGGAAAATCGCGCGCGACCACCAAGGAGGTCCAGCGAGAGGATCACGAAGATCGTCCACTTGTCTCCTACCTTGGTAAGCAGTTCTCGCACCGCCATTGGGTCCGAACTTCTGCAGATAGCTGCGGGATCGAGGAGGACCGGCCTGGCGGTTTTCTTCATAGCTTACCTCGATGTTAGTGACTGAAGTGAAAGTGCCTTCTTCTTTGATATCAGCGTCCCAAATATATGCTGCTCTCATTCAGTAAGCAAATATGCGAGAGCAAGGAGGCTCGATATGTCGAACCAGAACGGCGCTATCCATAAGGCCAAAATTGCCGCCCCGCTGTTGCCGGCGGTCCTTGTGATGGGTGGTACGGGGCGAAGCGGCGCGCTTATTGCGCGAGAACTCACCAAGCGCGGGCTACGTGCCCGGACAGCGGCGCGCAGCGGTGCGGATGTGAAGTTCGATTGGGACGATACAGCAACCTACGCTCCGGCATTGGACGGGGCTGGTCGCGTGTACCTTGTCACGCCCGTCATGCGGACAAAGTTCGTCCATCAGGTCGCGAAGTTCCTCGATCTCGCTGCAGCGTCCGGCGTCCGCCATGTGACTTATCTGAGCGCCTACGGTGGTGATCGGGCACCAGCGGAAGTCGATATCCGCGCCGTTGAACTCGAACTCGAACGACGGAGCGCCTTCAGCCACTCCATCTTGCGCCCGGCATGGGTCATGCAGAACTTCAGTGACCAGCATCTGCCGCTCATTGGCGATGCATTCACGGTGCCGACCGGCGGCGGGAAGGAAGCGTTTGTCGATGCCCAAGACATCGCCGCTGTCGCCGTCGAGACGCTGGTCGATCCTCAAGCCCATGCCGGGGCGCAATATGCTCCGACCGGCCCTCAAGCGCTCACGGTGGCTGAGGTCGCCGGCATCGTTGGCAGCGTCATCGGTCGCCCTGTCGCCCATAATGACATTGACCCGAATGCATGGATCAATGGCGCGGTTGAAGCAGGGTTCGTGCCCGCCGATTACGCCGTGATGCTCCGGTAGCTGACCGGAACGATCATCTCTGGCAACGGCGCGCGCCCGAATGATGATGTCGAAAGGGTCACGGGTCGGTCTGCGACCAGCTTCCGCGACTTCGCTGAACGAAACGCTGTGGCCTGGGCTCTTCAGCCCGTCGGCTGATTGGACGCGCAGCCGGCACGGCGTGGAAGCCTTGCACAATTATCGAATGCTATGAGGCAACGGAAATGTCTGACAAAAAATATTCTGCCTATGCGGGCGCGGAGCCGTATTTTGCATTAGAGCGGTTTCCACACGAACTGAATCGACGGGGATTCCCTTTGCGGCGGCGTTGTGATTCAGACTTCCTGCTGGTGGCAGGAGGCCAGCATGGATGGCACGAACGCTTTCACAGGATCTTCGGGACCGGGTTGTCGCAGCGATTGATGGCGGGCTGAGCTGCCGGGCGGCGGCGGCCCGTTTCGGGGTCAGCGTGTCGAGCGCGATCCGCTGGCGGCGACGTGCGCTGGAGCATGGTCAGGCTGTGGCCAAGCCCCGCGGTGGCGACAGGCATTCGGGCAAGATCGAAGCCCACGGCGGCTTCATCCGGGAGCTGATCGCCGCGCAGGGAGACATGACCCTGGTCGAGGTTCAGGCCCGGCTGATTGAGCGGGGCGCCCCGGTCGGGATCGGCACAGTGCATCGCTTCTTCGTGCGTCACGGGATCACGCGCAAAAAAAGACCGGCCACGCGATCGAGCAGGACCGTCGCGACGTCCTGGGGACCGTTGAGCCGCTTATTGTGGCACCGCCGCGCACCGCACCGACCGCGCCTTCCGGCGTGGCGGCCTTCGCGCGGGTGCTGGGGACTCATTCGAACACCGCTGGATGATCTACGCTATTCAGCCGTCTTGCGCGTCCAAGGTTTAGGGGCGCTCGCTGACATCGTTCTGAGACGATGCCTGGTCGTGATCCTCGTGGAAGAATCTGCTCCAGTCGATTTGCGCGAGCAGGATGACTACGCCGATCATTCCGAGCTGGAGTGCGATGCCCCAGGGACTTTTGAGCGTTTCCAGGAATGATTCGCCGAGACTGGTTCCGCGGAGCCCCTTAGCGGTCGCCGCGTAGATCGAATAGGAGACGAGGCGGCCTGCGAAAAACGCGGCAGTGAAGTGAAGAAGGCGTACCTTTGCCAGTCCCGCCGCGGCAAACAATTGCGCTGATGGCAAGGGCGACAGAGCAAACAAACCAAGCCCGAGGATCATATTGCGCGGCCGCGCTTCTAGCGCTTCGCGCGCAGCGCCGAGATTGCGCTTCTGTTTTTCCGGTAGGCGGCCGCCGAGAAACCGGAAGCTATGGGCGAGCAACAGCCGCCCCAAGGCGGCGGCAAGCGCACTGACGATGACGATCGATGCGATCGGCAGATCACTGTTTAGACCATAGAAGACGATGATCGACCAGGTGGGTGGTCCGAAGGCAGGCAGAAGGTTGATGCCCAAAACGATCAGGAACAAGAGGAGGAAGGAAGTCATGATCCGGCTAGAATTGGAAATCCCCGCCAATTCAAGCTCCGATGCTGACCGACAAGAAGTCGGCTTACATCCCGAATGTTGCCCACATGATTGAACGATACGGCTCGTCAGGGTTCCGTCAGGAAAGTTTGGAATCCCCATGCCGCCTTGTGAGGACATGATGAGCAAACTGCGATCCCATCATAGGTCCGTCGAAACCCGCCGATCGCGCGGCGCTGACCGCCTACCTGAAATCCCCGGCCCAATGAACGGTCGCGTCATCCCCTCCCCTAATTCCGATTTTGTATGGCGGCGCCTGCTGTCGTGCGGCACGGGCGGCCCAACCGTCCACGGGACTCCCACTTCTTCAACCACAACAGGAGGACTAATGCGTAGGACAACAATATCTTTATTGGCGATAGCAGTCATGGCGATCTCGCCGGCCGCCTTCGCCCAAAGCGCGGCACCGACGGCCAAGGAATGGTATCCCAAAAGCCTCGATCTGAGGTCGTTGCGTCAGCACGAAGCGCAATCCAATCCCTATGGTGCGGACTATGACTATGCGAAGGAATTCGCCTCGCTTGATCTCGATGCGGTCAAAGCCGACATCCGCAAGGTTTTGACCACTTCGCAGCCGTGGTGGCCTGCGGATTATGGGCATTATGGCCCCTTCTTCATCCGCATGGCCTGGCATGGTGCGGGCACCTATCGCACCGGGGACGGCCGCGGCGGCGCCGGTGGTGGCGAGCAGCGTTTCGAGCCGCTGAATAGCTGGCCCGACAATGTGAGCCTCGACAAGGCGCGCCGGCTAATCTGGCCGATCAAGCAGAAATATGGCCGCAAGCTCTCCTGGGGCGACCTGATGGTTCTGACCGGCAACGTCGCCCTAGAGGATATGGGCTTCAAGACCATCGGCTTCGCGGGCGGCCGCGTCGATGCCTGGCAGCCGGACCTCGTCTTCTGGGGACCGGAAACCAAGATGATGATGGACGAACGGCGGGACGAGAAGGGTAATCTTCGCGGACCGCTGGCAGCGACACAGATGGGTCTTATCTACGTCAATCCCGAAGGTCCGAACGGTAATCCCGATCCGTTGGCGGCGGCGGCTGATATTCGCCGTGCCTTCGGAGCCATGGCAATGAACGACGAGGAAACCGCCGCGCTGATCGCTGGTGGCCATACCTTCGGCAAAGCGCATGGCGCGCATAAACCCGATGATTGCGTCGGCGGCGATCCCGGCGTCGCGCCGATCGAACAGCAGGGCCTCGGCTGGGCCAACAAATGCGGTAAGGGCAATGCGGAAGATACGGTCTCCAGCGGCCTGGAAGGCGCATGGTCGGCCAATCCGATCACCTTCACCACGCAGTATCTCGACAACCTCTACGGCTTCACCTGGGTGAAGACCAAGAGCCCCGCCGGCGCGGTGCAGTGGGTGCCCAGCGACCCGGCAGCGACGGCCCTAGTGCCCGACGCCCATGTCGCGGGCAAAACGCACGCGCCGATCATGTTCACCACCGACATCGCGATGCGGGAAGATCCGGGCTTCCGGAAGATCACCTCGCGCTGGCGCGAGCATCCGGAAGAATTCGCCGTCGCCTTCGCTCGCGCCTGGTTCAAGCTGACCCACCGCGACGTCGGGCCGCAGACCCGCTATCTCGGAAAGGACGTCCCGAACCAGACCTTCGTCTGGCAAGACCCGCTGCCCAAGGCTGACTATGCGATGATCGACAATAACGATGTCGCGCAGCTCAAGGCCAAGATCGTCGCTTCCGGCCTCTCCACCGGCGAACTGGTGCGTGCGGCTTGGGCCTCGGCCTCGACCTACCGGGACACAGATGGCCGCGGTGGCGCCAATGGCGCTCGCGTCGGCCTCGACCCGCAACGCAATTGGGTGGTCAACGATCCGGCAGAGCTGAAGAAGGTGCTGGCGGCTTACACGCGCATCCAGGCGGACTTCATCAAGGGCCGCAAGGACGGTAAGCAAGTGTCGCTGGCTGATCTCATCGTGCTGGGCGGGAACACCGCTGTCGAGCAGGCGGCGGATCGGGCAGGACAGCGGGTTTCGGTCCCCTTCACGCCGGGCCGGGTCGATGCATTGCAGACACAGACCGACGTTGCCTCCTTCGCCTTCCTCGAACCGAAGGCCGATGGATTCCGCAACTACTATTCGGCCAGGGCCGATCTCGGCCCGGCTGAATCGCTGGTCGACAAGGCCGATAGCCTTGGCCTGACGGTCGCCGAAATGACGGTACTCGTCGGTGGTATGCGCTCGCTCGGCGCCAATGCCGGAAACACTCGACATGGTGTCTTCACCGCTCGCCCCGGCAACCTGTCCAACGACTTCTTTGTCAACCTGCTGTCGATGAACACGGTCTGGGTGAAGTCGGTCGGCTCGCCGGGGCTCTACGAAGGCAAGGACCGCGCGTCCGGCGCCGCGAAGTGGACGGCCACCCCGGTCGATCTCGTGTTCGGCTCCAATTCAGAGCTGCGCGCGGTGTCCGAAGTCTATGCCTCGGACGATGCGAAGCAGAAGTTTGTGGACGACTTCGTGCGGGCCTGGACCAAGGTCATGAACGCCGACCGTAGTTAGGCGACCTTCTAGCTATTGGTTGGACGTGGAGCGGCGGCGTTGCCCCCTGGCGCCGCCGCTCCCGATCCTCCCGTGGCCAGCCGCCACCGAGTGGTCCGAGTTGATTGTCAGTGCATCGTGGCGAGGGGTTTTGAAGTGCTTGCCTCTAGCTCGGCGCGTAGGAGCACAGAACCCTGTCCATGGACGACGTCGGCCTCATTCACCACCTCCCGGTTGCGCTGGGCATCGGCCTGTTGATCGGAGCGGAGCGCGAGCGGCGCAAGGTCCACCGTCCGGCCGCAGCGGGGCTGCGCACCTTCACGATCGCTGCCTTACTGGGCTGTGGTGCAGCTCTGATGCCGCAGCAGTGGATGATCGCGATCGTGATGCTGTGCATGACCGCGCTGGCCCTGCTGAGCAGTTGGCGCAGGCGCAACGCGATCGATCCCGGCATAACCACGGAAGTTACCCTCGTCGCCACTACGCTGCTCGGAGCCCTCGCGGTAACTGCGCCCTTGCTGGCAGGAGCCCTTGCGGTGCTGATCGCGATCATGCTTGCAGCCCGCGATCCGCTCCATCGCTTCGTCGATCAGACGATCAGCGCAGACGAGACCGCTGACGTCCTGTTGATCGCCGGCGCCACCCTGATTGTGCTGCCAATGCTGCCGGACCGGCAACTGGGACCATTCAACGCGCTCAACCTCCATTCGATCTGGATGGTCGTCGTCATGATCCTCGGGATCAATGCGCTGGGCGAACTGGCCACGCGGCTTTTGGGTGCGCGGCTGGGGGTGCCCGCACTAGGCCTCATCTCGGGGCTCGTTTCCAGCTCGGCAACTATCGGGGCCATGGGTGCCTGGGTTCGCGCCAATCCCGCCTCAGTCGCGGCGGGTGCCGCGGCGGCGGTTCTGTCGACCGTCGCCAATTATGCGCAAATGGCCGTTGTAATCGAGGCGACGGACCATCGCACCTTTCTTGCCACCATCCTGCCGGTGGGCGCAGCCGGGCTGGCCGCACTTTTGTCGGGCGGATGGTTGACCCTCTCGGCCTGGCGGGAGGGTGCCGTCGAGCCACCAAGAATGAGCAGATCCTTCAATCTGCTGATGGCGCTGACCTTTGCCGCGACCGTGGCGATCATGCTGATATCGGCGGCGGCCCTCAGAGCCTGGTTCGGGGATGTCGGGCTCCTCGCCGTGGCCGCGATCGGCGGGGTGCTGGACGTTCATGCCGCGGTGATTTCGATCGCGGCACAAGTGGCCGACGGCACGATGCCCCACTCACAGGCCGTCCTCCCTGTCCTGACCGCCTGTACCACCAGCACCCTCGCCAAGATTTTCTTTTCCGCAACGGTAGGAACACGAGCCTTTGCCGTCCGCGTCATTCCCGCCCAGTTACTGGTCATCGGCGCGGCGTGGCTGATGATTTTTATTGGCTGACACGATGTGAACAGTCCGAGCGACAGATCCATGCCCGCGAACCTCGAAGCGCATCAGGCAGACGAGGGGCGTAACTCCGATGAGATGACGACCAGGACTGTCGCGCTGGCGCCCACCTGGTCCATGCCAATGGACGATATTGGTCGTCAGGGTTCAGTCAGGAAAGTTTGGCAACCACCCAACGCTTTGCGAGGACATAATGAGCAGATTGCGATCCCATCCCGAGCGCCATGCGGTGTCACGCATCGGCTGGCTGCGCGCGGCTGTACTCGGCGCCAACGACGGGATCGTGTCCACCGCTAGCTTGATCGTCGGCGTTGCCGCTTCGGGAGCCGAAAAGTCAGGAATATTGGTAGCCGGCGCCGCAGCGCTGGTCGCGGGCGCGATGTCCATGGCCGCCGGGGAATATGTGTCGGTGAGTTCGCAGGCCGATACGGAGAAAGCCGATCTCGCCCGAGAAGGCGGCGAGTTGGCCGGTCAACCAGACCTTGAGCGCAATGAACTGGCCGAGATTTACGTGGCGCGCGGGCTCGACAAGGATTTGGCGCTTCGCGTGGCGGATGAGCTCATGGCCAGCGATGCGCTGGGCGCCCATGCGCGCGATGAACTTGGCATTTCCGAAGTCGTGACCGCCCGTCCACTCCAGGCGGCGCTCACCTCCGCGGCGACCTTCAGTACGGGCGCGCTCATGCCGCTGGCACTGGTCGCTGTCGCGCCGCGCGCCAGTCTCGTGCCGATCGAGATCGCCGCGACATTGCTGTTCCTCATACTGCTCGGTGCGCTCGGCGCATGGGCCGGTGGCGCGCAGCCGGTGCGCTCGGTCTTGCGGGTGACATTCTGGGGGGCGCTCGCCATGGCGGCAACAGCAGGGATCGGGCGGCTGTTCGGGACGGTCGTATAGCCCCTCGCTCTCGTCAGGATTCGGTCAGACAATCTGCCTAGCCCTTCCTTCGGGAAGGAAGAATTGTATGACAAATCTCGCTCAGGCGGACACGTTGAAGGTCTGGGACGCGCCGCTGCGATTGTTCCATTGGCTGCTCGTTCTGGCCATTCTGGCGGCTTTTCTATCGTCCGAAGACGACAGCCCGATCGCCAGTTGGCATATGGTGGCAGGATGGTGCGCCGCTGTGCTGCTGGCGTTTCGCTTGGTCTGGGGCCTGGTCGGCGGCGAACATGCCCGCTTTGCGCGTTTCATCAAACCGACGGCGATCGGCTCGCATGTGCGCGAGCTGTTCGCCGGCCGTCCGGAACGCTCCGTCGGACACAATCCGCTCGGAGCGATCGCCGTCCTCGCCCTGCTTGGCCTGACCGGAATCGTCCTTTGGAGCGGTGTTAGCGTCGCGGCGCACAAGCTCGACAAGGATTTCCACGAAACGCTTGCCTATGGCTTGCTGGCGCTCGTCGCCCTCCATGTCGGCGCCGTTGTCCTGATGTCGTTTCTCACTCGTGAAAATCTGGTTCGCGCGATGGTCACCGGCCGCAAGAGAGCCGGTCTTCATCCTGATACTCGTGACGCGCGGGCGCCCGGAGCACTTGCGCTGCTGGTCGGCAGCGCCACCATCATCCTGGCGGTGATCCTGATCCTTCGGAGCGAGCCGACCGCGTTCACACCGCATATGCGCGATGGCGCCCATGAACATCACGAGGACAAGGATTGAAGACTTCTGACGGCCCCCTGCTAGAACGGATCATGGCCAGCGATCATCATCTCCCTCGAAGGTTCCAGTGATTCATGCGTCTTCTCGTCATCGAAGATAATGCGCGAATGGCAGCGCTGGTCGCAGACGGCCTCCAGCGCCGGAACTTCGTGTGTGATGTCGCCCATAGCCTTGCAGCGGCCGAGGATGCGATGGGCGGCGCAACCTATGACGCGATCGTGCTCGACCTTGGGCTACCCGATGGAGACGGAACCGACTGGCTTACGAGCCGCCGAAAATATCACGAGATGCCGCCCGCGATCATGCTGACCGCGCGCGGGGCATTGGAGGATCGCATCACGGGCCTCGATGCCGGAGCGGATGACTATCTCGTGAAGCCGGTCGAGATCGATGAACTTGCAGCGCGCATCCGCGCGCTGCTACGGCGGCCCGGCGTGCGGATACAGCCGGTGATCGAGGTAGGACGACTATATTTCGACGTCGCCAACCGCACCGCCCGCGCTTGCGATCAGGAGATCGATCTGTCGCGCCGCGAAGCCGATCTGCTGGAATTGCTGATGCGGCACGCGGGAACGGTCGTGCATCGCGCCGTGATTGAGAATGCCCTTTATAGTTTCAGCGATCCTGTGACGCCCAATGCTATCGAGGCCACGATCTCGCGGGTGCGGCGCAAGCTGGAGGATGCTCACGTCACCGGCGCGCTCCATACCGTTCGAGGCGTTGGCTATATGCTGAAGGACAATGGCGCGTGACCGATCGCCGATCCGTATCGCGACGCCTCAAACGCGGCCTGGGCCTGATCGGTCTGGTCGGCACCTTCCTGCTGCTGGCTGCTGTCGTCTTCTTCTACAGTTTCACCTTCGCCCATCTCGATGCGCAAGCGGCGATGGCGCGCGCCAGCCGCGAAATGCTTGAGCATGTTGCGCTGCCGGTGGCGATTCTGATGATCCCCGTTACCGTGCTTGTGCTTCGCGTGATCCGCCAGGCATTCCGACCGCTCGAAGAGGCAGCGGCGGAGATCGAGGCGGTGCAAGGCCATGAGCGCGGCTTCCGTATCGACAATTCGCAGATGCCTACCGAAACGCTGCCTTTCACTAGCGCCGTCAACGACCTGCTCGCGCGCCTCGACGAAGCGGCGAAGCGCCAGGAAGCCTTCGCCGCCGATGTCGCGCACGAACTGCGCACACCGCTCGCCTTGCTGTCCCTCGAACTCGATCGGTTGGAGCATGACGATGCGGAGCGGCTCAAAAAGGATGTTGCGGCAATGCGTCGGCTGATCGATCAGCTCATGCTGCTGGCGCAGATCGATGCCGATGCAGTCGCCCAGATTCCGCTGGCGCAGATATCGCTGAGCGATGTGGCAAGCGATGTCGTCGGGGCGGCCGCACCGGCCATCATTGCCGGAGGCAAGACCATTGAACTCGTGACTGGCATTCACGCGCCCGTCACGCGGGGTCGGCGCGAGGCGATTTCGGCGGCGCTGCGCAACCTCATCGAGAACGCCGTGCGGGTGACTCCGGCCGGCGGCGCCATCCAGGTGCTTGTTGGTCCGGGTGCAAGCATCAGCGTGCGTGACGAAGGGCCTGGCCTGCCGCCAGACCGGCTACGCAATCTCGTGCAACGCCATCGCCGCGCCGATCATGCCAGCAAGGACGGCGCTGGGCTTGGCCTCGCCATCGTCGAGCGGATCATGGCCGCGCACGAAGGCACGCTCGAGACCGATCCCGATCGCCATGAATTGATACTGCGCTTCCCCGAACCCTGACTGCCGATTGACCTGTCGCCTGTCTCGTCAGGGTTCCGTCAGACTCGCCGCCTAGCCGGATGGCATGTCCAGACGATATTATCCGATTGCAGGCGTGGCGGTTCCGCTCGCTTTGGCGGCCTTTTGGTGGCTTGCGCCGCATTCCGAACCCACCGCCGCGAAAGCGCCTGCCGATAAAGCGCAGACTGCCGCGGGGGTGTTGGTCGTTGATGCAAAGCGCGCGGCGCAAATGGGCATTCGTCTAACCGCCGCGACCGTTGCCGAGGAAGCCCCGCTCGTCACTATTCCAGCGGTGATCCAGCCTCCAGCCAACGCCCGCGTGGCGGTGGCCGCGACCTTCCCCGGTGTCGTCACCCGGACGTATGTGGTGGAAGGCGACAGCGTGCGGCAGGGACAGGCGCTTGCAACCGTCGCCAGTCGCGAAGTGCTGACGCTCGGCTCGGACCTCACCCGCGCCCATGCGCGTGCGGGCGTTGCGCAGTCCAATGCGGCGCGCCTGTCGCAGCTCAGCCGGGAGGGCATCATCGCTCCAGCCCGCGCGGACGAGGCGCGCGCCATCGCCGCCGAGAGCAATGCGGACGTATCGGAAAAGGCGCGTATCCTGCGCATGGTGGGCGGCCATGGCGGCAGCGGCTCCTATACGCTGACCGCGCCGATCGCGGGCCGCGTGACCAGCGCGGCCATCCAGACAGGCAATCCGGTCGACGGCACCACCGCGCCTTATGTGATCGATGCCGCAAACCGCTATGAAGTCATCGGGCAACTGCCCGAACGGCTGATCGGTCAGGTGCGGCTTGGCATGACCGTGCATCTGCCACCTGACATTTCCGGCCGGATTATCGCCGTCGGTTCGACGATCGATCCCGCAACGCGCTCGGCCAGCCTCAAGGCGGAAATCCCGGCAGGGCCAGGCGTCGTCGCGGGCCGGGCGACCAGCATCGTGATTTCCGGTCCCGCACCGGCGGGCGCGGTCAGCGTGTCGGAGACCGCCGTCACAATGATCGACGGCAGGTCGGCCGTATTCGTGGCAGCGCAGGGCGGTTACGCGGTTCGCCCCGTGACGAGCGGAACGGCCAGCAACGGCCGGATCGTTCTGCTCTCAGGTGTAAAGCCCGGTGAACAGGTGGTGACCTCCGGCACGAGCGCGCTCAAGGCGCTCGCCGCGGCGCGCTAGGCCTGGCCGATGCTGCGTTCGCTCGTCGCCACCGCGCTGTCCTACCGCCTGCTCGTCCTGCTGCTCGCCGCTGTGACGGCAGGGCTAGGGATATGGGCCTTCGTCAACTTGCCGGTCGACGCCTATCCAAACATCGCCCAGACACAGGTGAAACTGATCCTGAAAGCCCCCGGGATGACGCCGGAGGAAGTGGAAAGCCGGGTCATCACGCCGATCGAGCAGGAGATGCTCGGCATCCCCAATCAGGCGATCCTGCGCTCAGCGGCCAAATATGCCATCGCCGACATCACCATCGATTTCACCGATGGCACCGACATCTATTGGGCGCGCCAACAGGTCGCCGAGCGGTTGTCGGGCGTGATGGGCGATCTACCCGCATCGGTGACGGGCGGTCTGGCGCCGATCTCCACGCCGCTTTCCGACGTCTACATGTTTACGATCGAAGGGCCGCTGTCGCTCCAGCAGAAGCGTGAGCTACTCGACTGGACGATCCGCCCGGCGCTGCGCACCGTGCCCGGCGTCGCGGACGTCAACGCGCTCGGCGGCTATGTCCGCACCTTCGAAGTGAGGCCCGATCCGGTGGCGTTGGCCTCCGCGAAGCTTTCGATTGCCGATCTGCGTGCGGCAATCGAAAGCGGCAATCGCAACGATGGTGCGGGTCGCCTCGCCAATGGCGAGGAAGCGCTGATCGTCCGCGCGGTTGGCGCGATCCGCAATGTCGAAGACCTGCAATCGCTCGTCGTTGCCAGCCGTGATGGGCGGATCGTGCATCTTGGCGACGTCGCCACGGTCGGAACTGGCAGCCTCACCCGCTATGGCGCGGTGACCAAGAACGGCAAGGCCGAAGCGGTCGAAGGGTTGGTAATCGCGCTGCGCGGGGCGGACGCCCGGCAGGTGGTGGACGGCGTTCGCACGCGCCTCGCCGAGGTCGAGCGCGGCTTGCCCGCAGGCACGCATATCAATGTGTTCTATGATCGCTCTGACCTGATCGAACGGGCGGTGGGCACCGTCGAGGAGGCGCTGCTCGAAGCGACCGTCCTCGTCGTCGTGCTGCTGATCCTGTTCCTGGGCGACTGGCGCGCGGCCGCGATCGTCGCCGCGACCTTGCCGATGGCCGCGCTCATCACCTTCCTCTTCATGCGCGGCATGGGCCTCTCCGCCAATCTGATGAGCCTTGGCGGGCTTGCGATCGCGATCGGGATGCTGGTCGATGGCGCGGTGGTAGTGGTCGAGAATGTGGTCGAACGGCTCGGCCGCGATCACGATGGAGATACGCCCCGGCTCAACCATGTGTTTCGTGCGACCAGCGAAGTGATCGTCCCGGTCTCGGCCGGCATCCTCATCATCGCGCTGGTGTTCCTGCCGTTGCTCTCATTGCAAGGGTTGGAGGGCAAATTGTTCGCCCCTGTCGCGCTCACCATCGTCTTCGCGCTCGCAGGCTCTCTCCTGCTGGCGCTGACGCTGGTGCCGGTACTGTCCTCCTTCGGCCTCAAAAGCGGCCACCATGGCGAGCCGTGGATCATGCGCCAGCTTGGCCCGCGCTACCGCGTGCTGCTGGACGGCGCGTTCGCGCGCAAAAAGCTGGTCTATGGCCTCTCTGCTCTGGGACTGGTGCTGGCTGGCATAGCCTATGGCGCGGTTGGCAAGACCTTCATGCCGACGATGGACGAGGGCTCGGTCATCGTCCAACTCACCAAGCTGCCTTCGATCAACCTCGACCAGTCGGTTGCCGGTGATCTGGCCGTGCAACGCGCGCTCCGGGCCGTGCCCGAGGTCGAGGACGTGATCGCCCGCGTCGGTTCGGACGAAATCGGCCTCGATCCGATGGGCCTCAACGAGACCGACAGCTTCGTCCGATTGAAGCCACGCTCCGAATGGCGCGGCAACAAGGATTTTGTCATCGAGGAAATCCGCAAGGCGCTGGAGGGGCTTCCCGGCATCACTCCCAGCTACACCCAGCCGATCGAGATGCGCGTGTCCGAGATGCTGACCGGCGCGCGCGGGGATCTCGCGGTCAAGATATTCGGCCCCGACCTCAACACACTCGCCGATCTCGCCGGCCAGATCCAGCACACGCTGTCCGGCGTGCGCGGCGCGTCCGAAGTGCTGACGGTCGCCAACGACAGCGTGGATTATCTTCAGCTCGACATCGACCGCGCGGCGGCCGGGCGGTTCGGAATGCCGGTCGACCAGATGCAGGATGCCTTGCGCGCTCAGGTCGAGGGGATGCGCGCGGGTGTCGTGGCGGAAGGGCAGAAGCGGACGCCGATCGTCATCCGCGGCGATGAGAGCCTTCGCAAGGACGCCGCGCGCTTCGCCGATCTGCAATTGCGCACGCCTGATGGCACGCTCGCGCGCGTCAACGACATGGCGCGGGTGGAGCGCACGCAGGGGCCGGTGAAGCTCGATCACGAAAACGGCTCACGCTTTGCGCTGGTGCAGGCGTTCGTCTCCGGGCGCGATCTGGTCGGCTATGTCGATGAGGCGAAGGCGGCCGTGGCAGCGAAGGTACGGCTTCCGGCAGGATACAGCATCGTCTGGGGCGGCCAGTTCGAAAATCAGCAGCGCGCCTCGGCACGGCTGATGACGGTGATCCCGATCGCGCTGGGACTGATCCTCCTCGTGCTGTTGGCGACTCTGCGCTCGCTCCGCGCGTCGCTGCTGATCCTCGCCAATATTCCCTTCGCCATGGTCGGCGGACTGATCTCGCTCTGGGTGTCGGGCGAATATCTTTCGGTCCCCGCCTCGGTCGGGTTCATCGCCCTGCTCGGCATCGCGGTGCTCAACGGGCTGGTGCTCGTCGCCTATTTCCGGCAGCTCCGCACGGAAGGGCTAGGCATGGCCGAGGCGGTACGGCTCGGCGCGCAGCGGCGACTGCGGCCCGTGCTGATGACCGCCAGCATCACCGCCTTCGGCCTCGTGCCGCTCTTGTTCGCCAGCGGGCCGGGATCGGAAATCCAGCGTCCGCTCGCCATCGTCGTCATCGGCGGCCTCATCACGTCCACTCTGCTGACGCTGATCCTGCTGCCGATCCTGTTCGAGCGCTTTGGCGAAAGCGCCGGAGAAACCGAAAATGCCTGATCTCCTGTTCACCCTGCATTGCGCTGTCCCCGACGCCGAAGCGTTGATCGACGCCATTCGTACCGTCTCCCGGGCGCCGATCCATATCCGGGCAGAGGCTGTGCGTGGTCGTGACTTCGACGATGCCGGGACCGCCGAGCGGGTTTCCGGCGAACTCAAGCGCACGACAGTCGAACTGATCGTCGGCGAGGACATGGTGCCGGATTTGCTTCGCGCAGTGAAAGAGGCAAGGCGCGACCTGCCAGTGCGGTGGCGAACCGTTCCGCTCGTCGATCAGGGAAGGATCGCCTGATGCGGGTCGTCGCCTTTGCCTGTTGCCTCGCATTTGGCGCAACGCCTGCGCTCGCCCAGCGCGCCGACCTGCCGCCAGCAGAGAAGGTCAACGAGGTGCTCGACAGTCATCCCAGCGTTGCCGCTGCCCTCGCCCGTGTCGAGGCTGCGCGAGCGCGCGGCGACATGCTTCGCAAAGGCCCGCATGAAGTGACGGTGAGCGGTAGCTACATCCGCCGCACGGTGGATCGCGAAGGCGGTTTCGACGAGTTCGACACAACGATCAGCCGCCCTTTCCGCCTGCCGGGCAAGGCCGCGCTGGACCGCAAGGCTGGCACCTTGGGGATCGAGGTGGCCGAGAACCAGATGGAGGATGTCCGTCACCAGACGGCGCTGATCCTGTCGAGCCTCTGGCACGACTGGCTGACTGCCGGGACTCATTATCGAAACGATATGGACACGGTCAGGGGGCTGGAAGAATCGATCGCGGCGGTGAAACGGCGAGTCGCGCTGCGTGACGCCGCCCAGCTCGATCTTGACCAGGCGCAAGCAGCGCTCGCTCAGGCCCGCGCGCAGGCGGCATCGTCCCTCTCTATCCGCGAGCAGGCGCGTGTCACCCTCGCCGCGGCCTTCCCCGACATTCCCTTGCCATCCGAGCCCCCGGAACTTGCGCCCCCGACGCTTCCCGATGTGGGGCTGGAGACGATGCGCGATCTCGTGATCGAGCGCAGCCACGAGATCCGTGCAGCGGACAAGGAAGCGCAGCGCCTCGGCGTCACGGCTCAGCGGGTTCGGGCGGATCGTATCGCTGATCCGTCGTTCGGCGTCCGTTTGTTCAGCGAGCGCGGCGGCCTGGAAAAGGGCGCGGGTGTCGTCGCCTCGATCCCGCTTGGCGGCGGTTATCGCCGGGCAGCGGCGGATCAAGCCTCAGCCGAGGCCAACGCCGCGCGCATGGAATTGGCGGCGATACAACGCAATATCCAGGCCATCGCCAATGCGGACCTTTCCAACGCCCGCACCCGCTACGATGCCTGGCGCAACGCCGATCTATCGATGCGCAGCGCCGCCGACGCGGCCGCCAAGATGGCGCGAGGATATCAACTCGGCCAGATCGATCTGACCGATCTTCTTTATGCCCGGCGGCAGGCGCAGGAGGCGCACCGCCTGGAAATTGATGCCCGGTCGGAAGCCGACCGGGCGCTCCTCAAGCTTCAGATCGATTCACACAGCATCTGGGCACCGGACGAGGAGAAAAGATAAGATGCTAAGCTTGTTCCTTGCCTCGGTCGCGAGCGAAGTTTCTTCACCGCCGCCATTTCTCGGACCAGATCAAGTCGCGTCGGCGCCGGTGCAGCCAAATTCGGCCGTCGCGCGCCCCGCATCAGACGCGACACAGCCCGCCATCACGCCACCGGCGCTCGATCTGGCGCCATCGGCCCCACAGTCGCCCGTTGAGCAAGAAGGCCCAGCAAGCCAGGACGCATCAATCCAGAATGGTACAGCGGACGCAAAAGACACAATTGTCGTCACAGCCTCGTCGCGCTCAGCCCGCGTCGACCCGCTGGAACCAGCCAATCTCAAGTCGTTTGAAATCACGCAGTCTGTCGATCATGCGGTGGTGGCGCCAGTGGCCATGGGCTATCGGCATATCATCCCCGGACCAATACGTGATGGCCTGCACAACGCATTCGCCAATCTCGACGAACCTGTCGTCTTTCTGAATTTCCTGATCCAGCACAAGGTCGGCAAGGCCGCCGAGACCGTCGGCCGCTTCGCAGTCAACATGGCGCTTGGCGCAGCGGGACTATTCGATATTGCCAAGCGAAAACCATTTCGCCTCCCGCATCGTCCCAACGGGTTCGCCGACAGCTTCGGGTTCTATGGCGTAAAGCCCGGAGCATTCCTGTTTTTGCCAGTGGTTGGGCCGACGACTGTCCGGGATCTGATTGGCGGCCTGATGGATCGTATGGTGCTGCCCACCGCCATCGGCGTTCCGTTCAACCGGCTGGCCTACAGCGCAGGGACCGGCGTGCCGCGCGCGCTCGACCGGCGTATCCGGTTTGACGCAGAACTTCGCGAGCAACGGGCACAGGCACAGCCCTACGTCACAGCGCGCGAATACTATCTGCGACGCCGGCAGGATGAAATCGATGTGCTGCGCGGGAATCGAAAGATGGCTGCCTCCACGCCGGACGCTCATAAAAGCATTGATGAGCTATGAAAGCACTGAAATGCGCGCTGATCGTCCAAACCGCATCGAAACATTGACCGGCCGTCCATTGCTATCTCCTCGCCCCCAGAGGAAAGCTGGACGGTCAGGGCTCGCTGGCAATAAGAACAAATCGCTAGCGAGCGGGGCGGGGAAATATCTGGAGATATATCCTCGCCCCAATATTATCGAAGCTGGCAGTAAATGAATGCCCTTCGATATCCGCCTGCTCCGCCATGCCATCGCCGCCGCCGATCATGGTAGCTTCTACAAGGCGGCGCGGGCATTGGGCGTGGAACAATCCACACTGAGTCGAAACGTCGCCAGGTTAGAGCGAGTAATCGGAGTCCAAATCTTTGAGCGGTCTCGTTCGGGAGTTAGCGCAACCATCGCAGGAAAAGACTTTATTCGGGGTGCTAGGCCGATGGTCGCTGGTGCAGATAAACTGATCGCCGTGACACGCGCCGCTGGTCAGGGTCGCGCTGGCGGGTTGATGATCGGACATTATTGTTCATTGTCGGCCGGTAATCTGCGGGCCACTGTGATTGGCTGGCGCGGTGCTCATCCGGACGTCGACTTGGATGGAGTAGAAGCAGAACGAGCCGTCCTGCTTGCTGGCCTTGATATTGGGGAGATAGATATCGCCATTCTGGCGGGGGAAGCGGACCACGACGGCTATCGACGTGAGCCGTTCTGGAGCGAGCGCGTACTGGTCGCATTACCTGCCAGCCATCCCTTGGCCGAACGCGAGATAGTGCATTGGACCGATCTACGCGGTGAGCGTTTTCTTCTCCCCACAACGGACCCCGGCCCGGAAATCCGCGACATGCTACTTGGCCGACTGTCTGTCGGAGGAATGCAAGCAAGTGTCAGAATGCATCAATGCAGCCGCGAGACAATCTTGAGCCTGCTCGGCGATGGACTTGGCCTCACCATTGTCTGCGAAGGCAGCACCGGCGCGCGCTATCCAGACGTGGTTTATCGACCTGTTCATGCTGAACAGGGGCCGATGTTGATTGGATATTCAGGATACTGGCACGATGACAATAGTAATCCCGCACTCCGGCGCTTCCTCCATTTCATAAAGACTCGCTACGCGCTATCCTTCAAAATCTCGGAGAGTCCGGCGGAATGTTATTTGCTTGGGAGCTAAACATCATGACGCAAGTAAAGATATTCATCGTCGCGCTCGCCATGCTCGTCATCGGATTTGGCGCGGGATTTGCGCTGCGTCCGATCATCATGCCGCCCGCCACGTCGGCGATGGCCGTCAGTCCTGCCCCCGTGATCGCCGCACCAGGGGCAGCGCGTGGTATGCAGTATTTCGCCGCGAACCTCGACGAAGCGCGGCGCGTGGTCGCCGGATGCCGCGACGGCTCGGTGCGCGGCGACGAATGCACCAACGCCCAGCAGGCCGTGACGGAAGCCGAAGGCCGTGAACGATTCAAGAAATTCATGGGCCACTGAGGCCGACAAGCTTCAATCGCTTTTTGTGCGCCGCCGCCGAAAGCCGCGATCGGTATCCATGAACCGCGCGAGCATCGGCGCGACCAGCTTTTCGGGTGAGGCCGGCGAGCCGCCCGTCTCGGCCGCCAGCGCCGCGGCATAGGCTTGCAAGTCTCGATGGACGGTGGCGGGTATCTCCACCGTGAGCTTGACCGGCCTATCGTCGGCGAGTGGCCCCAGCTTCAATTTGGTCATCGCGTTCCTCCGATGGATTCGAGCACGAGATCGCGGGTGATGACAATGCGCAGGGGATAGCCCGGTCGGATGGTGAGCGTCGGCGGCACGTCGAGTTGGCGGCGCACGATCTGCTGTCCCGTCTGATTGATGGTGTCCTGCGTCCCGTAGCGAAGCGCCTGCACCAGCGAGCTGTTGTTATTGGTTGCCATCTCGGACCCGATGCCGAGCAGCGTGGAGATGGCGGCGGCCTTGAGCATGTTGCCCCAATGCTGGTCGACGCGATCCTGCAAGCCCGCATATCCTGCGGCGTCGGTGCCTGGCTGGCGTTCGAGAACGATCGAGCGGCCATCCGGCAGGATCAGCCGATCCCAGGCGAGCAGCACGCGGGTCTGCCCGGCGGTGATCTGACTATCATATTCGCCGATCAGCCGCGCGCCCTGCGGGATGAGCAGGATTCGGCCGGTGATGCTGTCATAGACGTTCTGCGTCACCTGAGCGGTGATCTGGCCGGGAAGGTCCGACCGGATGCCGGTGATGAGCGCGGCCGGGATGATACTGCCAGCCTGGACGATGTTGGGCGATGCCGAAGCGGTCAGCCGCTCGACGCTGACCGTCCGCTGGTTGGACGCCTGCGCCATGAAGGCCTGCTTTGCAGCCTGGTCGCCCTGGCTGGCGGCCTGCTGTGCGGGAGCCGGCGTATCTGATGGCACGGCGGCGACGGGCTGCGCTGCCGCTCCGGCTACGGCGGCCGTGCCGCCGCCCAGGAAGACCGAACTGGTTCGCGCTGCGTCACGCTCTTGGCTGATGCGCTGGCGGGCGGCTTCCTCGGCTCGCGCGCCGGCATCGGGCTGGCCGGCTTGCGCGCCGATCGGCGGCACGGGAACGGCCTCGCCGCGCTGCTGCGCGGAGACGATCGGGCGCCCGAGATCACCGGGGAGCGGCGGCCCGAGCTTTGGGGCATGGCCGTAGTCCTTGGGACCGGATGTGATCGCCTCCCCTGGGCGGCTGTCGGTGTTGTAGAGTTCCTTCGCTTCATGCGGACCGACCGGCCGCAAGGCGTAGATCAACGAGCCGCCGATGCCGAGACCGGCGGCGACGCCCACCACGGCAAGCGCTTTGCGCGAAAGCCGCATGACGCGCGGCGGATCGCCCCGGAGCTGGAAGGCCTGGCGATCGGCCGGACGCGCGACCGCTTCGGCGACGGGGATGTCGGAAGGATCGCTCATCAGCGCCGCTCCCGGCCATCGTCGCGCACGATCCGCACGCGCCGCTCGCTGCGCTTGTCGCCCAGGCGCAGCTCGGCGGCGGCAAACAGGCGATCGACCACCATGTAACGGCCCTGCACGCGGTAATTGACCAGTTCGGCGTCGCCGGCTGCGCCGGTCACGAACAGCGGCGGCATCTCGCCCTGCGAGATCCCGGCCGGAAATTCGATGAACACCTGCCGGCCATCGTCGAAGGCGCGGGCCGGCCGCCATGGCGCACGATCGCCGTCGATCCGGTAGCGGAAATTGAGCGCTGCCAGGTCCACGCCAGCCGCGACCGGCACGGTGGCCGCGGCAGCAGCGTTGCGGCCCTGCAAAGCGATCAGCGCATCTCGCGGATAGGTCCAGCTCACCGACGCCATGTAGGTTGCTGCACCCGCGCGCAGTTCCAAATGATAGGTGCGCCGGTCGGTGTTGATGACGAGGTTGGTCGAAAGGTCGGGCCGGGTTGGTTTAACGAGGATATGCACCCGAGCTGTCGCGCCCGCGCCGCTGGTCGTATCGCCGATGATCCAGCGCACGGTATCGCCCGCCGCAACCGGCCCGGCCCCGACTAGCTGCTCGCCTTCCTGAAGCGCGATGTCCGTCACCTGGCCGGGCGCGGCATAGACCTGATAGAGCGCACCGTCCGTCCACGGATATTGCTGGATCGCATTGAGGAAGCCGTCGCGCACCGGCTGCATGCGGGCAGCCGCGTTAGCCGCGTCGACACGGTTGCGCGGATCGGCGGATTCCGGCGGACGCGGGCTTTCGCCGACTGGCTTCAACTGGCCTGGAAGCGGCAGCGGCTCGGGGATCGCCACCACCTCGACCGGCTTGGGCGGCTCGGGCGCCGGAGTGGCCGCGATCTCGGCCGGCGGCGGATTGTCATAGGCGATGGCCGGCGGCTTGGCTGACGTGGTGGCGCAAGCGGCGAGCACGGAGGTTGTGGCGAGCAGGACCGCCGAGGCGGCGCGACGAAGCATTGGGCGTCTCATTGCGACAGCTCCTTTGACCAGTTGAGGGCGTTGACGAAGACCCCGAGCGGGTTCTTGCGCAGGGCGTCGGGCGTGCGCGGGGCCACGAAAACAACGGTGAGGATGGCCGACCAGCGCTCGGTGGCGGCAAGGCTGCCGTCCTGATAGCGCCGCTCTGTCCAGGCCACCCGGAAGCTGTCGGGCGAAGCACGGATCACGCTCGACACGTCCACCGCGACCTGGACCTTGCCGATCTGAGCGAAGGGGTCGTTCGCCCGCGCATAGTCGTTGAGGAACAGCGCGCCTTTGTCGGTGGTGAAGTCGTAGGCGCGAAGCCAATTCTGGCGGACGATGATCGGATCGGCAGGGATGCTGCGCACCTGCTCGATGAACCGGGCGAGGTGGAACGCGGTCTGCGGATCGGTGGGACGATAGTCGGCCTCTGCGGGCGCGACGGCCTGCGCGTCGCCGAGCTTATCGACCTGCACGACCCACGGCACGATATGACCACGCGCGGATTGCCAGACGAGGCCACCTGCAAGTCCGCCCGAGAGCGCCAGCGCGCCAAAGAAGGCGAGCCGCCAGTTCTTCGCCTGCACGCGGGCCGAGCCGATCCTGTCGTCCCAGGCTTGGGCGGCGCGCTGATAGGGTGTGGTCGGCTCGGGGGTCTGGCCGTAGCGGATGGTTGGGCGTCGGAACATGGGCGGTTAGTCCTTCTGGCTGAGATCGACGGACGCACCGCTCCCGCCACCGTCGCCG
This sequence comes from Sphingomonas sp. NPDC092440, assembly GCF_044754985.1. Taxonomy (NCBI): domain Bacteria; kingdom Pseudomonadati; phylum Pseudomonadota; class Alphaproteobacteria; order Sphingomonadales; family Sphingomonadaceae; genus Sphingomonas; species Sphingomonas sp. NPDC092440. The sequence goes on along the minus strand of NZ_JBIVQA010000002.1, from coordinate 254,011 downwards.
GAACGCAGCGTGTGGGCGGCGACGGTGGCGCCGTGGGTTAGCTCCGAGCGGCGTTTCATGTTGGCTGTCCAGGCGGGCGGTCCATCAGGCGACGGCGCGGGCGACGAGGCGCCCCCCGAGATCGTGCCGCCCGTTGCGGTCACGGCCGCGCGGCCACCCGAGCGATAGCTATCTTTTAGGGATGCTGCTGCCTTGCGGAGCGGCGACATGGCCGCGCCCGCTGCCACTCGGCCAACGCCGGCGGCACCGCCCGCAACGGCCGCTCCGCCGGTCTTGCCGGCCGAGCCGAGCGCATAGGCGCTGCTCGCCGCCCCCGAAGCGAACGCACCGCCTCTGGCCGCGCCGCCGATCACGCCGGCAGCCGCGCCGACGCCAAGACGGGCGGCGGCTGCGCCACCGACGAGCGCACCGCCGGCGGCAAGCGCGGTTCCGGCCGCGGCGCCCGCGCCAAGCGCGGGACCGCCCGAGACGATACCGTTGGCGATACCGGGGCCGAAGATGGCGAGGCCGAACAGCGACAGAGCAGCGAGCGCGATCGCCATGACCTGATTGATGTCGGGGGCCGTGCCGAGGTTTGCGCTGGTGAACTGGCTGAACAGCGTCGTGCCGATGCCGGTGATGACAGCGAGCACCAGCACCTTGATGCCGGTGGAGACGATATGGCCGAGCACCCGTTCGGCCATGAAGGCGGTCTTGTTGAAGAAGGCGAAGGGCAGCAGCACGAAGCCAGCCAGCGTCACCAGCTTGAACTCGATCAGCGTGATGAAGACCTGCACCGCGATGATGAAGAAGGCGAGCACTACGATGACCCAGGCGAGCAACAGGACGAGGATCAATGCGAGGTTCGAGAACACCGCCCACAGGTTGGAGAATTGCCCTGCCGCATCCATCAGCGGCTTGGCGGCTTGCAAGCCTGTCGCCGCAATCGTGCCGGGTTTCATGAAATCGCCCAGCGACATCGCCCCGCCGCTCGCCTTGAGGCCAAGGCCGGCGAAGGACTGGAACACGATATTGGCCAGGCTGGAGAAATTGCCGATGATGAACGCGAAGACGCCGATGTAGAGCGTCTTCTTGACGAGGCGCTGAAGCACGTCCTCGTCGGCGCCCCAGGCCCAGAACAGCCCGGCGAGCGTCACGTCGATGGCGATCAGCGTGGTCGAAAGGAAGCTGACCTCGCCGCCGAGCAGGCCGAATCCGCTGTCGATGTAGCGGGCGAAGACATTGAGGAACGTGTCGATGACGCTGGTGTCGTTCATGGCGCGGGGGTCTCGGTTGCGGGAGCTGCGGGTTCGCTGGCATCCGCTGCGGGCGCGGGAGCATCCTGACGGAAGAAGCGGCGGCGGTTCTCGGCCCAGGCCGCTTCGCAGCCCGAGTCCGGCATGGTGAGCGTCGCGCAGCGTTCGAGTTCGCGTGCGAGCCGGTCGTGGCGCGCCTCCCCGCGCACAGCGGCGGCCGGGGCTTGTGCGGGATCAGGCTTGTGAACGGCGGCGACGATCGCCACCGTCATCATCAAGCCTGCCAGCGCGGCGACGCCCGCGATCTTGGCGGTGCGCGAGGATGCGTGCAGCATCGGACGCTTGTCCTCAGTTGCCCATGAAGCGGCGGAACCGTTCGCGCCCCTCCGCCTCCTCGGCCGTATGCCGCGCGGATTCGAGCGCCTGCGCGCGACCTTGCGCCGCGACGGCGGCAGTCAGGTCGGCAAGCTGCTGCGATTGCAGTGCGAGAAGCTGATTGCCAGCCTGCGCGGCCTGAAGCGCGCCGGTCGCCGACTGGCTGGCCGAGACCAGGCCGGTCATCGTCGTGCGCGCGCCGTCGATATTCCCGACGACGCCGGCCTGCACCTTCAGCGAGTCCTCGAACGCGCCGACACTATCCTGCCAACGCGCATTCGCGTTGGCGACCATCTGCGCCTGCGTGCCGGTCAGCGCCGAGCCGGTGTAGCGGCTGGTGAACGCCTGCTGGATGTTCTGCACATCGTAGGCGATGCGCTGCGCCTGGCCGAGAAGCTGCTGGGTGCGCTGAACCTGCTGCTGCAACTGCTGGAGCTGGCTGAACGGCAGCGAGGCGAGATTCTTCGCTTCGTTGATGAGGCTCGTCGCCTGCTGCTGGATTTGCTGGATCTGGTTGTTGATTTGGCTAAGCGAGCGAGCCGCCGTCAGCACGTTCTGCGCATAATTGGTCGGGTCATAGACGATCCCGCCAAAACCGAATTGCGCATAGGCCGGCATCGGAGCGACCACCGGCGCGATGGCCGTGGCGGCGAGCATGCCGGCCAGGATGGCGCGGCGAAGATTCATTCTGGTCATAGCGGTAACTCCTGCTGAGGTTGATGCCGGGGATTGCGGGGAAGAAGTTCGACGGCCCAGGCGCAGCCGCGATGGCGCAGCCACTCGGCCGCGAAGGCGGACGCCCCATGGGTCTCGATCAATTCGGCGATGCGGAGCTGGTCGGTTTTCGAGGACGCGGCGGCGAAGGCCAGCGCGACCTCGCCCAGGCCCAGCTCGAACAGGCGGTTGCCGCGCCGCGACTGGCAATAATAGTCACGCTTCGGCGTCGCCCGACTAAGGATTTCGATCTGCCGGGCATTGAGGCCGAAGCGCTCATAGATAGCCGCGATCTGCGGTTCGGCGGCGCGCTCGTTGGGCAGGAAGATGCGCGTCGGACAGCTTTCGATAATGGTCGGCGCGATGCTGGACGTTTCGATGTCAGCGAGGCTCTGGGTGGCGAAGATGACGCTGGCGTTCTTCTTCCTGAGCGTCTTCAGCCATTCGCGGAGTTGCGCCGCGAAGTCGGGGCTGTCGAGGACCAGCCAGCCTTCGTCAATGATGATGAGCGTCGGTGAGCCGTCGAGCCGGCCTTCGATCCGGTGGAACAGGTAGGACAGGACGGCTGCGGCCGAGCCAGCACCGACCAGGCCCTCGGTCTCGAAAGCCTGAACCGCCGCTTGCCCAAGCCGTTCAGCTTCGGCGTCGAGCAAACGGCCCCACGGCCCGCCGATGCAGTAGGAGGCGAGCGCCTGCTTGAGCTGCTGGGATTGCAGCAGGACGGCAAGACCCGTGAGCGTGCGTTCGCCGATCGGCGCCGAGGCCAGCGATCCGAGCGCCGACCAGATATGCTCCTTGGCCTGCGGATCGACCGCGACGCCTTCGGAAGCGAAGATCGCGGCCAGCCATTCGGCCGCCCATGCCCGTTCGGCGGGATCGTCGATATGGGCGAGCGGCTGGAGCTGCACGCCGTCGCCGGCCTCGTCGGCGAGCATCCCGCCGAGATCCTGCCAGTCGCCGCCCATGCCGATCGCGGCAGCGCGGATGCTGCCGCCGAAATCGAAGGCGAATACTTGGCCGTTCTCGTAACGGCGGAACTGCATCGCCATCAGCGCGAGCAGCACCGACTTGCCCGCGCCGGTCGGCCCGACGATCAGCGTATGGCCAACATCGCCGACATGAAGGGAAAACCGGAACGGGGTCGAGCCTTCGGTCTTGCCGTAGAGCAAGGGGGGAGCACCGAAATGCTCGTCCCGTTCCGGCCCCGCCCATACTGCTGACAGGGGGATCAGGTGGGCGAGATTGAGCGTGGAAATCGGGGGTTGGCGGACATTGGCGTAGGTGTGACCGGGAAGACTCCCCAGCCACGCCTCGATCGCGTTCATGCCCTCGGGGATCACGGTGAAATCGCGGCCCTGGATGACCTTCTCGGCGAGCCGCAGCTTTTCGGCGGCAATGGCAGGATCGCGGTCCCACACCGTCACCGTCGCGGTGACGTAGGCCATGCCGGCATAGTCGGCACCTAGCTCCTGCAGGGCGGTGTCGGCATCGGCGGCCTTGTTCGAGGCATCACTGTCGAGCAGCGTCGATGCCTCGTTGGTCATCACCTCTTTCAATATGGCGGCGACCGACTTGCGCTTGGCGAACCATTGCCGCCTGATCTTGGTCAGCAGCCTTGTCGCATCGGTCTTGTCGAGCATGATCGCGCGGGTCGACCAGCGATACCCGAAGGCGAGCCGGTTCAGCTCGTCGAGCAGGCCGGGGAATGTGACGCTCGGGAATCCGACGATGGTAAGCGTGCGGAGGTGATGGTCGCCCAGGCGCGGTTCCAGCCCGCCGGTCAGCGGCTCATCGGCGAGAAGTGCGTCGAGGTGCATGGGCGTTTCGGGAACACGCACACGCTGGCGTCGGGTAGAAATGGTGCTGTGCAGGTAGGTCAGCGTCTCGGCGTCATCGAGCCAGCGGACCTCGGGCACGAAGCCTTCGATCAAGTTCAGAACGCGGTCGCTGCGATCGGTGAAGCCCTTGAGCAGCTCCCACGGATCGACGCCGCTGGTGGACTTCCCTTCATAGAGCCAGCCTTCAGCGCGTGCCGCTTCCTCGGCCGGCGGCATCCACAGCAACGTCAGAAAATAGCGGCTCTCGAAGTGTGCGCCCTCCTCGCGGAACTGTTCGCGCCGCTCCAGATCGACCAGCGAAGACACGGGATCGGGAAATTCCGCCTCCGGGTAATCGAGCGCGGGTGTGCGTTGGGCTTCGACGAAGATCGCCCAGCCCGACCCGAGCCGACGCAGCGCGCTGTTCAACCGTGCGGTCGTGGCGACCAGCTCGGCCGGCGTGGCGCTGTCGAAATCGGGGCCGCGGAAATGGGCCGTGCGCTGAAAGCTGCCGTCCTTGTTCAGAACAACGCCTGCACCGACCAGTGCGGCCCAGGGCAGGAAGTCGGCGAGATGGGCCGCATGCCCACGGTATTCGCGAAGGCTCATCATGGCTGCATCCAGGTCGGATAGCGAAGGTGGCGTCGGGCGACGTCCACGAACTGCGGATCGCGGCGCGCGGCCCAGACCGAGAGCGCGTGACCGATCGCCCAGATGACGAGACCCGCCACCCAGAGGCGCAGGCCGAGACCGATCGCGCCCGCCAGCGTGCCATTCACGATGGCGAGCGCCCGCGGTGCGCCGCCGAGCAATATCGGCTCGGTCAGCGCCCGGTGGACGGGAGCGGAGAAGCCCGCGATCGGCTCGCTCGCTTCCATCAGACCAGCGCTCCGCCGCCGAAGCTGAAGAACGACAGGAAGAAGCTCGACGCGGCGAATGCGATCGACAGGCCGAACACGATCTGGATCAGCCGGCGGAAACCGCCGCTGGTATCCCCGAACGCCAGCGTCAGGCCCGTCACGATGATGATGATGACCGCGATAATCTTGGCGACCGGTCCCTCGATCGATTGGAGGATCGATTGGAGCGGCGCTTCCCACGGCATCGACGACCCCGACGCATAAGCGGGAACGGCGACGGTCAGCGCGATCACGCCGGCGGAAGTGGTGAGCATGGCGCGGCGTGCGCCATGCCGAAGGGCACGGATCATTTGACGTCTCCTGGCTGGGGTTGGGAAAGCGAAGCGATGCGGTAGTCGCCGGTGGCGGGGTGCAGCCCCTCGACACGCGCCAGCTCGGCGAGACGGCGACCGTGCCCATCGCGGACCAGGACTGCGATCAGGTCGATGGTCTCGGCGAGCAGCGCGCGCGGGACCGTGACGACGGCCTCCTGAATGAGCTGTTCCATGCGCCGGAGCGCGCCTAGCGCGGTGCCGGCATGGATGGTTCCGATGCCGCCGGGGTGTCCGGTCCCCCAGGCCTTGAGCAGGTCGAGCGCTTCCGCGCCGCGCACCTCGCCGATCGGGATGCGATCAGGCCGCAGACGAAGCGAGGATCGGACGAGATCGGATAGCGAAACGACGCCATCCTTGGTCCGCATGGCAACGAGGTTTGGCGCGGCGCATTGCAGCTCGCGCGTATCTTCGATCAGAACGATACGGTCGGCGGTCTTCGCCACCTCGGCGAGCAGCGCGTTGACCAGGGTGGTCTTGCCGCTGCCGGTGCCGCCCGCGACCAGGATGTTGGCGCGGGCCGCGACACCATCGCGCAGCGCCGCCGCCTCGGCCGCCGACATGATCCCGGCGGCTACATAGTCGTCGAGCGTGAATACCGCGACTGCGGGCTTGCGGATCGCGAAAGCAGGCGCAGCGACCACGGGCGGCAGAAGACCCTCGAACCGCTCACCACCTTCGGGCAGCTCCGCAGAGACGCGCGGGGATCGGGCATGAACCTCGACGCCGATATGATGTGCAACCAGGCGGACGATGCGTTCGCCATCGGCGGCGGACAGCAGTTCTCCGGTGTCGCTGATCCCTTCGCCGAGGCGATCGACCCACAGCCGCCCATCGGGGTTCAACATGACCTCGATCACAGCCGGGTCGTCAAGCCAGGCTGCAATCGACGATCCGAGAGCCGTCCGCAGCATTCTCGCACCGCGTGACTTCGCCTCGGATCGGATCGGGTGGACGGTCAAGGAACTGGCCCCTCACTTGGGTCGGGCGAACCGCCGCCCGGCGTCAGCAGCGCATCAAGAGAGCCAGAAATTCAGCCGCTGCAACAGCTACTTGGCGGAGTAGTAGACGGGGCGGTAGATACGTAGCCGATGGCGATTTCACCCGGCGTCGAAATTGCGCGCGACACGTGCACACAGCGAGAATCGGGATCGGCGACGGAGCGAAAATGTACTAAAGCCGTGCTTCGTCGGAGTGCGGCGATTGAACGCGCACAACGACACCATTCGATCGATGCTTTGGGATTCGGTGATGGCTGACTGGATTTACGTCGACAACTCTAACGTATTCATCGAGGGCAAACGGGTCAGCGCTGTCCGGAAGGGACTGGCCCCAAACATCTGTGCCTTCGATTATCGTATCCTCGATAACGAATATCGCATGAGCTTCGGCAAGCTCTATCGATTCGTGGCTGGAGACAATCGAGCTGATGTCGCCCGCGCGATGCTCTTCGGCTCGCGCCCGCCGCAGAACGACGTGATTTGGCAGATTGCCGACGAGGCCGGCTTCGAAGTTCACGTCGAGGATCGAAACGTGGCGAACAAGGAAAAGAAAATAGATACGGGGATCGTCGCCGCGATGAGCCGCGATGCCTATCGCAATGCCAAGCCCGACGACGTCTTCACCTTGGTTTCAGGGGACAACGACTATGTCCCCGCCGTCCAAATGTTGCGCGATGATGGCTTCCAAGTGGATGTTGTCTTTTGGAACCATGCCGGTCGTGAACTGAGAGAGGCAGCGTCGAATTTTATTCCGCTGGACGATCACCTCGACAATCTGCGGGTCTAACGACGCTCGTCTTCATCGGATCCAGGCTTGGGCCATACATCTTCGGATATCTCGTCTAGCAAATTCTTGCCGCTGGCGTAGCGCCGCCCCAGCGTCTCGACGAACCCGTCGTAGCGCTTACGCCCCTTCACCTGCGCGGCCGCCTGGTCCTCGTCGGGCAACGGCGGCGTCACCGACAACCAGAACCGCACAAACAGCGCCAATGCCTCGGTCGTGAGGCCGGTGTTGCGCTCTAATCGCTGAACCTGCCGCGTCAGTCGGTCGAGCCGCCGGGCAAATGCCGCCTCCATCCGATCTGCGCCGTCCGGCGACAGATAGGATGTGACCGCCGCCTCCACGATCGCCGATCGCGAGATACGTCGCCGGATCGCCAGCTCGTCAATCTGCTTGGCGAGCGTGGGCGGAAAATAGACGTTGAGCCGAACGCGCACGACGGCTGCCTACAACTCGATGCCGTCGCCGGGGTCGAGCGACGCCTGCCGCGCGAGCCCCTGCATTCGCCGGCGCACGGCCGCCTGCCGGACCGCATCGTCCTGCTCGTCATCGACGATTGCGAACTCCTGCGCCGGCGGTGGTGGCGTCTCTGGCGCGATGGCGACATGCTCGGGCAGCTCGGGTTCACGGCGGAGCCCGCCATTGGCGGCGTCCTCCTGCGCCCGCATTATCCGCGCCACGTCGGCCGGATCAGCCGCGGCGGCGCGACCGGTCCAGTCATCGGGACGCGCCGCGCCTGCGATCGGCCTGGGCGCGTCCGTGATCCGCTCGGACAGGCGGCGGTCTTGAAAATAGCGCGCCTTCTTTGCACGGATCGGATGGACCCCCGCCACCATCACGATCTCGTCGTCAGGCGGAAGCTGCATCACCTCGCCAGGGGTGAGGAGCTGGCGCGCGGTCTCCGATCGCGACACCATCAGATGCCCCAGCCACGGCGACAGGCGATGCCCGGCATAGTTCTTCATCGCCCGCATCTCGGTCGCGGTGCCGAGCGCGTCCGACACACGCTTGGCGGTGCGCTCGTCGTTGGTGGCGAAGCTCACCCGGACATGGCAATTGTCGAGGATCGCGTTGTTCGGCCCGTATGCCTTCTCGATCTGGTTGAGCGACTGCGCGATCAGGAACGCTTTCAACCCGTAGCCCGCCATGAACGCCAGCGCGGACTCGAAGAAGTCGAGCCGGCCGAGAGCCGGGAACTCGTCGAGCATCAGCAGCACGCGCTGGCGGTTGCCCTTGGGCGTCAGTTCCTCGGTCAGTCGGCGCCCGATCTGGTTGAGGATGAGCCGGATGAGCGGCTTGGTCCGCGAGATGTCGCTGGGCGGCACGACCAGATAGAGTGTCGCCGGCCTCTCGCCTTCGACCAGATCCGATATGCGCCACTGGCACGCTCGCGTGACCTGCGCGACGACAGGATCGCGGTAGAGCCCAAGAAACGACATGGCGGTCGAGAGCACGCCTGATCGCTCGTTGTCGGATTTGTTCAGCAGTTCGCGCGCGGCCGAGGCGACGACAGGATGCACGCCGGCCTCGCCCAAGTGCGGCGTCGCCATCATCGCGGCCAGCGTCTGCTCGATCGTGCGTGACGGATCGGAGAGAAACGACGCCACGCCGGCCAGCGTCTTGTCGGCCTCGGCATAGAGGACGTGGAGGATCGCGCCGACCAGCAGCGAGTGCGAAGTTTTTTCCCAGTGGTTCCGACGCTCGAGACTGCCTTCTGGATCGACCAGCACGTCGGCGACATTCTGCACGTCGCGCACCTCCCACTGGCCGAGCCGGACCTCCAGCAAGGGGTTGTAGGCGGCTGATGCAGCGTTGGTCGGATCGAACAGCAACACACGACCATGCTGCGACCGGAAGCCGGCGGTGAGCTGCCAGTTCTCACCCTTGATGTCATGGACGATCGCCGATCCCGGCCAGGTCAGCAGCGACGGCACGACCAGACCGACGCCCTTGCCGCTCCGTGTCGGCGCGAAGCACAGCACATGCTCGGGACCGTCATGACGCAGGTAATCGCGCGCGAGCCTGCCGAGCACGACGCCGTTCGGCCCCAGCAGCCCTGCGCCGCGGACCTCCTTCTCGCTGGCCCAGCGCGCCGAGCCGTATGTCTCCGCGTTCTTCAGCTCGCGCGCGCGCCACACGGACATGCCGATGGCGACGGCGATCGACACGAACCCGCCCGACGCAGCGATGAACGCGCCGGTCTGGAATATGGCCGGCGCATAGGCATCGAACGAGAACCACCACCAGAAGAAGGCCGGTGGCGGATAGACCCGCCAGCCGAAAGCCATGAACCAGGGCGGCCCCAGCTCGGGCTGATAGGCGAGCGCGGCCGCCGTCCATTGCGTCGCGCCCCACACGGCGGCGAGCACGATCAGGAACACGGTGATGACCTGGCCCCACAATATCTTGGTCGCGGACATGCTTGTCTCCTTGCGCTGGCTAGAGGCCGAGGCCGCGCTTGCGGCCCATCATCAGGTCGAGCCCGCCGCCGTCACGGATCACGCCGGACACCTGACGGCCGAGCTGCTGTTCGAGGGCGCTTGCCCAGGGTACGAGGCGGAAGCCGAGGCCGTCGTCGATCATGGCGAAGCGGCCGGACGCGAGCGCGAGCCGCTGGCGAACGACGCCGGCGATCTTCTCACCCGCTTGCGTCGGCCGATAGGCAAGGCCGGTCTCGCCCGCGATCTTCGCGCCAACCGAGTCCAGCTCGCGCCGCCGCAGGGTGTCGATCAGGCCGCGCTCGAACACGGCCCGCTCGCCGAACCGGCGCGCCAGCCCTTCCTTAACGAGATGGTCGGTGCGCGCGTCCATCGCGCGGCGCACCTCGGCGCCGAACCCGCCGTCCGCGACGCCCGCGCCGCGCTCGATCAGGCGATGGTCGAGCCAGGTTGCGCCGGGCGCCTTGACCTGCGCCGACAGGTCGAGGTCCGATCGCGTTGCGAGGATCAGGCTCGGCTTCGGCTCGCCGGGTTTGCCGATCGCGCGCAGCTCGACGATGCCGCCGAGCTTGGGGCTGTGCTCCAGCGCCTCGATGCCGGGCAAGCGGACATGGTGCGCGCGGCCGTCCGTGCCGTCGATCACGGCATAGGCCGCGCCGGTCAGTTCATCGTGCAGCCCCTTGTCGATCAGCCGGCCGATGATCGGTTTCTCGGGCGTGGCGCCCACGACTGCATAGCTGTCGAGCGGTCGATCTTGACCGTGATCCTTGAGCGCCTGGCCGATTGTGCGGATGATATCGCCGCGCGCGGCCAGCTCGCGCAGCTTGGTTTGCGCGCCTTCGGCGACCGCCCATCGGCCCGGCTCGCCCTCGGCGGCGAGCCCCATCGTCTCAAGGTGCAGCAACCGGCCGACCATCAAGCGGCGGAGGCGCGGGTCGTCAGGGCCGATCCGATCCGGGCGCAGGTCAATGACGCCCAGCTCGTCGGCGGTGCGCTGGATTTCGGTGTCGAGCCGAGTCCAGCGCTCCGCCGCCACCTCGCGGTCGAGCGCTTGGCTGATTTCATGCTCGGGCTTCGGCCCCAGCTCGGCGAAGGCCAGCTCCTCGGCGCGCGAGCGCAGGCCGTGGCTGATATAGTCGCGGGCCATGACGAGATCGGCGCCCTGGTCGGTCTGCCCACGCACCAGCAGATGGACATGCGGGTTGTCGGTGTTCCAGTGATCGACCGCGACCCAATCGAGCCGCGTTCCCAGGTCCGCCTCCATCTGGCGCACAAGGTCGCGGGTATATTCGCGAAGGTCGGTCAGCTCGCTCGCATCCTCGGGCGAGACGATGATGCGGAAATGATGCCGATCATCCTTACACCGATCGGCAAACGCACGATCATCGGCGCGGTCAGACTCGGCGTCGAACATGCGCGTCGGTGAGCCGTCGCGGGTGACGCCTTCGCGCTTGAGGTAAGCGGTGTGCGCGGACAGCAGCGCCATGCGCCGGCCGCCGATACGGTGGCGCACCGGCAGCGCCTTCACCAGTACGCGCCGGCCAGAGCCGAACAGGCGGCTGCGCGCGAAGGCCGTGCGGCCCTTCCCGAAGCTCGATTGGCCGCGCCGGCTGGGTCCGCCCCAGCCGCCGCGCTGGCTGCCGCCGCTCATCGCGGCGATGCGCAGCACCTCGGCGACAAGCCCGCGCGCATTGCGGCCCTGCGCCTTGCTGCGCTTCGCCTTGCCCGGCCGAACGCGGAACTCGCGCTGGTCGCTCATGACCGGGCCGCTTTCCGCCGAAAACCGGCCGTGGTGCCGTTCGGCGCGTTGAAATACCTGGCTTTTTCCTTCCGAGCGGCACGCTCGCCGACCAACGCCCCCACGTTAGCCATATGAAAAGCCTCGGCTTTTCGGCGAAACGGGGTGCGGCTTGTATCTTGCCCTCGTCTGTCCCTGCCGTTTTCCTCCTCCCCAGCGCCCTTACTGCTTCGGACAGATGAAGGGAGCGACAGGCCGATCATTTCGGTCGGCCCGCGCGGGCGCGGGACACGAACAGCGTGTCGCGCGGCTCATTGGCCGGCGGATCACCAGCGCGAACGTTGCCGGTTGTCGGCCGGTCGGTCGATAGCTTGGACGCGGCTTCGTCGCCGTCCGATTGCCCGCCCACGGCGTCCGAAGCGGCGCTGGCGGTGCGGACGAACAGCGCCGCACGACGCCATGCAAACGGATCAGGCGTAGCGGTCGCCGTCACCGCTACTGCGCCCGCTGCGCCGGTGATCGGTGCGAGCTGGGCGAGATAGCCGACCGTCTCGGGCGGCAGCGGACGGCCGCGCGACACGAAGTCGTCGTAGCGCCCTGGTCCCGCATTATAGGCCGCCAGCATCGCGCTGGCGTTGCCGTAGCGGTCGTGCATCTCGCGCAGATAGGCCGCGCCCGCCATGATGTTGTCGCGCACGTCGAACGGATCGGAGCCGAGGCCGTGGCGGGTGCGCAGCCTTGCCCAGGTCGCGGGCATGATCTGCATCAAGCCCATCGCCCCGGCGCGCGAGACGGCGCGGGCATTGCCGCCGCTCTCGACGCGCATCACCGCCCATATCCACGCCTCGGGAATGCCGAACCGCCGCGCGGCTTCGGCGACATGACCAGCGTAAGGATGGACGGCTGCCGATCGCGCGGCCGGCACATCTTGCGCCATCGCCGGGGCAGACACAGCGCCGCCGGACAGCAGGACGACAGCAACCACCACCGCCGATCCGACTCCGCTCCGCCGCCAGCCTGCCAGCGTGCTCGCTACGGTAAAGGGTGCGCGCGAAGCGCCGGCCTCCGGCCGCCCTTGACCTTCGCTGCGCGCCCCGGCCGGCCTGCGACCGAGCGGGACGAAGGGATGAGACGGCTTTCCCGCGAACAAAGGGATGATGATCGGCCGCACGGGATCAATCCTGCTCGCGCGACTTCGGCTGGCGGTTCCAGCGCAGCGACCAGGCCGACTTGTCGCCGGTGCTCTGGAACAGGGCGGCGCGGATCGGCTGCACGAACGCGGGATCGTCGATGCGCAGCGAGACGTAATCCCCGGCGCGTTCGCCGGTCTCGTTCCAGCCGGCGCCGATCTCCGGGCCTTCGCCGCTGTCGCCGCGGTGGACGCGCCAGTCTGGCGCCTTATCGGCGTCGCTCTGCTCGGCCGGAACGATCGAGATACGGATGTCGAGCGTCGCCGTCTCGATGATGCCTTCGTAGCCGTTGGCGGTGCGGAAGAAGCTGCCGATCTGCATGGGAATCTCCTTTGGGTTGGCAGGCGGAAAAGCGGGTCAGCGCCACATGAGCGGCGCGTCGGGCGTGTCGCGGGTGAGGATGGGGATGGCGCGGCCGAGCACGGACGAGGCCGGCAGCGGCCCGAAATAGCGGCCGTCCATGCTGTCGGCGTGGTCGGGGTTGAGCATCAGCAGCTCGCCGGCGCGCAGCGTTCGGCAGCCCTGCCAGACCGGCAGCGGACGGCCCCGGCCGTCGCGCTGCCGGGCGACGACGACGGGCCGCCCATCGACGCTTACCACCGCGTCGATGCGGCACACGATCTGCCCCGGCCGCGCCGCGACATGCTTCAACAGCGGCACGCGCTCGCCGAGATAGCCGCGCTCCGCCAGCCAGCGCGCCAGCGCCGGTGGCGGCGTCACGGCGACGAGTGCGCCGAGTGCGCCGAGCGGCGGATCGTGCAACGGCTCGATGCGGTAGAGCCCGATCGGCGCGCTGGCGCTGGCGTTCCAGACGACGCGCGGCAGCGGGTCGAGCACTGCAATCGCGGCGAAAGATGCGCCGAACAGCGTTGCGGCGGCGACCGTCGCAATGGCCCATCCACGGCGGGTCATCGCTCAATCTCCCGGCGTTTGAGCCACGCGCGATGGCGCTCCATCGTATAGGGCCGCGGCGGTTGTCCGGCGGCGATACGGTTGTGGACGTGCCGCCAATGATCCGGCGCGGCGTCGCACGGATCGACGCCGGCCGCCTCGGTCGCGTCGATCGCGGCGAGCACTTGGCTGACCTTAGGCCAGCCCTCGATCTTGAGCAGGATATCGCCGCCCGGCCGCACGAACGGGAGCGTCGTGAACGGCTCGCCGGCGCCGACCGCGCGCACGATGTCGATGCGCGAGCTGACCGTGCCATAGTCGTTCGCCGCCCAGCGGACGAAGGCGAAGATCGCGCCGGGACGGAAACGAACGATGCGACGGCGGCGATCGACGATCTCGTCCACCGCGACCCGGCCGAACCTGATCCAGTGCTCGACCCGCTTCTCGATCCAGGTCAATTCCACCCGCGTCATGCCGTCGTCAGACGGCTGGCGGTGGCGGATGGGTGACGGCGGCACGGTCATCGCCGGCTCCGGGCGATGGCTGAATCTGCGCGGGGCATGAGGTCGTCTTGGCCGGGATCGGAGGTCGAGTGCTTGATGCCGATGTCGGCCCAAGCGCGCAGGTCATCGACCGAATAGACGACGCGGCCGCCGATCCGGCGGTAGGCCGGGCCGGTTCCGAAATAGCGATGCTTCTCCAGCGTGCGGCCGGAGAGGCCGAGGAAGCGAGCGGCTTCCGGCGTGCGCAGGAAGCGGGGCGGCAGGTTGGTGGGCGTATCAGACAAGTGACGGCTCCTGCGGGCGGTGGCGGCAGGAGGCGAAACTGGCAGAATGGATGCGGCCGGGTGGGGTATGAAGATGTGCGGCTGCACGGATGCGACCACCCTCTAGAGGGTATCGCCGAAGAAGGCGGATCAGCGGATGCGAAGCAGTTTGCGGTAGTCGCCGTTCATCATCGCGATACCATCGCGGACCAGCCGGACCACGAACGAACGTGACGCGGACATCTTCCAGTCGCTCGCGGACAGCTTGGTCGCATCTTCGCGCCCCAGCTCGGCCGCGATCTGGCGATAGGTCGCGCCGCCGTGGCGCAGGTCGAGCGCACGGAGAATCAGGTCAAGGCGCGCCAGCCGGTAGGCGGTGAGCGGCCAGCCGCGCGGCAGCGGACCCGCCGCGCGGCCGAGCAAGCGGCGGTGGAAACGCAACAAGCTGGCGATGCGCGTCAGGAAATCCTTGTCGAGGGGAATGACGGCAGCGAGCGAACGTCCGGGCATCGGGTCGCGCAGCCACAGCCGATGCTCGCCGGCCGCGTCGCCGACGATAATATGGCGTCCGTCGATCCCGGCCAGGTCGGCGAGCAACGCGCCGAGCGCGCGCGGATCGACCGGGGCGGCGGTCTCGAACCCATCCGGCGCGGTGTCGAGAATGACCGTGACGGCGGTCAGTTCCGGGCGCCAGACGACTGGGTCTGAGAGGTCATCCGGCGCCGTAGCGAAAAGACAACCCCCAGCGCCGCGCGAACGCCGCCTCTGCGGCGTTCTTCGCGACGGCACCGTCCGCGATGCGTTGCTGCATCTGCGCATGTTCGGCGCGGTACGTGCGGTTTCTCCGCAGGAACTCGGCGGCTATTTCGGCGCGTCCGCTCGCGTCGGATAATCCGCCGGCGGGCCGCTGGCGCCGTCCCGGTGGCGTCGGCATTGCATCCTCCCAGGTGCGCTTGGCGCATATTTCGGGAGCGACAACTTTGCCGCGTCAGAGGTCATGCAATAGCGCGAAGGTTGCACTCAACAATGTCGATGGCGGCGCACCTTCAGAAGCAAAATACACCGAAATGGATTGAATCTTAACGCTTTAGCGGTCGCTCACAACCGAGCAAATAGGCGTAACCAATCTCGGTCATCCATCGCGCACGCGCAAGATGGCTGTCGTGCATCGTCTTCGCCCGGTGCGGTTCTGCGGTGGCGTCGATGCCGAGAATACAGGCGGCAGCCTCGCGCCAATCACCTCCCTCGTCATTGGCATCGAGCAGGCGCAGATAATCCACCAAATGGCTTTCGTCATAAGTGGTGAGCTGCGATACGTCCGGCGCGCGATCCGCGAAACGGCTGATGCTCATGGCGCCCCCGTCATGTTCCCCATTAACCAACCTAGACCAAATACATGCGCTGGCTACGCGCAAATCTCGCATCGTTCGTTGCATCTGGCGCAGCGAAGGGCGGCGCTGAACCTGCGATACACCTTATATGGGATAAACCGGATATTGTGTATCGTCCAGCTTGGCGCGCATGGATATGCGCCGCCTAGTGGGACTGAATTTCGCCCGACTCAGGAAGGAGAAGGGCTTTACCCAAGAGCGTTTCGCCGAGACGTCGGGATTTACGCAGCAATATGTCAGCGATCTGGAACGAGGCCGCCGTAATCCTACAGTCGTGACGCTGTTTCACCTGGCCTCCCCACTTGGTATCACGCCGGCTGAACTTGTCGCCGAAATCGACCAGACCGCCGGCGATTAACCTTTTTCCTCTCAAATCGCGAGCCGGGCATAGCCCGGCGAGCGCGCTAGTAGCGGCGCCCGCGCGACCTTCGGGAGCGCGGGCGCCGCGATTTCGCTGGTCCAGAAAAGCGCCGTAGGACCGAAGCCCGGCCCTACGGCAGTGCGGCTTACGCCGCCTTCAAGCGCTGCATTCCCTCTGCCAGCGTCCACAGCGCGCGGTTGAGAGTGACATTCTGGTCGATCCCGTTGATCGCGCGAGTCTGGCTGCGGCGGATGCGGCCTTCGGCGTTGCGCTTGCGGCCATGCAATCCGCCACGAATGACGTTCTCCTGAATGACGTTGAACGTGGTCCACAGGCTGCGGTCCACATCCTCACGGCGGCGCGGTTCGATGATCTGCTCGGGCCGAACCGGGCTTTCGTCGTCGCCATAGCGCGCAACAAGGCTAACCTCGCCAAGCAAGCGCTGCTCATCCGGCGAAAGCTGGATCGCCTTCATCGACTCGCTGGCGTCGATCAGTCGGGGGAAGTCCTCGGCGACGGTATAAACGCCCTCGATAATGTCGTGCTCGATATTGCCCTTATGCGGCACGCGCACTTCCTCGAACCGCTCGCCCGCAATCATGCTGTTGGTGCAGACGAAGCGCAGCATCCCGGCGAACATCTGATAGGCGCTGGTCCCGTCATGGCTGTTCACAATGATGACTTCGGCGGCCTCGGGCTTGCCGATGCCGTCATCCCGACGCAGGCGCAGCATGTGCTTTGCGTGGCCGTGGCGGCTGCCGTCACGCGGCACCGACTGCACCGCGAAGAACGGAAACCATCCTTCTCGGCGCAGCCCCTCCACTATGTCGATGGTGGGGACATAGACGTAGCGATCCGAACGGCTGTCGTGTGCCTCGCGGGCGAAGATGGACGGAACGTGGCGATACAGCGCCTCGTTGTCGAGCGGCTCCCGGCCGCTGATCTGATGGGCGTTGCGGCCGAACCGGGTGGCGAGTTGATAGTGCATTTGGGCCTCCTTGGGCTTGGGTTTCCGCGCAGCGAAGCGCCGCGCTGAAACCCTGCCCGTCGGCGAGACCGGGGGTGCAACCGGAGTGGGCAGCTTCGCGGGGAACCGGCTGCACGTAACGCGAAGCGTGGAGGAAGCTGGGCGGAAGCCGCTCCGAAGGGCGCTGGGGGCAGCGCCCCAAGCACCGCGCCGTGAGAGCGGCGCCGACGAAAGCCTGCCGGCCCAATGGGCCGATCCGGACTGGCTGAAAGCGCTAGCGCGCCTCGACTGTGACGTGGGCCAGTTCGTGGACAGAACGCAGCCGGCCCCGCACATCCTCCGGGCTGGCGCTGCCGGTGAAGCTGACGATCGCGGCGTGGGCGCTCGGCCCAACGCGCCAGAGATGGAGGTCGGTGATCCGGGCATCCCCTTGGGCCTCGACTTCCTCGCGGACCTCGGTTTCCAAATGAGGATCGGAACTGTCGAGAAGGACGGCGGCGGTGTCGCGGAGGAGATTCCACGACCAAATGGCGATGACAATGCCGCCGACGACGCCCATGACGGGATCAAGCCAAACCCAACCGAGATAGGCCCCTGCCAGCAGGGCCGCGATGGCCAGCACCGAAGTCAGCGCATCGGCCAGAACATGCACGAAGGCCGAGCGCAGATTGTTGTCGTGATGGCGTGCCTGATTCTCGTGGCTATGACCGTCGTGATGATGCTCGTGATCGTGCGCGTGACCGGCGTGATGCCCATGATGGTCATGCCCGCCCGACAGCAGGAAGGCGCTGACCAAGTTGACCGCGAGGCCGACCACGGCAACCAGTGTCGCTTCGCCGAAGGCGACAGGGCGCGGGTCCAATAGTCGGCCAACCGATTCCACACCGATCCCGAGCGCGATGAGCGCCAGGACCAATGCGGAAGCGAAACCGGTAAGGTCGCCCACCTTGCCGGTGCCGAAGCTGAAGCGGCGGCTGTGGGCGTGGCGACGTGCGAAGGCGTATGCCGCCGCCGCAACCGTCAGCGCGCCCGCGTGCGTCGCCATGTGGAAGCCGTCCGCGAGCAGCGCCATCGAGTTGAAGACGGTGCCGGCGACGATCTCGCCGACCATCATGACGAAAGTCAGCGCCACCACCCACAGCGTGCGGCGGGCATTTTTGTCGTGGCTGGCGCCCAGAAACACATGGTCGTGGCTCAGAGCGTCGATCTCGTCGTGCAGGCTCAATTGTAGGTCCTCATTTGGCGTAGCGGCGCACTGCGGCGATCAGTTCCTCCGCGCCCGCCGAGCGCGCATCGTCGCTGAGGTCTGGCCGGGCGACATGCTCGCGCACATGGTCTTCGATCAGCTCATCCATGAGCCCGCCCACCGCCCCGCGCACGCCGGCGACTTGATGGAGAATCGTCGCGCAGCCGGCCTCGCTCGCGATGGCTTTCTCGATCGCGGCCACCTGGCCGGCGATCCGCCGTACACGGGCGAGGAGCTGGTCCTTATTGGAGATAGTGTGTGCCATAGGATACCCCCCTATCCCATATGGCGTCGGGAGGGAAGTGCTGAGTCGGAGGACCGAATGTCATTGCGACTTGGTGGGAAGACGCCCCGCTCGGTTGAGCGGGGCGTCATCGCCGATCAGCGGGACCAGATGAGTGCGTGTTCCCCGGTGGTCTCGGTCTCAGACAGCGTTGCGTAGATCGGAGCTGGGAAACTCGGATCGTCCAGCTTGACCGAGATGTAGTCCCGGCCTTCGCGGCTGGTCTTCTTCCAGGCGGCGCCGATGTCCATGTTGGCGGCGCTGATCCGGAAGTCAGGGGACTTTTCGCCTTCCTTGTCGACCGGCCGAAGAGTGGCCTTGGTGTTGAGGGTGAGCGTCTTGATGACGCCGTTGAACTCGCCCTTGGTGTTGGCGGTGAAGGTGCCGATCGTAGCCATGTCGTGATCTCCTGTCTGCTCGGACCGCGCCCATCGCGGCCTCGATGGCTCGGCGTCGGCCGGGGCACGATCGACCCCGCACCGCTTGCGGCCGGAACGCAGAGGAGGTTGGACGGCGGGCGGCTTTTTTGTTTCGCGATGCAAAGCCGAAGGTGGCGGAAAAAAGCCGAACGACGCCTTTGCGGGATGGCGATCGGCTCCGGTCAGACAAGCCATGGGGAGGCCGCCGGGTGTTCGGCCCGGAAGGTAGGGAGTTTCTTATGACCGGCGATTATGTCGGCACCTCTGTCAACAGCCTTGCGCGATGTTCATCCTACGTTCCAAGGTGATTGCCGATCCGACCAAGGAGACCGCGGAGGTTCGCAAGGGGGAGAAGGAAAAGGTGGCGCAACTGTTTTCGCAGGATCAGCTTGAAGCCATCGCCGGCGCACTCGGCGACACGGACACGGGGCTCAAGGGGACGGAGATCGCGATGCTGTTCGCGACCTGTCAGATGACCGATCCCGGCGAGATTACCAAGCGGCACCGCATCTACAACGCTTTCGCCGCCAGCCAGAACGCACGGCAGGACCGCACGCGCATCCTCGGCTTTATCCGCCATGCGATGAGACCAGCCCGCTATAGCCGCGAGCCGCATCGCTACGAGTCGATGCGTGCCAGTCTCAACCAGGCGCTGGCTTTCGCCGGCCTCGTAGTGAGCGAGGCGGGAAAGATCGAAACCGTCGAACAGGCGACGACGCTGCCGGAAGCACAGCGCCGCGCGAAAGAACTGCGCACCGATCTGGAGACGCGAGGCGTCCATCCCGATGTGCTGCGCTTCTGCCGCGCGGAACTGCTGGCCGACAACTATTTCCATGCGGTCCAGGAAGCGGTGAAAAGCGTCGCCGACAAGATGCGCGTCATGACGGGTCTGACCGATGATGGGGGAACGCTGGTGGACCGCGTGTTGGGCGGCGATCCGCCGATGCTGGCGATCAATCCGCGCGGCACGGTGAGCGAGCGTAGCGAACAAAGCGGCTTCGCCAATCTCGTCAAAGGCGTCTTCGGCATGTTCCGCAATACGACCGCCCACGAAGCGCGCATCCACTGGCCGATGACCAAGACCGACGCCGAGGATCTCCTGACCCTGGTATCCCTCATCCATCGCCGGCTCGACGCCAGCCACATGCCGCCGCGTCCCTGATCTCGCTCAACGGAAGCGGCCGCGCCCGGTCAGGGCGCGGCCGCGATTTTGCGGGCGACGAAAGAAGGCCGGGACCGCTCGCGCGACCCCGGCCCCATGCCGCTATTCGGCGGCGACGGCAAAGGACGCTTCGCCGTCCTCCGCTTCGGTGTCGGGAGCCTCCGCTTCGGACGGCTGCTTCACGCTCCCCAAGTCTTCGGCCTCGACGGGCGCGGGCTGCTCCGTTTCGGCCTTTGGCGTCCGCAGCACGGGGGGAAGCCAGCCGCTACCGGCCAGAAGTTGCTCGGCGGTCTGCGCCATGTCCGGCTTCTTCATGTCCGCGATACGGCGCGCGGCGTCCTCCGACACCCCTTCGGACACGGCTTCCACGATATGAGCCTTGGTGACGCGGCCAAGGTAGCTGTCCACGGTGGGCGTCCAGTCCTTCGCCACGTCCAGCGCCACCGCACTCGCCAGTCGGTCGGCAGTTTGCAGCGACCGGGGCTTGCGATCCCACGGCAGCCGCAGCGCGTTGACGGTGCGGGCCGCGCAATGCGCCAGCAACGCCGTCCGCCGCTCGTCTGTCAGCCCGACGATGAAGCCCCACAGGTCCGCCACGTCACGCGGCATCCGCTCGGCCCAAGCCTCGTGCTGCTCGCTCGCGCGCGCCGCCAAGGGTGTGTCCTCGATCCCGTCCGCATGGCTTCCCAAGGGGGTCACGGTCGGACGAACCTCAAGGCATCCGGCCTCCGCATAGCTGTAGAACAGTTGCACGGTGAGCGTATGGGTGAGCGCGATCAACGCCGTATCGGGCTGGTCGGCCAGCGCAACGCGCAACGCAAGGGTGCGATAAGCGGACAGGTCGCGGGTGAGGCTGTCGGAAATGGGCTTACCGGGTTCCTCGTCCTCCTCGATCTCCTGCGCGTCCTCGTCGCCGTCCTCTGGCTGCTCGTCCTCGCCGGTCTGCGGCTCGGTCGGTTCGCCATCGGCTTCCGGCTCCGGCTGCGGGTCCGCCAGCGCCTCGTCCTCGGCCCGGACGAACCCGCGCTCGATTTTCACCGTGCCGTCGTGATTGAGGATCACGAACGCGCCGCCGTTGGCGATCACGCTGGGCGCGAACGCCGAACGCTTGGCGGAAATGCCGTCGATCTCGTCGGACACCGCCTCCAGCCCCGCCGCCACGTCCTCGGGCATTTCGTCGTAGGACTCGTAGCCTTCGGCGAGCGCGTCATGCTCGGCGGACAGCGCCTCCAGCCGCGCCTCGTCCTCGTCGGTCAGCGTGACCGGCTCCGGGTAGAAGCGCCGCAGCCCGTGGCTGTGCGGAAAGTCGATATGCGCCTCGGTCCATTTCCAGCCCTCGGCCTCGACCTCGCCCGCAACCTCGCGCAGCCGCTCGGCGGCGAGCATGTCGAGCAAGCCCGCATCCTCGAAGAATCCGCCCCGGTCCTCGCTGAACAGGTCGCGGATGATGTTCCCGCCCGCCTCGACATAGGCGTCGGCCCCGACGAACACCGCGCGCCGGTCGGTCGCCGGAACATTGCTCGCGGTCATGTCACGCCGGATGATCCACGGCTCGCGGTTGTGATGCAGACCCTCGAACACCTGCTCCTGCCGGGCATGGTCCTCGTTGATCGCAAAGGCCATGAGCTGATCCAAGGTCAACCCGTCCTCCCGATAGACCTGCAATAGCTTGGGGCTGACCGCGCCAAGGCGCAGCCGCTGCTTCACCACGCCAGCCGACACGCCGAATCGCGCCCCGATCTCCTGCGCGCCCCAACCCTTGTCGTTGGAAAGCTCAGCGAACCGCTCGAACTGGTCAGCGGGGTGCATCGGCGTCCGGGTCACGTTCTCGTCCAGACTGATCTCGGACGGGTCGTTTTGCGTATCCAGCCAGCAGCGCACCGGCTCGGATTTCTTGATCTGCTTGCGCTTGGCGCGCAGCAGCATCGCCAGCCTGCGGCCCTCGCCAGCGGTGACGAGGAAATAGCCGGTCGGCGTCCCGTCCTCCTTGGTTTCTGGCTCCACGACAAGGTTCTGGATCAGCCCCTTGTGCTGGATCGAAGCGGCCAGCGCCTCGATAGCGGCTTCCCCATGCGGCACCTTGCGGGCATTGCGCGGGGACTTCTTGAGCTTGGCGAGCGGCACGAAAATCTCGACGCCCGACACAGGCTCGGCGGCTACGGTTTCGGTAACAGCGTTCATCACACTTCTCCTGAAAACCGCACTCACCCCGGAATGGGGTGGGCGGCGAAGAAGCGGACCGGCAGGCCCGCCGGCGGAGCCGGGCAGCACCCGCAGGGCCGGAACGAAGAGGAGGTAAGCGCGGCTTGCCGCGCGTTGCGGCCCGGCGCGGCGGGCCTAAAGGGAAGCGTCGCCCACCCCACCGACGGGGAGAGAAACAAACCATGCGATCGGGCCGGCGCAGCCCTGGCCCGATCTCCACAGCATTGGAACAGCTGAAATCCGCCTCAGCGGATTTATCAATCGGCGCGGATGCGCCTGCGGGGCGTTGCGGGGCAGGCTGTGCAAAAACTCATTCGTCTAATCCGCCGCCGCCAGCACCGCGACGCGCGTCTCACCCCGCTGGCGTCAGTCGCTCGGCACCGAAGGCATTTACTGCATGGAGGATGTTGAAGGCGACAATCGAGAGAGCCGCTTCGGCCTTTACCGCTCTGAGACCTCGCGTGAGGAACCTTCCGCCGCCGGACATCCGTTTAATCGTGCCGAAGGGGTGCTCTACAGTACATCGGCGGGTCACCATCAAGCTCGGATCCGCGTAGATTCTGGCCTCCATACGATCCAGCGCCGCCTGATCGAACAACCGATGGATGGTCCGTTGGGCGCCGGACGTGCATCGGCTCTTCAGCCGACAGTCTTTGCATGCGGGCGTTCTATATCGGATCGCACGGTTGCGGGTATGTTTGCCGGATGGTCTCAACGTCTTGCCGGCGGGGCACCGGATTGTGTCGGTCTCCTCATCATACACGAACTGCGCTGGCCGGAAAAAGTCGGTGCTCATGGCGCCGCGTTTGATCGGCGCCGCGACCTCAATATGGTCGCGCTCGCATTGCGCGACCGCCTGGGCGTTGGAGTAACCGCCGTCGGCCAGGACTTTGAGCTCGTCAACCTCAAGCACCTCCATCGTCGCCATCGACATTGGATGCAGGAGCTGGCTGTCGTTTGCCTCGTTGGTCACGTCGTGATGTATGATCAGGCCGCTATCTACATCGACCACGCTTTGCATGTTGTAGCAGGGTGTCTTGGGAGAACGTCCATAGCCCATCGGCCGCGCGTCGGACTCGCCAAAGACCAAAGCCGTCTCGTCGCGATCCTTCAGGATGTCCTGCCGGCGCACGAGCCTGTCCTTGCGGCGCCCGAGGGTCTCCATCGCAGTGGTGAACGCCTCCCGATGTTTGGGCTGATCGTCGAACCCCTGGGCCACTGCCTCATCTATGATGTCGAGCCGTTCAAGGTAGTAGGCGATCTCCTTTTCGGTGTGCGCAACGTCACGGGCCAGCCGGTCGGCGCCAGCGATGTTCTTTGGGCTCGCGACCGCGCGCATCTTCGTCCCGTCCAGCGCGACCAATCGACCGCTGATCAAGCCGGTTTCGCGGCAGAACTGGATGAATGCAGCGCTGGCGCCGACAATGGCTTCCGGATTGTCATGACGAAAGGAGGCGATCGTTCGGTAATCCGGGGCGAGCCGGCGCATTAGCCAAAGCGCTTCGAGGTCGCGGACACACGCTCGTTCCAATTGGCGTGAGGACCGTACCTGGTTGAGGTAGCCCCAGATGTACAGCCGGAGCATATCGCCTGGATGGTATCCAGGGCGGCCGGTGACCGCAGCGATAGCGCGACCGAAGCCAAGCTCAGCCAAGTTCAAGCTGGTAACAAAAGCATCGACGACTCGGACCAATGCGTCCGGGGAAACATAGTCATCAACACAAGGAGGAAGCAGGTTGACCTGATCTCGCGCGAGTCCCTCAATAAAACTCATGCACACCCCGGC
The DNA here is from genome assembly GCF_044754985.1 of Sphingomonas sp. NPDC092440. Lineage (NCBI taxonomy): Bacteria > Pseudomonadati > Pseudomonadota > Alphaproteobacteria > Sphingomonadales > Sphingomonadaceae > Sphingomonas > Sphingomonas sp. NPDC092440. The sequence continues at coordinate 230,017 of NZ_JBIVQA010000002.1, read as the reverse complement.
GCGGAAGATGGGAAGATAATTGGATTCTACACTGACAGGTTCATTAGTAAAAGCTTGTTCTTGGCTTTGAACATCTGCGCTAGGTGGCGTAATAACTCATTACAGATGTTGCGGGCTTCCGAGAAGGATGAGGTCAGAATCGCCGGGTTCTCCGTTACGTCGAAGCAGTGGCCGCTTGCGCGTCGAGCTGCCACCCGTAGCTTTTGGAATCCGGTACGAGATCGGCGATGGTGAACTGATCGAGGTGTCGCGCGAAAGCTTCCAGCGCGCCTGCCAAGGCATGGCGCAAGCCGCATGCGGGCGTCACGACGCAGCTGTTGGTCGCCGCGTCGAAGCATTCGACGAATGTCCCGGTGTCTTCCATGATGCGCATGATCGAACCGACGTTCAGGGCATTGGCGGGCCGCGCCAGCTTGAGGCCCCCGCTCCGGCCCCGCACACCCTCGACAAATCCCTCCGCGGCCAGTCGCTGCGCCACTTTCATCAGATGGTTCTTCGAGATGCCATAAGCGTGTGCGATCTCGGCGATCGAATGATGGCCGTCCTTCACGGCCAGGAACATCAATGTGCGAAGGGCATAGTCGGTCTGGACGGACAATCTCATAAAAGATGCATATCATATATTGGTTTTATCCGCCAAGGCGCGTAAACCATGCACACATCTTAATCGAGTCGAGGCAGGCAATGACGTCGAACCATGCCGAGCAAGCGCGGGCACGCAAGATGGCGGATGCGCTCGCCTGCGGGATCGATGATGCGTTTATTTCGCAGCTTGTGGAGAGTTTCTACGACACCGTCCGCCAGGACGACACGCTCGGCCCGATCTTTGCGGAGCGCATCGGCGACTGGCCGCATCATCTGACGCGGATGAAGGATTTCTGGGCCTCGATCATGCTCGAATCCGGTCGGTTCAGCGGCAATCCGATGCGCAAGCATATCGCGATCGGCGAGCTTGATGAGGCGCATTTCGCGCGCTGGCAGTCGCTCTGGGACCAGACGCTTGCTCGGATCGCGCCGAACGCTGCGGTCGCGGATCGGTTTCGCGAAGCGGCACTGCGCATTGGCGAGAGCTTGCTGACCGGCATCAAGATCGACCGCGGCGGCCTGGCCGCCATTTCCGCGAGGGCCGCGTCGTGACACCGGTCCCCTACGGCGCATCGCCGATCTTCGATGAGCAAAGCCTACCCGACGCGCTGCGCAACGATCATCGCACCAAAGCAGGCACCTGGGGCCTCCTGCGGATGCTGGAGGGCGAAGTGCGGCTCGTTTTCGTCGATCCGCCGAGCGAGCAGCTCGTGACGCCCGACAGGCCCGCGATCATCCCGCCGCAAGCAACCCATCATGTCGTTCCGCTCGGCCCCATGACGATGCAGGTCGAGTTCTACCGGGAACGCCCAGAGCTTGTCGAAGACGCGGACCGTGGATGACTTCGCCCTTGCTCGCACGGTGCATGTCGTCGCGGTCCTGTTCTGGATAGGCGGCGTCGGTTTCGTCACCTGGGTGCTGATGCCGACGCTTAAGGCAACGGAACTGCCGCAGGATCGCTTGCGCCGTTTTCAGCAGATGGAGGCGCGCTTTGCCTGGCAGGCACGCCTGTGGGTTCTGCTTGCCGGCGCAAGTGGCCTGTGGCTGGTGGCGCGCGCCGATCTGTGGAGCCGCTTCCTCGACGGCCGGTTCTGGTGGATGCACCTGATGGTCGCACTCTGGACCGTGTTTGCGCTGATGTTGCTCGTCATCGAGCCGCTGCATCTCCATCGCCGCCTCGCCAATACACAGTCACCAGAGGCGGATTTCGCTCGAATGATCCGGCTGCATCAGTTATTACTTGCCGTCAGCATCATAACAATTTTGGGCGCGGTAGGCGGTAGTCACGGACTATTCTGAACGGAGGGGGTTTGGGGCATGAAGAGCTATCAAACGACATTCAGCATCAAAAGGCTGTGGATCATCCTGTCGGTCGGCATGGTGGTCATGTTCGGAATCCTACTGTTGCTGGGCCAGCAGATCTACCAGCAGGCGCCGCCCATTCCCGAAGCGGTGAAATCCCAAAGCGGCGAGACATTGTTCACGCGCGCGGACATCGAGACCGGCCAGAATATCTGGCAGTCGATCGGCGGCATGGAACAGGGCTCGATCTGGGGCCATGGCAGCTATCTGGCGCCCGACTGGAGCGCCGACTGGCTGCACCGCGAGGCGGAGGCATTGCTCGCCCTGTCGGCCTCGCAACCTCTCCCAGGCGTGTCCGCGACGCAGGCGGAGGCTATGCGAAGGGCCGGGCTGCAGGAGGAGATGCGTAGGAACACCTACGACCCTGCATCCGGCGTCATCACGGTCAGCGACACCCGCGCGCGCGCGATCCGGCAGGTACAGCAGCATTTCGTAAGCCTGTACGATGGCGGCGATCCTGCCTCGCTAAAGCTCCGCCGCGACTATGCCTTCCCGGTCTATGGCGAGCTGTCGGCCGCGGAAGCCCGGCAGCTTACCGCCTTCTATTTCTGGACGGCCTGGGGGGCGACCACCGATCGTCCGGGCCAGAACATCACTTATACCAGCAACTGGCCGCACGAACCCCTGGTGGGCAATAGCCCAACCACCGGTACATTGTTGTGGAGCCTTGCGTCGGTCATCCTGCTGCTTGCGGCGGCAGGCGCACTCATCGCCTATTACGCCAAGCAGTTCGACGTCTGGCGCGGCGACATCCTGCCCGAGGGCGGCATGGCGACCTCTGATCTTCTGGGACAGGCCGTCATCACACCGTCGATGCGGGCTACCGCGAAATATTTCTGGGTCGTCTGCGCGTTGTTCGTGGGGCAGGTGCTGCTGGGCATTGTCACCGCTCATTATGCGGTCGAGGGACAAGGGCTCTATGGCCTGCCTTTTGCAGAATATCTTCCCTACACGATCACCCGCACATGGCACACGCAACTCGCGGTGCTGTGGATCGCCACGGCATGGCTGGCGACCGGGCTCTATGTCGCGCCGATGCTCGGGGGACGCGACCCCAAGTTCCAGCGGCTCGGCGTCAACTTTCTGTTCGTCAGCCTTCTGGTCATCGTCATCGGCTCCTTTGCCGGGCAATGGGCGGCCGTCCACCGCTTCTTCACCAGTCTGACGGCGAATTTCTGGTTCGGTCATCAGGGCTATGAATATGTCGATCTCGGCCGCTTCTGGCAGATCTACCTCCTGATTGGCCTGTTCCTCTGGGTGGCGCTGGTGGTGCGCGCGCTCTGGCCCGTGCTGCGACGGGAAGGCGGAAAGTCCCTCATCTATCTCGTGCTGGTGTCAGCGCTCGCCATCGGGCTGCTCTACGGCGCGGGGCTGATGTGGGGCCAGCATACGAACATCGCCATCATGGAATATTGGCGCTGGTGGGTGGTGCATTTGTGGGTCGAGGGTATTTTCGAAGTCTTCGCCACGGCCATCATCTCGCTGCTGTTCGTCCAGATGGGCATCCTGCGAACCTCCACCGCCACCGTGATGGTGTTGTTCGCGACGATCATCTTCCTGTTCGGCGGGGTGCTCGGGACCTTCCATCACCTGTATTTCAGCGGCACGCCAACGTCGGTGATTGCGGTCGGCGCGATGATCTCGGCGCTCGAAGTGGTGCCGCTGCTGGTTGTCGGCTTCGAAGCCTATACGCGGCACAAGGTCGAGCATGAGGCCGAGTGGGAACGGATCTATCACTGGCCGTTCATGTTCTTCGCCGCCGTCCTGTTCTGGAATCTGGTCGGCGCCGGGCTGTTCGGCTTCCTCATCAATCCGCCGATCGCGCTCTATTACATGCAGGGGCTGAACACGACGGCGAACCATGGCCACGCCGCGCTGTTCGGCGTCTATGGCATGCTCGGCCTGGGGCTGACGCTCTATTGCATGCGTGGACTGACCGACGTCACGCGGTGGAACCAAAAATGGATCAGGATCTCCTTCTGGTCGCTCAATATCGGCCTTGGCATGATGACTTTCCTGTCGCTGCTCCCGCAGGGCATCCTGCAGACCTACGCCAGCATCGAGCACGGCTATGCCTATGCGCGCTCAGCGGAGTTCATCCATAGCCCGATCATGCAGGCGCTGGTTTGGGCAAGGGTGCCCGGCGATGTCGTGTTCGCTCTCGGCGTTTTCGCGTTCGCATGGTTCATGGTTCAGGCGTTCATGCACGGCAGGAAGCCGACTCCAGAAACGGCGGCCATTCCAAAGCCGGCGCTTTAGATCCGCCACTCCGCTTCCCGGCTGTACCCCGGTTTTCAACGGACGGCCGGCTAATTTCGGGCGTTGGTCGCTCCCGGCCAACGCCATTTGTCCGTGAAACGGCTTCAGGATCGCCGGACAGGCTTGCCTGATCCGTGGGTTTTAGCACAGCCTGGGGGTGTCCCCGCAGAGGGGGTAGCGGGAGACCCACGGCTCCCGCTCAGGGGGAGACTTTCCCCTCCTCAAAATCTCAGCCGACGATCTCAGGCCCGAACATCAACATTCCATCGAAAGGGCGTACATCTCGCAGATTCCGCCCATCATCAGGCGCGAAGCTCACATGCGGTCTGTATGCGGGGAAATCCCACACACCCCCGGCTTGCCGATGAACAAGGTGGCGAGTCATCAGAGCGGGCGACGGAAAACATAGCGTAATCAGTCCTCCCATGCGTTCAACCCGCCGGGATGAACAGGGTTCGATCTGGAGAGCATCCGGGTCGAGCGCCATAGGGCTGTGGCGGGAGAATATAACCGTCACATGCCAAAAAGACGGGCGTAGATCGCGAAACCCTACGCCGCGCGCCCAGGCCGCCAGCGCAGCCGCATTGTCCAGCGCCCGGATCACCGCTCTGCCCGGCGGTCCTGATAATGCAGTCAGCGATCTTCCCATCAGCGTCAAACTCACTGTCTGGAAATGTAGCTTCCCCATCGCGACCTTGCAATTTTCAGCGTCATCGACTAACATGAAGTCATTGACTTATGGAGGCCAGTATGGCGGTCATGACGATCCGAAACATCGACGACGCGATCAAAAATCGCCTTCGTCTGCGCGCGGCAATGCACGGCCGGTCGATGGAGGACGAGGCGCGCGACATTCTCCGGTCGGCGCTTTCGACCGAAATCCCGCGCCCTCGCAATCTGGGCCAGGCCATCAACGAACGCTTCGGCGAGCTGGGTGGAATCGATCTGCTTGACGTTCGGCGTGAGCCGATTCGGCAGCCGGCGGACTTCGGCGAATGATCGTCCTCGACACCAACGTCATCTCTGAGTTGATGCGGCGCGAGCCTGACCCCAGGGTCATGGCGTGGATTGCTGACCAGCCGATGGCGGGCGTGTTCACGACGACGCTGACGCAGGCGGAAATCTTCTACGGGCTGGCGCTGCTTCCCGAAGGACGCCGCCGCGATGATCTGCTGGCGGCCGCACGTCCGATGTTCGACGTCGATCTGGCGGGGCGCGTCCTGCCGTTTGACACTGACGCGGCGCTTGCCTTTCCCGAGATCGCCGCGGGACGGAAACAGGGCGGCAAACCGATCAGCCAGATCGACGCGCAGATCGCCGCCATCGTGCGCTCACGCGGCGCGCGGCTGGCGACTCGCAATGTCCGCGACTTCGCGGATTGTGGGATCACGGTTGTCGATCCGTGGGGCGAAGCATGACGCCTGCCGCAACACGCCCCTATCCGCGCTACGCCGCGATAGAGCCTTTGCACGAGGCGCTGTCGCGACGCAGCGTGTCGGGATGGCCCTTCCTCGCAAGCTCCGCCGCCGCGCACCCTGCGATTGGTCGGAAGGTCTCGAAGACCTTCATGACTACATGCACGCGCCCCCGCGGCGGGTGCCGTCTCGCACGCGCGTCATCAAGGACGGCGGACCGATCGTCATCACGGACGATTGGCCTGAGCGGGTTCCGATCGGCGACGCCGAGTTGCGCGTCATCGAGGGCCATTTGCGCAAGGAGTTGGACGACCTGTTCGGACCCTTGCCGTGAGATAAGGAGGATCATGCCATGAACGACGCCGCCCTTCGCGTCGAGGACACACCGCCGGTCATGGCGACGGCCCGCGCCGCGCTCTATCTGCGCGTCTCCACCGGCCGCCAGGCCGAGAGCGATCTTTCGATTCCCGATCAGCGTCGCCAGATCGAAGGCTATTGCCTGTCGCGCGGCTGGGAGGTCGCGGCCGATTTCGTCGAGCCTGGCAACAGCGCAACCGATGATCGCCGGCCGGCATTTCAGGCCATGATCGACGCGGCGATGCAGAAGCCATCGCCGTTCAACGTGATCCTCGTCCACAGCTTCTCGCGCTTCTTCCGCGATCAGTTCCAGTTCGAGTTCTATGTCCGCAAGCTGGCGAAGAACGGCGTGCGGCTGATCTCGATTACGCAGGATTTGGGCGACGATCCGATGAGCGTGATGATGCGCCAGATCATGACGCTGTTCGACGAGTATCAGTCGAAGGAGAACGGCAAGCACACGCTGCGGTCGATGAAGGAGAATGCCCGGCAGGGCTTCTGGAATGGTGCGCGGCCGCCCATTGGCTATCGGATCGTCGAGGCCGGGCAGCGCGGCGCGAAGGTCAAAAAGAAGCTGGAGATCGACCCGATCCAGGCCGAGACCGTGCGGCGCATCTACCGGATGGCGCTGAACGGGGTTGATGATAACGGCCCGATGGGCCTCAAGGCCATCGCGACGTGGCTCAATGACAACAACACTCGCACCCGCGACGGCGGGCGCTGGGGCATCGCGGGAGTGCATCAGGTGCTCACCCGCACGACCTATATTGGCCGGCACAAGTTCAACTATCGGGACTATCGCACTAAGGCACCAAAGCCCGAGAGCGAGCACGCCATTATGGAAGTGCCGGCCATAATCTCGGAGGCGGAGTTCGAGGCGGTGCAGCGGTCGCTCAAGGCGCGCAGTCCGAAGATGATGCCGCCGATGGCGGTGGGCGGCCCAACGCTGCTCACCGGCATCTGCTTCTGCGCATGCTGCGGCGGAGCCATGACGCTGCGCACCGGCACCAGCAGCGTCGGCCGCGAGTATCGCTATTACACCTGTTCCACGAAGGCGCGGCAGGGCGCAAAGGGTTGCCCCGGCATCACGGTTCCGATGGATCGGCTCAACGAAGCCGTCGTCGGGCATCTGGAGTGGCGCCTGCTCGATCCTAAACGGCTTGAGGAGATGATGGATCAGATCCTCGAACGCCGCGACGAATGGGTGGATCGGCGGCGCCTTCATGTCGCCGATCTGGAACGCCGCGCGACCGAGGCCGAAGCCAAGCTCAAGCGACTTTATGATGCGATCGAGAATGGCGTGATCGATGTGAGCGATCCTTCGCTCAAGGATCGAATCGCCGAACTGACGGCAACACGCGACCAAGCCAGGGGCGACGCCGAACGGGCGGTGGCCCATATTGAGAAGATCGGCCCGGCTATCACGCCCGAGAGCCTGCGCGCCTTCGCAATGGCGGCGCGCAGAAAGCTGCGGCGGGGCGATGGCTCATTCGCGCGCGATCACATCCGCGCGGTCGCCCAGCGTGTCGAAGTGGTCAGTAAGACGGAGGTTCGGATTCGCGGCTTGCGCAGTGAGTTGCTCCGAACGCTAACCGCCGCCTCTGGCGTAGAGGCGGCGGTGCTAGGCGTTCGTGCCTTTGATCCAAAATGGCGCGCCCGGAACGATTCGAACGTCCGACCCTCAGATTCGTAGTCTGATGCTCTATCCAGCTGAGCTACGGGCGCGCTGTGGAGGGGTGCCTTTAGAAGCGGTTTTCAGATCGCGCAAGCCGTTGCGTGCAGTTTTCCACAGGCATAAGGCGCTGACATGCGATTTATTCTGCTGCTCAGCCTCGCCGGGCTCGCCGGCTGTACCCAGGCGACGGGGCGATACCCCTCGCTGCTGCCTCGCCCGATCGAATCGACGAGCCTCGCCGAGCCCGAGCGGCCGGTGCCGGTCGCAACGCCCGACGCCGCGCTCGACAAGCGCATCGCCGAGATCCGCGCGACGCTCGACGCCGGCGCCAAGGCCTTCACCGCCGGCGCCCAGGATGCCGAGGCCCGGATCGCCGTCTCGCGCGGGCTGCCCCAGGGCTCCGAGGCGTGGCTGCAGGCGCAAGTGGCCATGGGCCAGCTCGCCGAGCTGCGCCGCCCGGCCGTGACGGCCCTGTCCGACCTGGACGAACTGGCGACCCAGCGCGGCGTCGACGGCCTGCCGCCCTATCCGGCGCTCGACGCCGCCCTGGCCGACGCCGATCGCGCCGCCTCGGCCCAGCAGGCTCGAATCGATTCGCTCGAGGCCGCGCTGGGCGGCACCGGCGGCTAGTCAGTTCCCCGCCAGCTCCGGGTGCAGCACCCGGAGCACCGGCATCACCGAAGCATAATCGTCGGTCCAGGGCTCGAAGCCGGGCCAGGACCGCAGCCGCCGCCAGCCCCCGCCCCGCGCCACCAGCCGGTCGAGCACCGCCTGGTCATGGCTGAGCGCGATCCATTCCGACGCCGATTCGGCCCGGGGCTCCACCTGATCCACCTTCGTGCCGCCGCCCGGCTGCGGCGTGGCGACGAAATGCGGCTCCGGCTCGTAGGACAGCCGCACCGCCTTCCAGCCGCCATCGCGCGCGGCGGCCGACACCACGGGAGCCAGCGCCATGAACCGGTTGGAGATATGGACGAGCAGCAGCCCGTTCGGGGCAAGCACCCGGCCATAGGTGGCGAAGGCCTGGCGCGTCAGCAGGTGCATCGGCACCGTATCCGACGAGAAGGCATCGAGCGCGAGCAGGTCGAGGCTGGCGCTCTGCGTCTCGGTGAGGCGCACGCGCGCATCGCCGATCGAGATGCGCGTCTGCGGCGCGCATTGCCGCAGGAACGTGAACTTGCCCGAATCGCGGGCGAGATGGACGATCGCCGGATCGATCTCGAAGAAGCGCCAGCTCTGGCCGGGCCGGGCATAGCAGGCGAGCGTGCCGGTGCCGAGGCCGACCACGCCGACGCGCGCGGCGGGACCATAGAGATCGGGCAGCGCCTGCATCGCCTGCCCCACGCCCGATCCCGGCACGTAATAGGTGGTCGGCCGGGTCGAGAGCGCGCCTTTCAGCTGGATGCCGTGGAGCGTGGTGCCGTGCGCCAGCTGGCGCTCATCGTCATAGTCCGTGACGGTATAGACACCGAAATAGCTGCGCGTGCGGGCATCGGTGAGCGAGAGCTGGATCGAGCGATAGCCGCCGAACAGGATGAGGCCGCCCGCCAGCGCCGCCAGATAGGCCGGGCGGCGCCCGACCGCGAACAGCCCGAGCAGCGCGACGAGCACAAAGGCGATCTGCTCGTGCATGATGCCGAGCAGGTTGCCGGGATTGACCGCGCCGAGCCAGACCAGCAGCGCGACCAGCGCGACCAGCGTGATCGTCTTGCCGCGGGTGCCGTGCCGCCAGAAATCCCCGATCGCCGCGAGGAGGAACATCTGCGGGCAGAGCGCGCCCGCCGCGAGGACGAGTAGCGGATATTCATAGGTCCAGTCGAACAGGATCGGCGCGATCAGGCCGGCGAACACGCCGCCGAGCACGCCGCCCACCGACATGGCGAGGTAGAAGCCGGTGAGCCGGTCCGGCGCCGGGCGCAGGGCATACATGCGGGCATGCAGCGTCACCGATACGGTGAAGAGCAGCAACAGCCCGATGATCGCATTGAGATAGGCGAGCTGCTGGTGGCCGGCGATCAGCGTCGCGCCGAACATCAGGATGATGACGGGTGCGAACTTGGTAAGGATCTCGGGCAGCACCGCATTGTCGCGAAAAGCCACCGAGAAGCTGAGCAGGTAGAGGCCGAGCGGCAGCACCCACAGCATCGGCACCGCGACGATGTCGGTCGTGAGGAAGGTCGTCGTCGCCAGCATCAGGCCCGAGGGAACCAGCGCCAGCGCGATCCAGTGGAACACCCGGCGCCAGGGCGGCGCGGGCGTATGATGCGCGACATGCGGCTCGCCTTCCGCCCGGCGCGGCAGGCGCGCGGTGCAGCCCGCGACGAGGACCAGGACCAGGACATAGCCGCCGGTCCACAGCCAGCTCTGGCCCTTGAGCGCCAGATTGGGCTCGACGATCAGCGGATAGGCGATCAGCCCGCCGAAGCTGCCGATATTGGAGGCGGCGTAAAGGGCATAGGGATCGCGCCCATGGCTGGCGATGCTGTACCAGCGCTGGAGGAGCGGCGCCTGGGCCGAGACGGCGAAGAACAGCGGGCCGATCGAGGCGACGAGCAGCCAGGGCACCCAGAGCGCGGGCTCGGCATCGCCGGGCAATTCCATCGCGATCACGCCGATCGGCAGCCAGAGCGCCGCGATCAGGAGCACTGCGAGATGGATCGTCCCCTGGGCCCGCGGCGACACCCGGCCGAGCCAGTGCGCATAGGAATAGCCGCCGAGCAGCAGCGCCTGATAGACCAGCATCGCGCTGTTCCACACCGCAGGCGCGCCGCCCAGTTGCGGCAGCGCCATGCGCGCGACCATGGGCTGGACGAGGAAGAGCAGGAAGGAGCCGGCGAGGATCGCGGCGACGAACAGCCAGCGCGTGGCACGCGTGCCGGCCTGCGGCGTCCCGTCGTCGATTGCATTCTCCATCGCTTCAGGCCTCCGCGCCGCTGTGCAGCGCTTCGGCTTGCCGATGGATGAACCACGCGCGGAAGTTTACGAAGTTTAGCCTATGGGGGGCCCGATTTCCCTCCCCGGAATTTGGGCCCTGTCCGGATATGGCGGGCTGCGGGATGTGCGACACGATCATGCCGTGGACGCAAGCAGAGGAAACCCTACTAGTAAAGGGCCCGGGTGCGCGGACAGTCCCGATCTCGGTTCGATCTGGAGCGCGTGGGGTAGATGGGGCCATCGCGGCTCCTGCACTCCACCTGCACTCCAGATGTCGATTCGGCCCGGCCAGCTGTCGATTGGGCCCGGGTCGAGGACGCATATTCCCGCTCTCCGTCATCCCCGCTTCCCTCTCCCCGTCCTCCCCGCGAAGGCGGGGATCCAGGGCCACGCGCAAGGACCGCGAGGGTCGCTTTACCGTCTCCAACAACCCCGCGCGCAATTGCTTCGATTGTCCCATACTATCCTGGATCCCCGCCTTCGCGGGGAGGACGATGGATGCGGGAATGACGGTGGAGAATAGGAGCCCGTGACCCAGGCTCCCGCCATAACCCGGGAAGTGGCAGAATCTCCGGATCGCAAGAGAGAAAGCACCGGCATGTCCCGGCGCCTCACGCCCGGGGCCGTGCGATCCGATAGGTGATGTGCGGGTTCAGCCAGTCGGGCGCCTGTGGATGGATGAAATCCTCGGCGGGAACCCGCACCATGCCCAGCCGCTCCATCAGCCCCCAGCTGCGGGCGTTGCCGAGCACCGTCATCGCCGCGACCGTCGGCACGTCGAGATGGGCCCAGGCCCAGTCAAGGCTCGCCTGCGCCCCCTCGCGGGCATAGCCCCTGCCCCAATGAGCCGCCGCGAAACGCCAGCCGATCTCGGTCTCTCCGAAGAGCGGTGTGCCCTCCGGACCCGGCTTGAGGCCGCAAAAGCCGAGGAACGCGCCGTCTTCCCTGCGCTCGACCGCCCAGAAGCAATGGCCATGGGCATCGAGCAGGGCGTTCTGCCGCGCCATCGCGGCATCGGCGGCCTCCGGGCTCAACGGCGGGCCGAGGAACTCCATCACCGCGGGATCCCGGCCCATGGCGTGCCAGGCCGGCCGGTCGCTTTCCCGCCAGCGGCGCAGGACCAGGCGTTCGGTCTCGATCATCGGGGGCGCTCCAGGATGTAGACGATCATCGCGCCCACGGGATCGTCGGGGGCATGCGCGCGGAGATGGAAGTCGAGATCGGGGCGACGACGCATGCCGAGCCGCTCCATCAGCCCCCAGCTGCGATCGTTGGCGATCGTGGTCCAGGCGCCGATCGCCGGCGCATCGAGATTGGCCCAGCCCCAGGCGATGCTCGCTGCGGCGGCCTCGCGGGCATAGCCCTTCCCCCAATGGGCCTCGGCGATGCGCCAGCCGATCTCCGGCATGCCGGCAACCGGCGCTTCGGGGCCATAGTTGCTGGCGATGCGGAGGCCGCAGCTGCCGACCAGCTCGCCGGTCTCGCGGAGCAGAGTGGCCCAATAGCAGAAGCCGTAACGCGCCTGATCCTCCAGCCGCCGCGCGAACATCGCATCGATGTCCGCCGGCGCCTTCAGCCCGCCGAGCCGCGCCATCATCGCCGGCGTGTTGACCAGGGCTTCGAATGCCGGACGGTCGGCGGGCGTCCAGGGACGCAGGCTGAGGCGCGCGGTCTCGATCATGCCGGGCGGTCGATCGCGTAGACGATCATCGCGCCGAAGGGATCGCCGGGCGCATAATCGGGATGCCGGAAATCGAGATCGGCGCGGCGGCGCATGCCGAGCCGCTCCATCAGCCCCCAGCTGCGGCGGTTGCCGATCACCGTCCAGGCGGCGATGCGCGGGCGGGCGGTGTTGGCCCAGCCCCAGGCGATGCTTGCCTCGGCCGCCTCGCGGGCAATGCCCTGCCCCCAGAATTTCTCGCCGATGCGCCAGCCGATCTCCAGCTCCTCGGGCACCGGCGTGCCGGGATGGCCGCCGATGCGCACGCCGCAGACGCCGGCCATCTCGCCGGTCTCGCCGATCTCGACCACCCACATGCAATGGCCGTGGCGCGCCTGCTGCACCATCATCTTGTCGATGATCGCGTCGTGCTTCGCGCGCGGCACGGGGCCGCCGAAATGCTCCATCATCGCCGGCGTGTTGGCAAGGGCGTGGAAGACGGGCTTGTCCGCCTCGCGCCAGGGGCGGAGGATCAGGCGCTCGGTCGCGATCATCCGGCGAGCAGCCGAGCCGCCAGCGGCGCGTGATAGCTGAGCACGCCCGAGCAGCCGGCGCGGCGAAACGCCATCAGCGTCTCCAGCACCAGCGCCTCGCGCTCCCCTGCCCCGGCCGCCGCGGCCGCTTCGATCATCGCGTACTCCCCGGAGACCTGATAGGCGAACACCGGCACCTGGAACGCGTCCTTCACGCGCAGGATGATGTCGAGATAGGGCAGACCGGGCTTGACCATCACGCTGTCCGCACCCTCGGCCAGGTCGAGCGCGACTTCCCGCAGCGCTTCCTCGGCATTGGCCGGATCCATCTGATAGGTCTTCTTGTCGCCCTTGAGCAGCCCGCGGCTGCCGACCGCGTCGCGGAAGGGGCCGTAAAAGGCCGAGGCATATTTGGCGGCATAGGCCATGATCTGGACGTTGACCTGGCCATTGGCCTCCAGCGCGCCGCGGATCGCGCCCACCCGGCCGTCCATCATGTCCGACGGGGCGACGATGTCCGCGCCCGCCTCGGCCTGGAGCAGCGCCTGGTCGACCAGCACCGCGCTGGTCTCGTCGTTGAGGACATAGCCCTGGGCATCGACGATGCCGTCATGGCCGTGCGCGGTATAGGGGTCGAGCGCCACGTCGGTGAGCACGCCGATATCGGGCACCGCGTCCTTGATCGCGCGGATCGCCCGGCACATCAGATTGTCCGGGTTGAGCGCCTCGCGCCCGTCATCGGTGCGCAGCTCCCGCGGCGTGTTGGGGAAGAGCGCCAGGCAGGGAATGCCGAGGTCGCGGGCCTCGCGTGCGCGCGCCACGATGTCCTTCACGCCCCAGCGCGAGACGCCGGGGAGCGAGGCGATCGGCTCTTCCGCCGCGCCTTCGGTGACGAAGAGCGGCCAGATCAGGTTCGCCGGGGTGAGCACGGTTTCCGCGTGCAGCCGGCGGCTCCATTCGGAGGCGCGGGTGCGGCGGAGGCGGAGCGCGGGATACTGACTCATGGCCGCGCTGATGCGCCCTCAGCAATTGGGTTGCAAGCGTCCCGCGGGCTCGGTCGCGGCGAGCGTCTCCTCCTCCACCGTGACGGGCTCGGGCGGCACTTCCAGCACTTCGCTGCGCCAGCGGCCATAGCGATAATAGAGCGCCGCCAGCGCCAGCGAACAGGCCGACCCGATCGGGAAGGCCAGCCACAGCGCGTCGCTGCCGAACCAGCGCTGGCCGAGGACCGCGAAGCCGAAGCGGATCGGGAAGAGCGTGATCGCCAGGATGACCAGGGGCGGCACAGTGGCGCCATTGGCCCGGACGGTGGAGAACAGCACCATGGTCGCGCCGAACATCACGAAGGTCCAGCTGGCGAGCAGCTGGATGTGGCGCGCGATCGGGATCGCCGGGCTGTCGCCGCCGACGAACAGCGCCATTACCGGACGGTCGAACAGGAGGATCGCGACGATCACGACCAGGGTGATGACGGTGTTGTAGGCCAGCCCGGCGCGGGTGATCGCGTTCACCCGGTCCCATCTGCCCGCGCCGATATTCTGCGCGGCCATGCTCGACACGGCGACGCCGATCGCCATCGCCGGCATCTGGATATAGGTCCAGAGCTGCTGCGAGACGGCATAGGCCGCGGCGGTGTCGACGCCGAGCCGGTTGACCAGCCCGATCATGGTGAGGCCCGCGGTGGACATGACCAGCATCTGCGCGCCCATCGGCAGCCCCTTGGCGACGATGGTGCGGACCAGCGCCCTTTCCGGGATCAGATAATGCAGCTCATGGCCGCGCAGCCGCACCGGCAGGTCGCGCCAATAGACGTAGATGAGCAGGCCGAAGGAAGAGGCCAGCCCGGCGAGCAGCGTCGCGGTGGCCGAGCCGGCGATGCCCATGCGGGGGAATGGGCCGATGCCCTGGATCAGCAGCGGGTTCAGCCCCGCGTCGATCGTGACGCTCAGCACCATGAACCAGAGCGGCGTGATCGAATCGCCGGTGCCGCGCAGGCTCATCTGGATCAGCACGCCGAGCATGCTGAACGGCAGGCCCAGAAAGATGACGCGCAGATAGTCGCGCGCCATGTCCTGCGCCTCGCCGGGAGTGGCGAGCAGGCGGAGGATCTGCGGGGCGAACAGCCAGCCCAGCACCGCGATCACCACCGCGCCGCCCATCACCAGCCCGATCGCCGAGCCGAAGGCGCGCCGCGCCGCCTCGACGTCGCGCCGGCCCATCGACTGGCCGATCAGGATCGTCGCCGCCATGCCGAAGCCGAACACCGCCGAGAACATCAGGAACATGATGATGTTGGCATTGGCGGTCGCCGCCAGTGCCTGCTCGCCCAGGAAGCGGCCGACCCAGATCGAGTTGATCGAGCCGTTCAGCGACTGGAGGATGTTCGAGCCCAGCGTGGGCAGCGCGAACATCAGCAGCGTCCGGCTGATCGGGCCCTGGGTCAGGTCGTGGCGTTGGGGAGGACCGGCCATGGCGCTCATTCTGGTTGGAGTCGGCGGAAAAGGACCTCCCGCCGCCCCTCACCAGCACCCGGCGGCGGTCAGGTCAAGCCGGCTGGACGCGCCGGCGGCGCATCACCCAGAGCGCGATCGTGCCCAGCGCGAACAGGCCCAGCGCCTCCTCCGGGATCGGGCTGGGATCGCCGCCGCCCGGGTTGGTGGTGCCCGGCGGCGTATAGGTGCCGGTATAGGTGCCGAGGTGGAACTCGCCGTTCTGGACGAGGCTGCCGAACACCGCCGAGCCCTGGATATAGTTGCCGGTGGTCGCCGCCGCGTTCGGCGCGAGCACCGATCCGCCCCAGGCGGTGGTGGCGTTCAGCGTCTTCGCATCGGGGAAGTTCCAGATCACGTGCTGGCCCAGCCCCTGGGTGCCGCCCAGGAAATTGTCGTTGAGCGTCACGTTCGCGCCGCTGACGTTGACGATCGCGGTGTCGGCGCCGTTCAGGTTGAACTGGATCTCGCCGATCTTGTCGAGATCCGCGGCGCTGATGTTGAACACCGCCACGCCGTCCGCGTTCGGCACCGCGTTGAAGGTGCCGCGATTGCCGGCGGTCACCAGGTTGCTGTTGGCATCGAGCCCGCCCAGCGTGCGCGACAGGTCGGTGAGGCTGCTGGTGAGCAGGCTGCCCTGCTGCTTCAGATTGACCGAGAAGGCCGGATCGCTCGCCGTCAGGCCCGACTGTACCGTATTCTGGTTGACGTTGGTGTTGGCGATCGTGCCGCCGACCTTCACCGTCTGGGCCGGGCCGTTGAGGTTGAAGCCGCTGTTGACGTTGCCGCCGATCACCGCGCCCGAACCGTTGTTGAGGTTCTTGGTCGAGCCGTTGACATCGCCCACCACGGTGAGGCCAGGCACGCCGAGCGGGCTCGGGGCGGGATTGGCGATCTGATAGTTGGAGGAATTGCCGTTGAGGTTGCCGCCGACGAAGGTCCGCCCCTCGACTTCCGACGAGGAGGTCAGGTCGCCGAGCACGACCAGGTTCCAGGTGCGCAGCGCATCGAGGCCGGCGATGGACTGGGCGGATGCGGGCACGGCGGCGAACAGCGCCGCAGCGGCGACGCCGGCGGGAAGCAGGAAGCGGTTCATGGCGACTCCGAGGGGTTAACGACTCGGAATTGGTTAAAGGGGCTGGGATGCCCGGAGGATATTGCGAACTATGGTTAACGGCGTCCCGTATCGGGAGGCTCGCCCATCTCCGTCATCCCGGCGAAAGCCGGGATGACGATTCGGGTCAGCCCAGCCGCGCGAGCGCCGCGCTCAGCCGCTCGGCCTCGGCGGTCTTCTCGGCATGGTCGGCGCGGGCTTTCTCGACTGCCTCGGGCTTGGCCTTCTCGACGAAGCTGGCATTGCCCAGCCGGCCCGCCAGGCCGTCGCGCTCCTTCTCGGCCGCGGCGATCGCCTTGGCGAGGCGTGCCTTCTCGGCTTCGATGTCGACCACATCGCCGAGCGGCACCACAAAGGTCGCCTCGTCGACGATGATCTGCAGCGAGCCGCCGGCAGGCACTTCGCCGGCGGCCTGATCGACACGGGCGAGGCGCGCCAGCGCGGCTTCCTGGCGCCCCAGGCGCGCGCTGGTCTCGACCGAGGCGTCGCGCATGAACACCGGCAGGCGCGCGCCCGGCGGCACGTTCAGTTCGGTGCGGGCAGCGCGGATCTCGCTCACCAGCCGGATCAGCCAGTCGATCTCCTGCGCCGCTGCCGGATCGAGCGCGCGGGCATCGGCCATCGGCCATTTCGCCACGATCAACTCGTGATCGCGCGGGCCCATTTTCGACCACAGCTCCTCGGTGATGAAGGGCATGAACGGGTGGAGCATGACCAGGATCTGGTCGAGCACCCAGCCCGCCACCGCCCGCGTCTCTTCGGCACCCTCGGCGCCTTCGCCCTGAAGGACCGGCTTGATGAGCTCGAGATACCAGTCGCAGAAGCGGCTCCAGACGAACTGATAGATGCTGTTCGCCGCTTCGTCGAAGCGCAGATCGGCCAGCGCGAGGTCGATCGCCTGGACGGTGGCGACCGTCTCGGCGACGATCCAGCGATTGACCGCCAGCTGCGCCGCGGGCGGCTCGAGCGTGGTCGAGGCCGAGATGCCGTTCGACTGGGCGAAGCGCGCGGCGTTCCACAGCTTGGTCGCGAAGTTGCGATAGCCCTCGATCCGGCGCTCATCCATCTTGATGTCGCGGCCCTGGCTTTCCATCGCCGCCATGAAGAAGCGCAGCGCATCGGCGCCATAGCTGTCGATCAGCCCGAGCGGGTTGACGACATTGCCCTTGGACTTGGACATTTTCTGCCCGTCCGCCGCGCGGACGAGACCGTGGAGATACAAGGTCTTGAAGGGCACTGCTTTCATGAAGTGCAAGCCCTGCATCATCATGCGGGCATCCCAGAAGAACAGGATGTCGAAGCCCGAGATCAGCACGTCGTTGGGATAGCGCCCGCCGAGCGTGGCATCGGGGTTCTCCGGCCAGCCCATCGTCGCGAAGGGCCACAGCGCGGAGGAAAACCAGGTGTCGAGGACGTCGCTGTCCTGCCAGATTCCCACGCGGTTTCCGTGTTTGTCATGGACGCGACGCGCCTCGGATTCGTCGTCGACCATCACGACGCCCAACCCCGGACCGGGTTGCAAATCATTGATGTAGTATGCGGTCGCCTGAGCCAACGCATCATCCGCGTTCTCGGCGACGAAAATCGCCTTCTCGCCCGGTTTTTCCAAGCTGGGCCCGAACCACGCCGGAATCCGATGCCCCCACCAAAGCTGGCGCGAGACGCACCAGGGCTGGATGTTCTCCATCCAGTTGAAATAGGTCTTTTCCCAGCTCTTCGGCACGATCTTCGTGGCGCCCGAGCGCACCGCCTCGATCGCCGGCTTGGCCAAGGTAGCGGCATCGACATACCATTGGTCGGTCAGCCACGGCTCGATCACGTCGCCCGAGCGATCGCCGAACGGCGTCGCGATCGTGCGCGGCTCGGCGTCGTGCTCCTCGCCATCCTTGTCGATGTGCGGGATCAGATAGCCCTCGGCCTTGAGCCGCTCGACCACCAGCTTGCGCACCTCGAACCGGTCCTTGCCGATGAACTCCTCGGGGATGCCGCCCTTCTGCGTTTGAACAACCCGAGCCTTGGCGTCGAGCATGTTGAGCATGTCGCGCGCCTCGATCCCGGCCCGCCTGCCGACCTCGAAGTCGTTGAAGTCATGCCCCGGCGTGATCTTCACCGCACCCGAGCCGAGCTCGGGATCGGCATGCTCGTCGGTGACGATCGGGATCAGGCGGCCAGTGATCGGCAGCTTGACCATCTTGCCGACCAGATCCGCGTAGCGCGCGTCCTCGGCGTTCACCGCCACTGCCATGTCGGCCAGCATCGTCTCGGGGCGCGTGGTGGCGACTTCGATGAAGCCCGATCCGTCCGCCAGCGGGTATTTCAGGCGCCAGAAGCTGCCCTTGACGTCCCTGGTCTCGACTTCGAGGTCGCTGATCGCGGTGCCCAGGCCCGGATCCCAGTTCACCAGCCGCTTGTCGCGATAGAGCAGGCCCTGCCTGTGGAGTTCGACGAACACCTTGAGGACGGCCTTGGAGAAGCCCTCGTCCATGGTGAAGCGCTCATTGGCCCAGTCCATCGAGCAGCCGAGGCGGCGGAGCTGCTGGGTGATCTCGCCGCCGCTCTCTTCCTTCCACTCCCAGACCTTGGCGACGAACTCCTCGCGCGTGAAGTCGGTGCGCTTCTGCTGCCTGAGGTTCATCTGGCGCTCGACGACCATCTGGGTCGCGATGCCGGCATGGTCGGTGCCGACCACCCAGCGCGCATCCTTGCCCTTCAGCCGGGCGTGGCGGACCAGGATGTCCTGCAACGTGTTGTCGAGCGCATGGCCGATATGCAGGCTGCCCGTCACGTTGGGCGGCGGGTTCACCAGCGTCCAGGGATCGGCGCCGTCACGCTCGGGGCGGAACAGGCCGTTGGTCTCCCAATGCCGGTACCAGCGGGATTCGAGTTCGGCGGGGTCGAAGGTCTTGGGCAGTTCGGTGGTCATGCCCCTGCC
Organism: Sphingomonas sp. NPDC092440; assembly: GCF_044754985.1. Taxonomy (NCBI): domain Bacteria; kingdom Pseudomonadati; phylum Pseudomonadota; class Alphaproteobacteria; order Sphingomonadales; family Sphingomonadaceae; genus Sphingomonas; species Sphingomonas sp. NPDC092440. The sequence continues at coordinate 210,702 of NZ_JBIVQA010000002.1, read as the reverse complement.
CTTAGCGAGGTGTGCATGAGATGCACAACCCATCGTCATCCCGGCGAAAGCCGGGATCTCGGGCGATTGCGGGAAAGGAGCCGCACGAGACCCCGGCTTTCGCCGGGGTGACGGTCATGGGGCTATTTCGCCACCGCGGTGCCGGCATCCTGCTGCTTGCCGGTATACCGGTCCAGCCAGCCGAGCACGGTGCCATACCATTGCATCGAGTTCTTCGGCTTCAGCACCCAGTGGTTCTCGTCCGGGAACACCAGCAGCTTGGACGGGATGTCGCGGCGCTGGAGCGCGGTGAAGGCGGCGAGACCCTGAGTATAGGGAATGCGGAAGTCCTTCTCGCTGGTGATCACCAGCTGCGGGGTCTTCCATTTGTCGACATGATTGACCGGGTTCCACTTCTCGAACGCCGCCGGGTCCTCGAAATAGGCCTTGCCGCCATGCTCCCACTCGTCGAACCACAGCTCCTCGGTCTCATAGGCCATGGCGCGGGCGTCGAACACGCCGTCATGCTGGACGATGCACTTGAACCGGTCCGGCCACTGGCCCTCGATCCAGTTCATCATATAGCCGCCATAGGAGGCGCCGAGCGCGCAGGCATTGCCGGCATCGAGGTACGAGAACTTGTCTGTCGCGGCCTTGAGGCCCTTTTGCAGGTCCTCGAGCGGCCAGCCGCCCCAATTGTTGCGGATCGCGTCGGTGAAGGCCTGGCCATAGCCGGTGGAGCCGTGGAAATCGACCGCCACCACCGCATAGCCGGCACCGGCGAATACCGCCGGATTCCAGCGATAGGACCAGCTGTTGTTGCTGCTGCCCTGCGGGCCGCCATGGACGATGAAGGCGATCGGTGCCTTCTTGCCCTCGGCCAGGCTGGCCGGGCGCACCGCATAGCCCCAGACCGTGTCGTTATTGGCGCCGGCGAAGCTGAAGCGCTCGACCTTCGGCAGGTCGATGCCGGCAAGCTTCTCCGCATTGACCGAGGTCAGCCGGGTGCTGACCTTGCCCTTGAGCTGGTAGAAATCGTCCGGCGCGGTAAGGCTGTTCATCGAATAGACGATGCCGCCCCTGGTCGGCACCACCGCGGTGACGTTGCCGAGCTGAGTGAGCCGGGCGACCTTGCCGGTCTGCGGATCGACCGACCAGACCGGAGTCTCCTGGGTATCCTCGGCCGTGACGTACAGCGCCCTGGAATCCGGCGCCCAGGCGATCGAGCCGACCGAACGGTCCCAGGCCTGGGTAAGTGCCCTGGTCTCGCCGGTAGCGAGGTTGCGCAGCTGGAGCACCTGGCGATCGGCCTCATAAGTGGCGCGCGCCATCGAGAAATAGGCGAGCCACTTGCCGTCGGGCGAGACGGTGGGGAGGTTGTCCATCCCCTCGTTCGCCTTGGTGAGGTTCACCGGCGCCGAGCTGCCGTCCGCGGGGGCAGCGAAGATGTCGAGATTGGTCGATTTGGATTCGATCCGGCCGGCCTCGCGCAGGGCGAAATAGACGGTCTTGCCGTCCGCGCTCCACGACACTTCCTCGCCGCCGCCGAAGGGCTTCGAAGGCGTGTCGCCGATCAGCCCGCCGACGATGGCCACGCCGTTGCCGGTGGCGCCGTTCGGGCCGAAGGGCAGCACGAAGAGCTGCGAGCGCTCGCCGTTCGACCAGCTATCCCAGTGACGGACGAACAGCTGATCATAGGTGCGCCCGGAACCGGCGTTCGGATCCTTCTTGACCATGGCAGGCTCCAGGCTGGGGGCGCCGGGCTTGCGATCGGCCCAGACGAGCAGCTTGCTGCCGTCGGGCGAGACCTTGAACCCGTTGAACCCGCCCGGGATATGAGTGAGCTGAGTCGGGGTGCCGCCGGTGATGGCGATGCCCCACACGGCATCCTCGCCGCCCTTGTCCGACTGGAACCACACGGTCTTGCCGTCCGCCGAGAATTGCGGGCTGGTCTCGTTGACATCGGCCTCGGCGACGAGCTTCTCGGGCCTGGCGCCCTTCACGGTGAGGTCGAGGCGCCACAGGTCGTAGCGGCCGCGATTGGCAGCGATATCGGTCTCGCGCTGCTGCCAGACGAGCCAATGGCCATCGGGCGAGACCGCGGGGGCGCCGACGCGCGACAGGGTGGCGACGTCCTGGATGGTGAGGTCACGCGCCAGCGCGGGCGCAGCGGTGAAAGCGAGCGCGACGCTCGCGAGCAGGATGTATTTCATGCCGCGAGGATAGCCGGAAGGTTGCGGCCGTTACAATCGGTCAGCGCCGCCAAGGCCGGCCATATTCCGTCATCCCCGCGAAAGCGGGAGCCCGTCTCCGGGATGGGCCGCAAGCTTCGCCGGCATATTCGCGGAGAATATACCAGATGGGCCCGCGCTTTCGTGGGGAATATGAGTCCCCCGCCCTGGCCCCGGCGTTGAGAAACGGCCTATTGCCGCCCGGTGATCCGCGAGATCTCGCGGGCGACCATCTCTTCCACCAGCCGCGGCAGATTGGCGTCGAGCCAGTCGCGCAGCATCGGCTTCAGCATCTCGCGCACCATGCCCTCCAGCGTGTCAGCGCCGTTCACCTCGGGCTTCACCACCATGCGCGACAGCGCCTCGAGCGGGCCGCGCGTCGCCTCGGCAGCGCGGTCGGACAGGATCGGGTCGGCAGGCACCTCGGCGGCAGCTTTGGGAGCGGCTTCGGGCGGCGTGGGGGAACCCATCGACATCGGCGTCGGCGTCTCCAGTCTATCCTCGTCGACCGGCTGGCTCAGTTCGAGCACTTCGTCGATGGCGGCGGTCTTGTCCGCCACCGTCGTCGCGCGTCCGCCGCGGCGCGCACGCGTCGCGATGGCCGCATCGCCTTCCTCGGCGATGATGCGCTTGATGGAGGACAGAATCTCCTCCATCGACGGCTCGCTACTGATGTCCCCCATCAACCGGCTACTCCTGAAAGCCCCGGAGGCGCGTCATCAGGGATTTTTACGGTTAATGTCAACAGGCCGCGTGGCATCGCCGCGCTGAAGCACGGGATCGAGCGACGTGGTGGTGACGGCCGGCGTCTGGGCAGGGGTCTGGTTGGTGCGCGTGCCGACGGCCTGGGGCTCGGGATCGTCGTTGCGATCCGACCAGCGATTCTTCACGCGCTTGTAGTTGATGCCCGGATCATAGAGCGGGCCGCCGTCCAGGTTGAGATCCTGCGCCTCGGCCCGGCCCATCGCGGCGAGCAGCGTGAAGCCGGCGACATAGGCGTCGCGCTCGGCGGTGACATAGTTGACCTGGCTGTTGAGCAGTTCCTGCTCGGCGTTCAGGATGTCGAGGATCGTGCGGGTGCCGACGCTGTTCTCGGCGCGCACGCCCTCAAGGCTCAGCTTGTTGGCATCGACGGCGACGCGCGACGATTCGATCACGCGCAGCGCCGACTGGTAGCTGGCATAGGCGGAGCGCACCTGGGCGATCACGCCGCGCTCGGTGAGCGTGACGGTCTCGATCGCCGACGCCTCGCGCGCCTGGGCCTGGCGGACCTGCGCGGCGGGGCGGCCGCCCTGGAACACCGGCAGGCTGAGCTGCGCGCCGAGCGTGGTCGAGATCCCGTCCGGGTTGAGGCCCATGACCGAGCGCGCCTGCGGCGTGAGCGAGCCCAGATAATTATAATAGCTGCTGCCGACGCCGATGCTCACCTGCGGCGAGCGGCTGGCCTTGGCGGCGCTGACGTCGAAGCGCGAGGCATCGCGCTGCTTCTGCGCGGCCTCGAGGTTCGGATTGCCGGCGATCGCAGCCTGTTCGGCATCGGCCACGTCGACCGGCAGGCCCGGCAGCGCCGGCGGCTGGGCGAGCACGCCGGGCGCAGCGCCGACGATGCGGATGTAATTCTCGCGCGAACCGATCAGCCCGGCCTCGGCCGTGCGGAGCTGGCTCTCGGCGAGCGCGAGGCGCGCCTCCGACTGGGCAACGTCGGTGCGGGTAAGGTCGCCGACCTCGAACCGGTCGCGAGTCGCCTGGAGATTGACCTCGAGGACATGGACGTTCTGCTGATTGAGGCGGACGATCGCCTCGAAGCGCAGCACGTCGACATAGGCGGTCACCGTATCGGTGAAGAGCTGCGCCTCGGCACCGCGCAGGCTGGCCTGGCCGGCGGAGACGCGAGTCTCCGCGCCGCGCACTGAGTTGCGCACCGCGCCGCCGCTGTAGATCGGCACCGAGAGGTTCAGGCCGAGATTGCCGTTGCGGCTCGGGCCGATGGTCGCGTCGCTGTTATAGGGGCTGGTGTTCAGCGAGCCGGTGCCGTTCACGCCGGGACGGCCCGCGGCCTTGGCGATCGGCACATTCTCGTCATTGGCGCGCTGGTTGGCGCGTTCCGACTGGAGGCCCGGATTGGTGTTGTAGGCAAGCACCAGCGCATCGCGCAGCGTAGTGGTCGGCTGCGCCGTCTGGGCGGGCGCGCCGGTGCCCACCACCTGCACGGGAGTATCGGTGCCGGCGCGCGTCGTCGTGGTCTGCGCGGCGGCAGGCACGGCGATCGCGACAAGACTGGCGCCCAGGAGCAGAGAGGAAATTCGCATGAGCCTCTTTCAGATCAGAATTGAAAGGTTCGTAGGCGCTCGAAACCGGGAAGAACTGCACATTCGATATCGGCGAAATCGACGAGGCCGAAGCCGCCTTCGGTGCGGCGGCCCGCCGCAAGGCGCGTCACGCCGCGATCGAGGAGGCCGGCCACCACGCGGCCATCGGGCCCGACCTGGTCGAGCAGCGCCGTGGGAAGCGCCTCGACCGCGCCGTCGACGACGAGCAGGTCATAGGGGCCTTCCGGGGCATGGCCGGCGGCGAGCGGTCCTTCGACCAGCTCGACATTGGCATAGGCGGCGAGCGCGGTGCGGGCGAGCGCCACGAGGCCAGGCTCCTCTTCTACCGCAACCACCGACCCGGCGAGGCCGGCAAGCAGCGCCGTCGCATAGCCGCCCGCGGCGCCGATCAGCAGCACCTTGTCGGTGGGCCGGATCTCGGCCGCGGTGAGCAGCCGGCCGGTGGCGAGCGGCAGGTTGTGGCTGCGCCCGCCAGCGAGCGGCAGCAACGTGTCGCGATAGGCGATCGCGCGATGCGCCTCGGGAAGATAATCCTCGCGCGGGAGGCGCGCCATCGCCTCGACCACGCGGGCGTCATTGACCGCGTTGGTGCGCAGCTGGCTGGCGACCATCGCGTGGCGCATCACTTCGAAGCGGTTCGCCTCGGCAGGCGCGGAATCTACCGTAAGAGCCATCATTACCCCGGCTATCTGGCACAACCGTATTAGTTGTGCAATACACTGATTATGTAGGGCGGCTTGTATCCCCTTCGCAACCCTTCGCCAAGCAATGCGCGCAGCTATTTTTGCACTGCAATGTTGACAGCGGGCGAAGCACCTGCGCATTGCCGCCGCTCGCTCCGAGGCCCGATGGCGGAGTGGTGACGCAGAGGACTGCAAATCCTTGCACGCCGGTTCGATTCCGGCTCGGGCCTCCACGCAGCATCATATTTATCGCCGTTCTCACCACATGGCGGTTAAACTCCCACCTCGCCGCCAGGACGATTGCTTCGTCGGCAAGGCGGTCTTGCTTCGCCGCTCCAGTGTAGGCCGAAACCTCCTCGTCCCGCCTGTGGCCGGACGCCGATTTGAGCGTCCGATTCGCCATGTCGAGTTTCGCCATTCGGCGCATCATCGCCTTGCGAAGGCCGTGCGCCGTTCACCGCGATAGCGCGCGTCATCGTCCTGCCCTGGGTAATCACACATGCAGCCTGGAAGGGCGCCCCCCTGTGCCGGGCGCGAACCTGTTCGGGCAATCGGCAGTGCCCTTGCTCGGGGTGCGGCATATCCGATGCCCGGCAAACGGGCCGGCAGGGGCGCCATCGATTCCGCCTGTGGTGCTGAATCTCATCTGGATCGGAGGCATCTTGGCCCCTGTAGGGGCCTGGTGGGCAGTGCTTGGGACCGTAATGGCGCAACTGCTGGTTGCGCCCTTCACTATCGAAAACGAGACACTCAGGGCTGTTTCGCCCGCGTGGCATGAGGGCACCGGGCGAGGCCTGTTCGGAGAGCCAGGCAATGACGGGGGCGATTCCGGTCGGCGATCCCGACAATATCCGATTCCAGTTCGAGATCATCAAGCAGTGAGTAGCCCGCGATGACCCACCTTGAGTAGAACGGAGCAGAGAAATGACCTATACTCTTGGCAATGCATCCCGCGCGGAGCTTGTCGGCGTCCATCCCAAGCTCATCGATGTCGTCGAACGCGCGATCACGCTGAGCGAGCAGGACTTCACCGTGCATGACGGCCTGCGCACCGAAGCCGAACAGCGCGAATATGTGCGGCGCGGCGTGTCGAAAACCATGGCATCGAAGCACATGAAGCAGAGCGACGGGTTCAGCCATGCCGTCGATCTCGTACCCTTCATCAACGGGCAATTGCGCTGGGAATGGAAACCGATCTTCGTCATCGCCTCTGCGGTCCATCGCGCGGCGATTGAACGCGATGTTCGCCTGATCTGGGGCGGTGTCTGGGATCGACCGTTCGAGCAGCTTGGCGGATCGCCGGCAGAGCTTGAGCAGGCAGTGAACAATTATGTCACGCGCCGTCGTGCCGCCGGGAAGACCGCTTTCATCGACGGCCCGCACTACCAGTTGGCTGCATGAGCAAGCTCCATCTCCAAGCCGCCGCGCTGGTCATTCTGGCGCTTCTCGCGGGGGCGGTGCTGCTCCTGATCGGCTACGTGTTCAGCGGCGCGATCTCGCACATGTCGCCGGATGGGAAGGTGCCGCTCGCCGATGCCGGGCTCTTCGCCGCGCTTCTCCTGAGCTTCCGCGAGGTCTGCGCAATGATCAACCGCCTCTGGGACAGCGCGGAACGGAGCGAGCTGGCGGCGGCGGCGTCCAACGCGATGCCGGCCACGGGGCTCAGCCGTCCCGCGGAAGGAGACCAGAAATGAAGCATCTCCCCTCGCTTGGCTCGACACGCAGTTGGCCAGCTCGGCCTGGAGACGCTTCCCACTTCATTTCTGCACCGCCGTCACTCCCCTTCCCTGCATCGGGGCGCCGGCATTTCCGCCGCATGTGTGTCTTTCCCGCAACTCATCGATCGAATCGCACGGACCATCGACACCGAACCGGCCCGGATGCGGAACAAATCGCGATTCATTGCCGTTGATCCCGCGCTTATCGGGAGACGAGGCATGTATGATTTCGGCATCCGACACGCCCTTACCGGCTATCGCGTCGCGTACCGTCCGCAGCAGCAGAATTACTGTCCGGGCTGCGGCGGATCCCATTGGGTGATTGGCCGGTTCACTGCGGAATGCGCCTTTTGCGCCACTGCCCTGCCGCTGATGGTGGGCGGGAGTACCGGCAGCGGGCTGATCCGTCAGCGGGGTGAAGCCGCACTGGCCGCCTGAACCCTGGCGCCGGGACATGCGCGGGATCGGCAACGGACCCGCCCGACACTTGCAGCGTGCCGACGAGCCGCTATGCCGCCCCTATGACCGGCGCCCAACTCACGCTCTACAATTCGCTGACCCGCAGCCTGGAGGTTTTCCAGCCGCTCGATCCCGAACGGGGCGTGCGCGTCTATTCCTGCGGGCCGACGGTCTACAACTATGCCCATCTCGGCAATCTGCGCGCCTATGTGTTCACCGACACGCTGAGCCGGGTGCTGAGCTGGAAGGCCGGGGAAAATGCATGGGGGCCCCTCACCCATGTGATCAACATCACCGATGTCGGCCATCTGACGTCGGACGCCGATGCCGGCGACGACAAGATGGAGGCGGCGGCCCGCGCCCAGGCGAAGAGCATCTGGGACATCGCGGCGCACTATACCGCGGCGTTCAAGCAGAACATCGCCGACCTCAACATCCGCCAGCCCTCGCGCTGGTCGGTCGCGACCGACCATATCGCCGAGATGATCGATTTCGCGGAGAAGATCGCGCCGGAGCATTGCTACACGCTCGATTCGGGCCTGTATTTCGATGTGACCACCGTGCCCGACTATGGCCGCCTCGCCGGCAATCGGGACGATGCCGCGGAAGGGCGGATCGATCCGGTGGCCGGCAAGCGCCATCCGCAGGATTTCGCCATCTGGCGCAAATCGCCGCCGGGCGAGCAGCGCCAGATGGAATGGGACAGCCCCTGGGGCAAGGGCGCGCCGGGCTGGCACCTCGAATGCTCGGTGATGAGCATCAAGTATCTAGGGGCTCCCTTCGACATCCATACCGGCGGGATCGACCATCGGGAGATCCATCACCCCAATGAGATCGCGCAGAATCAGGCCTTTTGCGGCTGCGGCGATTCGGGCGCGCATTTCTGGATGCACAACAACTTCCTGGTCGATCGCCAGGGGAAGATGAGCAAGTCCAAGGGCGGCTTCACCACGCTCCAGTCGCTGATCGACGCGGGCGTGCATCCGCTCGCCTACCGGCTGATGTGCCTTTCCGCCCAGTATCGCAGCGAACTGGAATTCTCGGCCGAGAACCTGGCGGCGGCACTGACCCGGCTCAAGCGGCTGGTGATGACGGTGACGGCGCTCAAGGCCCGGGCCGAGGGCGAAGGCACGGCGCCCCAGGCCTGGCTGGCGCGGCTGGACGAAGCCGTGTCGGATGATCTCAACACGCCCAGGGCGCTGCCGGCGCTCGACGAACTGCTCGCCGAGAAGAAGCTGTCGCCGGCCGACCGCCTGGCCGGGCTCGCGGCGTTCGATGCAGTGCTCGGCCTGCGGCTGCTCGAGCTGACTCGCGAGGAGCTCCGCATGCGGCCTGCGAGCGCCACGATCACCGCGCGGGAGATCGAGGACCGGCTGGTCGAGCGCAAGGAAGCCCGGTTGGTAAAGGACTTCCAGCGCTCCGACACGATCCGCGACGAACTCGCCGCGGCAGGCGTGGAGGTAATGGACGGCGATCCGCTGGGCTGGGACTGGAAGCCGGTGCTCGACTGACGGAGAAAGGCGCGCTCGCCGCCGCCCGGCCCGAATCCCGACCGGGATCGCAATCTAGGCCTTTGACCCGGGCCGGGCGCGCGCTAGCCTCCGGTCCATGAAGGCCGTGCTTCCCGCCCTCGCCCGCCCGCTGGTGGAGCCGCAGCTCCCGGCCGGGCTCGACGTCCATTGGTTCACGAGCGCCGACGAGGCGGTCGCGCTCGTCGCCGACGCGGATATCGGCTGGCTCGACCACAATGATCCGCGCGAATGGGCGCGTGCCGTGGCGGCGGCCGGGCGGCTGCAATGGCTGTCGACCATCTATGCCGGGCTCGACGCGCTCGATACCGGCCTGTTGCAGGCCCGCGGCACCCGCGTGACCAATGGCAGCGGCGTCAACGCGCATGCCGTTGCCGAATATGCCGTGATGGGCGCGCTGGTCGCCGCCAAGCGCTTCGACCAGGTGGTGCGCGCCGCGGACCGCCACGAATGGCCGACCGATGCGCCGGGCAAGCTCGAGCTGTTCGAGAGCAAGGCGCTGGTGATCGGCTATGGCACGATCGGGCGGCTGATCGGGGAACGGCTCGCGGCGTTCGGCGTCGAGGTGACCGGCGTCACGCGCTCGGGCGCCGAAGGCACGGTGCGGCCCGACGCCTGGCGCGCGCTGCTGCCCGAGACCGACTGGCTGTTCCTCGCCGCCCCCGCCACCACCGAGAGCCGCGCGATGATCGGCGCCGAGGAGCTGGCCGCGATGAAGCCCGGCGCCTGGATCGTGAATGTCGGCCGCGGCGAGCTGATCGACCAGGATGCGCTGATCGAGGCCTGCACCCGGCGGCGGATCGCCGGCGCGTTTCTCGACACGGTCACGCCCGAGCCGCTGCCACCCGAGCATCCCTTGTGGAGCACGGCGAACATCATCCACTCGATGCACCTGTCCGGCCGCAGCCAGACGCGGATGTTCCTGCGCGCCGCCGCGCTGTTCGTCGAGAATGCCCGGGCCTTTGTGGAGGGTCGCCCGCTCCGGAACGAAGTCGATCTCGCCGCGGGATACTGAAATCTCCCGCCCGCCTCGGTTTTGCTTGCATCGGATGCCGGCGGGTTATTAGTTAGGCAAATGCCTAATCAAATCGATGCCGCATTCGCCGCCCTTGCCGATCCCACGCGCCGCGCGGTGGTCGAGCGGCTGGGCGATGGGCCGGCCAGCGTGAGTGCGCTCGCTGCCGGCTTCACCATGGCGATGCCGAGCTTCCTGCAGCACATCCGCCTGCTCGAGGGCGCCGGCCTGGTGCGCACCGCGAAGCAGGGCCGGGTGCGCACCTGCACGCTCGAGCCGCTCGTCCTCGCCGCAGTGGAGCAATGGATCATCGAGCGCCGCCGCACGACCGAGGCGCGCTACGACCGCCTCGCCCATTTCCTCGATGCGCAGGACAAGGAGAAGGACCATGGCTGAAGCCGTCCACGACAAGTTCGTCATCGAGCGCCGTTTCAAGCAGGCCCCGGCAAGGGTATTCGCGGCGTTCGCCACCGAGGAGGGCAAGGCGCGCTGGTTTTCGGGGCCGAACGAGACCTGGGAGATGGTCGATCGCCACTTCGATTTCCGGGTGGGCGGCACCGAGCATCTGGAAGGCCGCTGGAAGAGCGGCACGGTCACGCGCTTCGACTGTTCCTATCACGACATCGTGCCGGATGCCCGCATCGTCTACGCCTATCGCATGAAGCTGAACGGCAAGCCGATCTCCGTGAACCTCTGCTCGATCGAGCTGCTGCCCGACGGCGACGGCACCCGCCTGCTCCACACCGAGCATGGCATCTATCTGGACGGCTATGAGGACAATGGATCCCGCTTCCACGGGATCAGCCTCCAATATGACAAGCTGGCCGAGACGCTGCCCGGCTGACGGCTTCGTTGCGCCAGGGCGGGCATTCGTCGCGGAACGCTATGCCCGCCATCCTCGGCACGCCAGCACGGCACCTGTCCCTTCCCCGGGTTCAGGAGGACCACCATGCCCGTTGCCGCTCGCTCCATCGTCTTCGCGCCGGCACTGCTGCTCGCCGCGTCCGCCTGCTTCGCGGGCACGCCGGACAAGGCCGCCGCCAACGCATCCGAAGCGGCGGCCGGGCCCGCGCGGCAGAGCCTCTCCATCACCGGGGACGTCCAGGCGCCGGCGGGCGTGCCAATGGCAGGCGGCAAGGTCGTTGCCTGCTCCTCGCCCTATCAGAGCTGCAAGACCAAGATCGAGGCGCCGCTGCGCCAGGCAGGCGGCTCGACCTGGGCCTATGCGCTGGCGCTGCCCGATCGCGGGCCGTGGCAGCTCATCGCATGGCAGGATGTCGATGGCGACGACGAGGCTTCACCGGGCGACTATCTGGGGATCGCCCGCGACGGCGCCGAGATCGCGGCGCCGGCCAGCGCGGTGCGCATCGCGGTGAAGCGAGTCGAGGGAGACCAGACTGCGGCCAAGGCCTCGAACGGGGATATTCCGGGGCTGGCGGGAAGCTGGTCGCAGTCCTCGACCGGCACCGAGCTGGTGATCGGCTCCAGGATCATGTTCCAGCCGAGCATGGCGACCGGCTATGGCACCAATCTGGGCGGCACCTTCGGCCCCGGCTCGGCGACCAACACCACGATCGTGACCGAGTCCATGCCGGTGACCGTGCGGCGCCAGATGAACCTCGTCATCCGCCGGGACGGCACCTTCACCTGGCGGATCACCAAGGTCCAGCCGGAAGGCAAGGGCTGCTCCAAGACGATCACGCAGGAGAAGCTCGGCCGCATCCAGACCGGGGGCGGCAAGATGACCTTCGCGATCCAGGGCGGCCAGGAGAGCTGGAGCGGCTGCGGCAAGGGCGGCTCGGGCACGATCTCGCCACGTAGCGAGACCTACAGCTACAGCAATGCCGGCGGCGGCCTGCGGCTCTCCGGCCCGGGCGGCGTGAACTGGTCGTTCCGCCGGGGCTGAGGGATTTACCCTGTCGGGGAAATTTTTCGCTTGCATGAATTTACCCAGCCAGGGTAAGCCTCCCGAGCTATGACCACACTTGCAGGCACCAAGATCCGCCGCTTCCGCGAGGAACGCTCCCTCACCCGCGCCGCGTTCGGCGCGTGGTTCGACATTCCCGGCTCCACCGTCCAGGGCTGGGAGAAGGACGGCAAGCGCGCGAACGCCAAGGTCATGAACCTGATCGCCGCGCACGGCATCGCCGGCGCCGCCGACTGGAACGTCACCGTGCGCGATGCGGAGAACGACATGCATGCGAGCTGGAGCCCGTCGAGCTGGAAGGCGGCCGAGGCGCGCCAGCTCCCCAATTACCCCGATCAGGGCGCGCTCGACGCGGCGACGACCCAGCTCACGTCCTTCCCTCCCCTGGTCTTCGCCGGGGAGGCGCGCGAGCTGACCAGCGAGCTCGCCAAGGTGTCGCGTGGCGAGGCCTTCCTGCTCCAGGGCGGCGACTGCGCCGAGAGCTTTGCCGAGTTCCACCCGAACAACATCCGCGACACGTTCCGCGTCATTCTCCAGATGGCGGTGGTGCTCACCTTCGCCTCGAAGCTGCCGACGGTGAAGCTCGGGCGCATGGCCGGCCAGTTCGCCAAGCCGCGTTCCGCCGATACCGAGACGATCGGCGGCGTCGAGCTGCCCAGCTATCGCGGCGACAATGTCAACGACATCGCCTTCACCGCCGAGGCGCGCATGCCCGATCCGCAGCGGATGCTCCAGGGCTATTCGCAGTCGGCGGCGACGCTCAACCTGCTGCGCGCCTTCGCGCAGGGCGGCTATGCGAACCTGCACCAGGTCCACAGATGGACCCACGACTTCATGGGCCGCAGCCCCTGGGCGAAGAAATATGCCGACCTGGCCGACCGGATCGGCGAGGCGCTCGACTTCATGGCCGCGTGCGGCATCGACGCGGACAGCGTGCCGCAGCTCAAGGCCACCAATTTCTACACCAGCCACGAGGCGCTGCTCCTGCCCTATGAGGAAGCGCTCACGCGCCAGGACAGCCTGACCGGCGACTGGTACGACACCAGCGCGCACTTCCTCTGGATCGGCGACCGCACGCGCTTCGAGGGCTCGGCCCATGTCGAGTTCCTGCGCGGCATCGGCAATCCGATCGGCATGAAGTGCGGGCCCACCCTCGAGCCCGACGCGCTGCTGCGCCTGCTCGACACGCTCAATCCGAGCCGGACGCCGGGACGGATGACGCTGATCACGCGCTATGGCCATGACAAGATCGAGGCCGGCCTGCCCAAGCTCGTCCGCGCGGTGAAGCGCGAGGGGCATCCGGTGGTGTGGAGCTGCGATCCGATGCACGGCAACGTGATCAAGGCCGCCAATGGCTACAAGACCCGGCCGTTCGAGCGGATCCTGGCCGAGGTGCGTGGCTTCTTCGCGGTCCACCGCGCCGAAGGCACGTTCGCGGGCGGCATCCATGCCGAGATGACGGGGCAGAACGTCACCGAATGCACCGGCGGCGCGATCGACATCACCGAGCAGGGCCTTGCCGATCGCTACCACACCCATTGTGATCCACGTCTCAATGCGGGACAGAGCCTGGAACTCGCCTTCCTGCTGGCCGAAATGCTCAACGAGGAAATGGCGGAACGCCGTAAGGCCGCTGCTTGATCAATTGTTGCGGAACACATCCGTAATTTAGCGGATTTACATCGCTGTCAGCATCTTGGATGGACTGCGCTTTACGCGGAGTTTTAGTTGGCAACGGTGAGGGAGCGTCTGCCAGAGGACTGGGCTGCGTCGGTGCGTCCGGCGCTAATGCTGTTTGCGGGTGCGTTGATCGGCTGCATTAGCTGGGCCCTGTGGCACCGTTTCACCGGCCGGAATCCCCCGATCGGCATCGCCATCGGAGTTTCGGTCAGCGGCCTGATCCTGAGCAGCACCCGGCTCTGGCCGCTGCTCGCGATCGCCGTGCTCGCCACCTATGAGATCTTCGAGCCGCAATATCCGCTGGTCGCCAAGCTCGCCGCCGCGCTGGGCCTGGCGTTCGGCGCGCTGCTGACCGCGTCGATCATCCGCCGGCGCGGCGTCCGGCCCACGGAACTGCTCGATCCGCGCTCGATCCTCTGGGTGTTCGCCGCAGCATTGGCGGGATCGCTGCTGGCCGCAGGGATCGTCGCGCTCGGTACGATCGCGGCGGGCCGGCCGACCAACTTCGTCGAGAAGTTCGCGCAACAGGGCCTGGGCATGATCCTGGCGGCGCCATTCGTGCTCGTCTGGGCAAGGCCGCTGCGCGAGCGCTGGTCGCTCCTCCGGTGGACCGGCTTCGTCGCCGCCATGCTGCTTTGCGCCGTGGTGACGACGGTCGTCTTCCTGCTGCCCCGCGAGGATCCCGTCGCCTGGGCGATCTTCCCGCCGCTCGTGCTCGCGGCGCTGGGCTGGCACCTGCGCGGCGCGACCACCGCCATGGCCATTTGCGCGGTGATCGTGCTGTGGAGCACCGAGATCGCGACCGGGCCGTTCGCGCTCGCCGCGCCCGACAATCGCGTGCTGCTCGCCCAGATGTTCGTCGCGGTCACCTGCGCGACCATCGCCCTGCTCGCCGCCCATGCGGACGAACGCCATGCCGAGGACAAGCTTCGCATCGCCGCCAAGCGGATCGAAGTCTCGCGGCGCAACCTCACCAACATGGCGCGCGATGCCGCGACCGCGGTGGCGATCCTCGACCGGGACATGCGCTATGTCGCCGCTTCGCAGCGCTATGTCGCCGATCATCACCTGCCTGAGGGCATGGCGCTCGAGGGGCATAGCCATTTCGAGGTCTTCCCCGATTGCTCGCCCGAGCGCCGCGCCATGTTCGCGCGCGTGCTCGACGGCGAGCAGCTTTCCGGGGACGGGGACCCCTTGCTACATGCCGATGGCAGCGTCGACTATGTGCGCTGGAGCCATCGCCCCTGGTATGACGAGGACGACCGCATCGCGGGCATCGTGCTGGCGAGCGAGATCGTGACTGCCGAGATGGAGGCACGCCGCAAGCTGGAAGAGGCCGAGCGCCGCTATCGCGCCGTGTTCGAGCAGGCCGGCGTGGGCGTGGGCCGGCTCTCGCTCGAGGGCGTGTTCCTCGAAGTCAACGAACGGATCTGCGAGCTCACCGGCCATCCGCGCGAGGCGCTGATCGGCGAGAGCTGCCGCAAGACCAGCACTGCCGAGGAGTGGCCCGCGACCATCGAGGGGATCGGGGCCCTGGCGCGGGGTGAAGTCGCCTATTATTCGGACGACCGCATGGTGGTGACGCACGAGGGGGCGCTGCGCCCCGTGCATTGCACCGCCAATCTCGTCCGCTCGGGCGACGGCACCGAAGACTATATCGCGGTCGTGCTCCAGGACATCTCGCCGCGCATCGCCGCGCAGCGCGCGCTGGAGGAGAGCGAGAAGCTGCTCCGCCTGGCCCAGGAAGCCGCCGGGGTGGGCGTGTGGGAGATCGACCTGGTGCGCGGCGGCTCGCGCCATTCGCCGCAGAGCGCGCGCCTGTTCGGCCTCGAATGGCGCGAGGGCGAGTATCGCATGGCCGATGTCGCGGAACGACTGGGCACGGAGCAGGTGGCTGAGCTGCGCAAGGCGATCGGCAGCGCCAGGCGGATCAGGGGCCCGCTCGACATGACGCTGCGGCTGACGATGCCCGATGGCGAGATACGCTGGGTGACGCTGCAGGGCCGCTACGACCCGCATGACGGCCAGCCGCGGCTGCTCGGCCTGGTGATCGACATCACCCATGACGTGGAAGCCGATGCTCAGCTGCGCGAGGTGCACGAGAAGCTGCTCCGGCTTGCCCGGTTGAACGCCATGGGCGCTATGGCATCGACGCTGGCGCACGAGCTCAACCAGCCGCTCGCGGCGATCACCAACTATCTCGAGGCCTGCCGCTATCTCACGCGCTCGCGCGGGGAGCCGGACCACGACATCCTCGACGCGCTCGACCATGCCCGGGTGCAGGCGCTCCGGGCCGGCGACATCATCCGCAAGATCCGCTCCTTCACGGTCAGCGGCGAAATCGTCCAGGCGCGCCTCGACCTGAACGCAGTGATCTACTCGGCCTGTGCGGCGGTGCGGCAACTCAAGATCGCGCGCGAGGCGAGGATCGACTGCGACTTCGATCCGGCGCCGGCCAATCTGGTCGGCGATGCCCTTCAGATCGAGCAGGTGCTGAGCAACCTCATCCGCAACGGCGTGGAGGCCACGGCGGGACGCGCCCGCCGCGAAGTGAGCATAACGACCCGCGTCGAGCCGGAGGAGGTCGTCGTCCAGATCGCCGATAGCGGCGGCGGCCTCAGCGAAGCGATGCTCGACAATCTGTTCGAGCCGTTTCGAACCACGAAGGAGAGTGGCACCGGGCTCGGCCTGCCGATCTGCCGCACGATCGTGGAAGCGCATGGCGGGCGGCTCTGGGCCGAGAACGGCCCCGGCGGCGGCGCGATCTTCAGCTTCGCGCTGCCGTCCGCGGCGACGGAGGAAACCGCCCGGCTCCACGGCGAAACATACTGAAACACCGTTGCAAGACCCGAGATGCAAGAGCGACCTCAGCCGGCGCCTTGCCCCTCTGTGCCGCCGGCTCCCCAAACTACGGGGCGACCGGAGAACGACCTCCGGTCGCCCTGGCCTTTATCAGGCGGGCGCATGGCAGACCGCCTCGATGTTGAGCCCGTCGGGATCGCGCACAAAGGCAGCATAATAGTTCGCGTGATACTGCGGCCTGAGCCCGGGCGCACCGTGGTCGCGCCCACCGGCCGCCAGCGCCGCTGCGTGAAAACCATCCACTTCGGCGCGAGTGGCGGCGCGGAAGGCGATGTGCGTCCCCTCCCCCACCCGCTCATTGTCGCCGATCCAGAAGAAGGGATCGTCGCCCCGTCCGAAACCATGCGCGGTGCCGCCCGAGCCGTTCTCGTGCGCCGGCACGGTCATCAGCAGCGTGATGCCCAGCGGAGCCAGGGCGGCCGCGTAGAAACGCCTCGAAGCCTCGGCGTCCGAAACCGCGAAGCCGACATGATCGAGCATCTGCCTTCTCCTGCTCAGGGATAGAGATCGACGATTTCCGCGCCCTCGCCCTCCGCCGCGAGCAGCAGCGTCCGGTGGCAATGCTCGGGATTGCGCTCGAAGCAGAGCAACGCGCTCGGCTTTTCCGCGGCCAGCGCGCGCATCGCCGCTGCCTCCGCTTGCGCCTCGGGCAGATGGAGCTGCCCGGCATAGACTTGGCGGAGCGTGTCCACATCGCCCTTTTTCGCGGCATCGCGGCCGGGCTTGGGCGTGCCCAGATGCCTCAGCAGCACATAATCGATCCCCGCCGCCTTCAGGCTCGCGGCGAGGATGTTCTTCGAGAAGCCCGGCCGCCGGGAGAGCGGCACCGCCCGCACGTCGATCACCCGCTCCACCCCGGCCGTGCGCAACGCGGCGAGGAACTCGTCCATCGTCGTCGCTTCATAGCCGATGGTGAAGATCCTCATGCGATCGCCTTCTCTCCGCGGAGCGCATGGACCGCGCCCCAGGCGATCAACGCCTGGCCGGCGAAATAGGTCGGCCATACCAGCAGCTGCGGAATCGGCGAGCCGGCGAGCGGCCCCATGCGCAGGAAGATCAGCCAGTCGGAGGCGAAGAACAGCAACGCCCCCGCCGCGACCAGCGCGCCGAGCCGGCTGAGCATGGCCGAGGCGGTCATCAGCGCCAGGCCGAACACATAGACTCCGAGCAGCTCCGGATTGGGCAGCGTCGCGAACAGATACCAGGCGAGCACCGCCACGGCGGCGGCGATCGGCGGCGCGATCCAGTTGGCCGCGGGAAGGCGGCGGTGGCGCAGATAGAGATAGCTCGCCAGCAGATGGCCGGCCATGAACGCCACCCCGCCGATGGTGAAGCCGTGCAGTTCGAGCAGCACGTCGCCGAGCGCGCCCAGCGCGAGCACCGCGCCGATGATCCGCCCATCCTGGTTGACTGCCTTGCCGCGCGCCCAGAGAGCGAGCAGGCCGACGCCGAGTCCCTTCCAGACGATGGCGGCGACGCCGCCGGCCTCCAGCCAGTAATTGGCGTAATAGCTGGCGCCAGCGATGATCGCGGCGGCGAAGAGCGGTTCGATGCGATTGCGGTCCATCCGCCCTTGATGCCGCGTGACTGGCGCTCTGCCAAGCATCGCTCTATCGGAAGCCGATGCACGACATCCACATCATCGGCGGCGGCCTTGCCGGCTCGGAAGCGGCCTGGCAGCTCGCGAACCAGGGTTTCAAGGTCCGCCTCTCTGAAATGCGCGGCAGCGGCACCATGACCCCGGCGCACCAGACCGACGGGCTCGCCGAGCTGGTCTGCTCCAACAGCTTCCGTTCGGACGATGCGCAGAACAACGCGGTCGGCCTGCTCCACCAGGAGATGCGCGACCTGGGCTCGCTGATCATGGCCGAGGGCGACCGGCACAAGGTGCCCGCCGGCTCGGCGCTGGCGGTGGACCGTGACGGCTTCTCGGCCGGAGTGACCGCCGCGCTGATGGCCCATCCGAACATCGAGATCGTCCGCGAGCGCGTGGACAGGCTCCCCGAGGCCGGGCCGACGATCGTCGCCACCGGCCCCCTCACCGCCCCGGGCCTGGCCGAGAGCATCGGCACGGCGACCGGCAAGGACCAGCTCGCCTTTTTCGACGCGATCGCCCCGATCGTGCATCGCGAGAGCATCGACATGGAAACCGCCTGGTTCCAGTCGCGCTGGAACAAGGTCGGCCCGGGCGGCACGGGCAAGGACTATATCAACTGCCCGATGACCAAGGAGCAGTATCTCGCCTTCCACGCCGCCTTGCTCGCGGGGGAAAAGACCGAGTTCCGCGAATGGGAGAACGTCCCCTATTTCGAAGGCTGCATGCCGGTCGAGGTGATGGCCGAGCGGGGCGTCGACACGCTGCGCTTCGGGCCGATGAAGGGCGTGGGGCTCGACGATCCCAGAACCGGGCGCTGGCCCTATGCGGTGGTCCAGCTCCGGCAGGACAATGCCTCCGGCACGCTATGGAACATGGTGGGATTCCAGACGAAGCTGAAATATGCCGACCAAGTTGCTCTTTTCAGGACCATTCCCGGCCTGGAGAAAGCAGAGTTCGCGCGCCTTGGCGGGCTGCATCGCAATACTTTCATCAAGTCGCCCGAACTGCTCGACGGCGAGCTGCGCCTGAAGAGCGCCCCCCATATCCGCTTTGCCGGGCAGATCACCGGCTGCGAGGGCTATGTCGAGAGTTCGGCGATCGGGCTGCTCGCCGGGCGCTTCGCGGCTGCGGAGCTGGCGGGCGAGGCGCTGGCGCCGCCGCCGCGCGAGATGGCGCTGGGCGCGCTGCTCTCGCATATCACCGGAGAGGCGGAGGCCGAGACCTATCAGCCGATGAACGTCAATTTCGGGCTGTTCCCGCCGATCCCCGGCAAGACCAAAAAGGCCGATCGCAAGCAGATGTACACCGGCCGCGCCCGCGAAGCGATGCAGGGCTGGATGGCTCAGTCCTCGCTGTCGCCGGCTTCCTGACGGGAGCTGCCCGGCGCCTGCGCCTGCGTCTTCGCCGGGGCGCAGGCGCAGCGCGGCTTGGCATTGCGCTTCACCGCAGTGGTGGCGAACTCGGCGCGGGTCAGCGTGCCGGACTTGTCCTTGTCGGCCCCCTGGAAACGGTCGACCGCCTTCACCGACCATTCCTCGAAGCTCAGCTTGCCGTCGCGATCGGAGTCGAGCTTGGCGAAGAGCTTGCGGCGCAGGGCGAAATACTCGTCCTTGGTGATCGCATCGTTCTTGTCCTTGTCGATCCGGTCGAACCGTTTCTGCTCGCGCGTCTTCGCGGCGGCGCTGGGCGGCTCGGCCGGGAGATCCTGCTCCGTTTCGGACGCAACTGTTGTGGCGGGGGCCGGCGGGAGCCTGGTTTCGGTGCTCGCGGAGCCGCGAAACAGGAACAATCCGGCTACGACCAGCAACAACGCGCCCGCCGCGCCCACGAGATAGCGCCACATCCCTTCTCTCTCCCCCTCTGAGACGAGAGCAAGGCTAGCCCGGGCGCCGGGTCAACGTCCAGTGAGGCGGTGCCACAACAGCCGGCCCACCCGCCCCGGTGCGCCCGCCGGCTTCGGCGCCTCCGCGAGGTCCAGCCGTGCCCGGTGCGCCAGCGCGCCGAGCGCCCGCGCCGGGCGGCTCCAGCGCGCCCCGGCGGCGGCATCGAGCAGCGGCCGCGCGAGATTGCGGGCCATGGCCCTTTCCTCCTCCGCCTGCAGGTTATGGGCGAGATCGGCCAGCGCCCAGCCCTGCCCTGCCGCCGGCAACGGGTCGTTCCCGCCGCCGAGCAGCCTGCCCGCGGCGACGAACAACTGCCCTCTCCCCTCGGCGAAACGCCGCATCGCATCGGCGTCGAGAGTCGCTTCCTCGACCAGCACTTCCCAGCCATGGACGATCGGCACCAGCGATGCGCCGGTGACGCCGCGACGCAGCACTTCTGCCTCCAGCGCCCGCAGCACGGGTTCGGCGGGCGCCGGCGCGCGATCGAGCCTTTCCAGCGCCTCACGCCACCAGGCGAGCCGCATCTGGCCGAGCGCGGGCTCCCTGGTGGTGCGCAGCAGCCGGGCCAGCGCATCGTCGAGCGCCAGCAGCGCCAGCAGCCCCGCCCGGCGTTCGATCGGCGCGTAAGTGACGATCAGATCGCGCTCGGGATCCTCCACGATCCCCGTCATGCCGGCGCTCCGGCGCATAAGGGTAGCGTTAACCATCCGGATTTATACGTAATTAGCGACAATTGATCCAAGGTGCCTCGTTGATCGGGGACGGGGGGCCCTTCCATGCATGAAGGACGGCTGAATCTGGCGACCGCGCGCGCCTTTCTGGGCAGGCTTGCGCGGGATGTGCGCGCCAATACGCTCGCCATCATGACCGTGGCACTGATCCCGCTGGCGGGCATGGTGGGCGGCGGCGTGGACATCAGCCGCATGTACATCGTCAAGACGCGCCTGCAACATGCTTGCGACGCGGGCGCGCTCGCTGGCCGCAAGGCGATGGGCGGCGGCGTGTGGAACTTCAACAATTACTACGCCCGCACCCAGGCCGAGCGGTTCTTCGACGCGAACTACAACGCGTCCGCCTATGGCGTGACCGCGCGCTCGCGTGCCTTCTCCGAAAATGCCGGCAAGGTGAGCGGCACGGCATCCGCGGACCTGCCGATGACGCTGATGCGCATCTTCGGCAAGACCAGCGAGACGCTGTCGGTGACCTGCGACGCCGAAATGCGCCTGCCCAACACCGATGTGATGTTCGTGCTCGACGTCACCGGATCGATGGGCAGCAAGGCGGTCAGCACCGATTCCGATACCAAGATCAATTCGCTCAAGACTGCGGTGAAGTGCTTCTACGAGATCGTCGCGCGGCTCGATACCGATGCCAATTGCACCACCGGCGCGCCCAGCGGCGGCACTGGCAGCCAGGTGCAGCTCCGCTTCGGCTTCGTCCCCTATTCGACCAATGTGAACGTGGGCAAGCTGTTGCCGACCAGCTTCTTCGCCAATAGCTGGGACTATCAGTCGCGCGTCAAGGTCGGGATGGACTGGACCGGCTGGAACGACAATCGCTACCACAGCAAGACCAACGGCTCCTGCGTGCCGCAGGCGAACACCGCGACCACGCAATATATATCGAACGCGACGGGGCGGAGCGGCAGCAGTGCCTGTCTCGAGATGGTGCGCTACTATGTGCCCCAGTGGAAATACGGCCAGATCAACACCAACATAAGCGGCCTCAAGAACGGCACTCAGTGGAACAACAGCTTCACGATGCCGCTCAACAATGACGGCTCGAACCGATCCATCAATTGGGACGGCTGCATCGAGGAACGGCCGACGGTGCGCCAGTCGAGCTATTACCCGATCCCCAGCGGCGCCTATGACCTGAACGTGGACCTGATGCCCAGCCAGGGTGACGGCACGACGCTGTGGGGCCCGGCGCTTCCCGGCCTCATCTATGCACGCAGCAGGACCAGCAGCTGGTCGCAGCTCGATGCCGCCGAGACGACCACCACCGACAACTACTACAACTCGATCCCCTATTACTGCCCCGCCGAGGCGAAGAAGCTGCAGCAATGGCCCAGCGCCGACGCTTTCGACAATTATGTCGACAGCCTCTATCCCACCGGCAACACCTATCATGACATCGGCATCCTGTGGGGCGCGCGGTTCATGTCGCCGACGGGCATCTTCGGAACGGAGAATGCCTATACCCCGCAGGGCGGCGAGATCGAACGGCACATGATCTTCATGACCGACGGCGATGCCGTATCGGCGCCGTGCGATTATACGGCCTATGGCGTGGGCTTCTTCGACAAGCGGACCACCACCGATGTCGGCAGCGCGTCGAGCTGCGCCAATGAGCGCCAGTCGTTCGATGACCAGGTGAATGCCCGCTTCACGGCGCTGTGCACGGCGGTGAAGAACAAGAACATCACCTTGTGGGTGATCTCGTTCGGCAGCGGTTCCAACGCCACCACCGAGAGCCGCCTGCAAACCTGCGCCAGCGATGGGCGCTATTTCACTGCGCGCAACTCCGCAGCCCTGCAGCAGACGTTCAAGACGATCGCCGACCAGATCTCCCAGCTCAGGCTCACCAAATGACGCGCTTGCCTTCCCTTCTCCGGCGGGCACGCCCCCTGGCGCGCGACGAGCGCGGCGTGACGGTGGTGGAGTTCGCCATCGTCGCGCCGGTAATGGGCCTGATGCTGCTCGGCGGGTTCGACATCGCGCACACGCTCTACATGCGCGCCGTGCTGCAGGGCATCGTGCAGAAGACGGCGCGCGATTCAACGCTGGAGGACGCCGGGGACCCCGAGGTCCAATCCCGGCTGGACGCCGCCGTGGTTGCCCAGGCCAAGGCGCTCGCGAACAATGCCGTGGTGGCGATCACGCGCCGCAACTACCGGACCTTCTCCGATGCATCGGCGGCCCGCGCGGAAGCCTGGACCGATACCGATCGCAACGGCACCTGCAACAATGGCGAGCCCTATGAGGATGCCAACCAGAACGGCACCTGGGACAAGGACGGCGGCAATAGCGGCCAGGGCGGTGCCAAGGATGCCGTGCTCTACACCGTGAAGGTTTCCTATCCCCGCTTCTTCCCGATCTACAATTTCATCGGCGGATCGAGGACCACGACGGTGACGGCATCGACGGTGCTCAAGAACCAGCCCTATGGCGACCAGGGCAGCTACAGCGCGCCCGTGGTCCGGTACTGCGCATGATCCGCGCCCTTCCCCGCCCCGCGCTCCTGCGCCGGCTGGGCCGCGACACCAGCGGGCTGGCGCTGCTGGAGTTCGCCTTCATACTGCCGATCGTGCTGACGCTGAGCCTGGCCGGCGCCGAGATGACCAACTACATCATCACCAAGATGCGCATCAGCCAGATCGCGCTGCACCTGGCCGACAACGCCTCGCGGATCGGCACCGGCAGCCAGCTCCAGGCCAAGACGATCAGCGAGATCGACATCAACGACCTGCTGACCGGCGCGCAGCTGCAATCCGGGGAACTCGACCTGTTCACCAACGGCCGGGTGATCATCTCGGACCTTGAGCCGATGGCCAATCCCAATACCAGCGGGAAGTACAAGATCGTCTGGCAGCGCTGCAAGGGCGCCGTCACCGGCTTCTCGCCGCAATATGGCAATCTGAGGGATTCGAGCACCACGACGTCCAACATGGACGGCATGGGGCCCCAGAACCGGCAGGTGATCGCGCCCGATGGCGGCGCGACGATGTATGTCGAGGTCTATTACAACTACAAGCCGCTGATCAGGAGCTCGCTCACGCCGGGCGGGACCATCACCGAGATCGCGTCGATGATGGTGCGCGACCGGCGCGACCTCAGCCAGATCTACAATGCCGAGAACGTCGCCAAGGCGTCGTGCTGATCGCATGAAAAAGGCCGGGGTCTCCCCCGGCCTCTCCCATATCCGATGCGGTTCCGCGGTGCCCAGCCCCTATATCACCCCTTGTAGGTGACCTTCTTCACCGCCGCGACCACCTTGTCGGCAGTGATCAGCGCCAGCTTCTCGAGGTTCGCGGCATAGGGCAGCGGCACGTCCTCGTTGGTCACGCGCAGCACCGGCGCGTCGAGATCGTCGAAGCCCTGCTCCATCGCCACCGCCACGATCTCCGACGAGATCGAGCAGACCGGCCAGCCTTCCTCGACCACCACCATGCGATTGGTCTTCTTCAGGCTCTCGAGCACGGTCGCCGTGTCCAGCGGGCGCAGCGTGCGCAGGTCGATGACTTCCGCATCGACGCCCTCGGCCGCCAGCTTCTCGGCGGCTTCCAGCGCGACGCCGACACCGATCGAGTAGCTGACGATCGTCACGTCCTTGCCGGCGCGGACGATGCGCGCCTTGCCGATCGGCAGCACGTAATCGTCGAGCTTCGGCACCTCGAAGGTGCGGCCGTACATCAGCTCGTTCTCGAGGAAGACGACCGGGTCCTCGCTGCGGATCGCCGCCTTGAGCAGGCCCTTGGCGTCCTGCGCGTCATAGGGCGCGATCACGATCAGGCCGGGAACGCTGGCGTACCACGGGCCATAATTCTGCGAGTGCTGCGCGGCGACGCGCGATGCGGCGCCGTTGGGCCCGCGGAACACGATCGGGCAGCGCATCTGGCCACCGGACATGTAGTTGGTCTTCGCCGCCGAGTTCACGATGTGGTCGATCGCCTGCATCGCGAAATTGAAGGTCATGAACTCGACGATCGGCTTGAGGCCGCCCATCGCCGCGCCCGAACCGAGGCCGGCAAAGCCATATTCGGTGATCGGCGTGTCGATCACGCGCTTCGCGCCGAACTCCTCGAGCAGGCCCTGGGTTACCTTGTAGGCGCCCTGATATTCGGCGACTTCCTCGCCCATCACGAAGACGCGCGGATCCTTGCGCATCTCTTCGGCCATCGCGTCGCGCAGCGCTTCGCGGACGGTCGTCTTGACCATCTCGGTGCCCTCGGGGATCGCCGGGTCCTTGACGGTGGCGGCCTTCTCGCTGGCGAGCTGCTTGGTGCCGCTATCGGCCTTTTTCGGGCCGCCATCCTCGCCCGCGGCGGGCTCCGCCGGCGTGGGCGCCGGAGCCGGAGCAGCGGCGGGAGCCGGCGCCGACGCGTCCTCGCCCTCGCCCGCGATCGTCGCGATCACGGTGCCGACCTTCACATTGTCGGTGCCTTCGGCGACGAGGATCTTGGCGATCGTGCCTTCGTCGACGGCCTCGAACTCCATCGTCGCCTTGTCGGTCTCGATCTCGGCAAGGATATCGCCCGACTTCACCGTATCGCCTTCCTTGACGAGCCACTTGGCGAGCGTGCCCTCCTCCATCGTGGGCGACAGCGCCGGCATCTTCAGTTCGATCGCCATCTCAGTAGGACTCCACCAGCACGTCGGTATACAGTTCGGAAGGATCGGGTTCGGGCGTCTGCTCGGAGAAGTCCGCCGCCTCGTTGACGATCTTGCGGATCTCCGCCTCGATCGTCTTCAGCTCCGCCTCGGTGACCTTCATGTCCTCGAGCTCGCGCTTCACCTGCTCGATCGGATCCGACTTGTCGCGAACCGACTGGACCTCCTCGCGGCTGCGATACTTGGCCGGATCGGACATCGAGTGGCCGCGATACCGGTACGTCTTCATCTCGAGGATGATCGGGCCCTTGCCCGAACGGACCCAGGCCAGCGCCTCCTCGGCGGCGCCGCGGCAGGCGAGCACGTCCATGCCGTCCACCTGGATGCCGGGGATGCGGAAGCTCTCGCCGCGCTTGTAGAGCTGGTCTTCCGCCGAGGAGCGGTTGACCGACGTGCCCATCGCGTACTGGTTGTTCTCGATCACATAGATGATCGGGAGCTTCCACAGCTCGGCCATGTTGAAGGATTCGTAGACCTGGCCCTGGTTGGCAGCGCCATCGCCGAAATAGGCCATGGCGACGCCGCCGTCCTCATTATACTTGTGCGCGAACGCCAGGCCGGTGCCGAGCGCCACCTGCGCGCCGACGATGCCGTGCCCGCCGTAGAATTTCTTCTCGGTCGAGAACATGTGCATCGAGCCGCCCTTGCCCTTCGAGATGCCGGCGGCGCGGCCCGTCAGCTCGGCCATGATCACCTTGGGGTCGATGCCGTAGGCGAGCATGTGGCCGTGATCGCGATAGCCCGTGATCACCGAATCCTTCTCGCCGTCGAGCGCCGACTGCAGACCGACCGCAACCGCTTCCTGCCCGATATAGAGGTGGCAGAAGCCGCCGATGAAGCCGAGGCCGTAGAGCTGGCCCGCCTTCTCCTCGAAGCGGCGGATCAGGAGCATCTGCTTGTAGAATTCGAGCAGCTGCTCCTTGGAAGCCGGGTAGCGCTGCGGCTCGTCGGGCCGCTCGCGATTGGTCTTTGCGGGTTCAGTCGATTTGCGAGCCGGTGCTTTGGCCACGATCAGGAAATCCTCGTCCGGGGAGGGGGAAGGCGGGTGCCTATAAGCGCGTTTTCGCCCGCCGCGCAACTAACGCGGGAATGCGCGTGCCGTTCAGTTGACGCCACGGCAATTGCAGTCTGCACAACCAAAGGTGCAGATTGCGTACGCTGCAACGCAGCATCGAGAGATCAGCGCCCGGCGGGTGCCGGCGCATGCTTCTGGAGCGGGATCACGACCTCGTCGGGGCGGACGACGTTGAGCTGCTTGCGCGCCAGCTCGTCGGCCAGGTCGGGGTCGACACCGCGCCGCTTGTCGAGCAGATCGACTCGATTCTTCAGAGCGGCGCGCTGCTTGTCGAGCGCGGCATATTCCGCCTTCTTCTGCTCATACTCCGCCCTGGTCTGCTTGGTCTGCATGATGCCGGTCGGTCCGAGCACGGCATTATAGCCGAAGAAACCGATGGCGATCAGCGTGAGCGCGGGCAGCCCGGCCCGGCGAAGCAGGGTCTGGAACGGAGAAGCGGTACGCGAGCGCATGCCGTGTTTTTCGCTTAACCATGCGCCGCGCGCAAGGCCCGTATTGGTGCGGAGGAACCCCTTTCCAAAGGAGCTGCGCCGGGCAAGGGCCTCAGAACGCCAGGCGAACGCGGGCGACCACGCGATCACCGCTGTTGCCGAGGTCCGCGAATGGCGAGGTGCCGGGACCATGGGCGAGGTTGGTACCGACATAGTCCAGCCCGATCGTGAAGGGGAATTGGTTATACTCCATCCCCAGCCGCCAGTCGGTATAGTCGCCCAGCGGCCTGAGCCTGGCGGCGCGCACCGGATCGTCCGTGCTTCCCGTGCTGCGCCCAAGCGTGGCGGAAACCGATATCGGCGTTGCCGGAATGCCGGCATTGGCGGAGGCGAACAGATAGAGATTGTCTCCGCCGATCGCGCTCTGGCTCGGCGCATAGACGGCGCCGGCGCCGAGCTGGAGCGGCCCCAGCGTGTAGCTGGCCCGGGCACCCAGTTCGACATAGTCCATGCGGGCGCGCGCGCCCGTGAACAGATGCGCGGCGACGTGCCCGCGCAGCCGGAAAGGCCCCGCGTCCGTCGCCGCCCCCAGTTCCAGATCCGCCACCGCATCGGCGCCCGCGTGCCGGGACGCGCCGCGCAGGCTCACGATCCGGACCGACGCGTCCGCCGCGCCGATCGCGACCAGCGCATCGGCGGAAGCCACCGCGCGGCCGCCGCTCCAGCTCAGGCCCCGGCGGCTCTCGTCGGTTGCCAGCTCGACTCCGCCGGAGAGGTCCTGCGCCCGCGCCACCGCGCCCGAGAACATGGCCAACGTCACCGCCGGCAACAGAATTGCACGCGTCACTTTCATATCCCGCGGCGTACTCCCTTCGGTTCGATCTCTGCCTTCAACACTGCCCGGTCTTCGCTCGCCACTGCCAGCAGGTGCGCGCGGAGCTCTCCGGCACGCCGGGCGATTTCCTTCGTTACCGCATTCTCGCCGGCGCCGCACCAGCCCGGGCGGCTTCCCTCCAGCATCGCTCTTCGCTCGATGCTGCGGTTCAAACGCAGCTGCTGGCCGGATCGTGCCTCGCGCTCGATGCGCAGGTGCGCGCGCCAGGTGCAGCGCAAGGTGGACGGCATGCCCGGCTTGGCGACGGAGCCGATCTGGCGCCGCGCCAGGACGACGCGCGCGCGGTAATGCGCGTCGACACGCTCGCCGGCATGGTCGAAACTCGTGCGATGCTCCAGGGTCGAATGGACCGGTTCCGGGGCTGCAAGCGCCAGCCCGAGCGCGAGAACAATGCTCATCGATCATTTCCTTGCGGCGCACCGGCTCCTGCCGGCCGGCGTCCCCTCGGCGGATGGAGAAGCGCACCTCGCCGCGCAACCGCCGGAGTCCCGACAGAAACACTTCCTCACGATGATCGCGTGGATCTGGCGAACCCGCGGCGGTCGGCGCCCGCCCCTTCCCCTGGGGTTCGCGCGTTGCCCGGATCGTGAGGATCGGCAGCGCGAAGGCGGAATGGCCGGACCTATCGCGGCCTAGACATCGGCGCCCCAGACGCCGCCCCACCACAACATGGCGAAAATCGCCAAGCCGGTGGTCGCGACCAGAAGCGCGGCGCCCGCGCGCGACCTTGTCGCAAACCGGCCGACGAGCAAGGTGATCGCCACCATCCCGGCCGGGATGCCGAGGAGATAATAGAGATCGGGATGGAACGCACCGTTCCGCCACCAGGCGAAGGCGGCCATCGCGAACAGCAGCGTCCAGAACAAGCCGGCGAGAACGAGAAAGAAGCGACGCATTGCAATCTGGTGCCAGCGGCATCGGTGGCTGGCAACCGGGATGCCTGAGGACGGCCAGTGCCGCCTTTCGCGCCCGCTCCCCGCTGCCGCCGTCCCCGCAAGGGCAGGGCCGGCGGCCTGGAAATCCTTCCCTCCAGCGCGGGAGGGAAGGAATAGCCTTACTTCTTCAGTACCGAGCGCCCGGCATAGACCGCGGCGTCGCCCAGCTCTTCCTCGATGCGGATCAGCTGGTTGTACTTGGCGAGCCGGTCCGAGCGGGCCAGCGAGCCGGTCTTGATCTGGCCGCAGTTGGTGGCGACCGCCAGGTCGGCAATCGTCGCATCCTCGGTCTCGCCCGAGCGGTGCGACATCACTGCCGTATAGGACGAGCGCTGGGCCAGGCTGACGGCCTCGAGCGTCTCGGTCAGCGTGCCGATCTGGTTGACCTTCACCAGCAGCGAATTGGCATAGCCGCCCTCGATGCCGCGCAACAGGCGCTTCGGATTGGTCACGAACAGGTCATCGCCGACCAGCTGGACCTTGCCGCCGAGCAGGTCGGTCAGCGCCTTCCAGCCTTCCCAATCGTCCTCGGCCATGCCGTCCTCGATCGAGAAGATCGGATACTTGGCAGCCAGGTCGGCCAGGAACGCGGCGTTCTCCGCCGAGCTGAAGGTCTTGCCCTCGCCCACCATCCGATAGGCGCCGTCCTTGTAATATTCGGTGGCGGCGCAATCGAGCGCGAGCATCACGTCGTCGCCCGGCGTATAGCCGGCGGCCTCGATCGACGACATGATGAAGTCCAGCGCCTCGGTGGTGCTGGCGATGTTGGGGGCGAAGCCGCCCTCGTCGCCCACGCCGGTGGCCAGGCCCTTCTCGTGCAGCTTCTTCTTCAGCGTGTGGAAAATCTCCGAGCCGCAGCGCACCGCCTCGACGATGTTCTCGGCGCCCACCGGCACGATCATGAATTCCTGGAAGTCGATCGGATTGTCGGCATGCTCGCCGCCATTGATGATGTTCATCATCGGCACCGGCAGGACATGCGCGTTGACGCCGCCGACATAGCGATAGAGCGGCAGGCCGCGCGCGTCGGCGGCAGCCTTGGCGGCGGCCAGGCTCACGCCCAGAATGGCGTTGGCGCCCAGGCGGCCCTTGTTCTCGGTGCCGTCGAGTTCGATCATCGCGGCGTCGAGATCGGCCTGGTCCTCGGCTTCCATGCCGACGACTTCCTCGAAGATCTCGCTGTTCACGGCCTCGACCGCATCGTCGACGCCCTTGCCGAGCCAGCGGGACTTGTCGCCGTCGCGCTTCTCCACCGCCTCGTGCGCGCCGGTGGAGGCGCCCGAGGGCACCGCGGCACGGCCGAAGCTACCGTCCTCGAGCATCACGTCGACCTCCACGGTGGGGTTGCCCCGGCTGTCGAGAATCTGGCGGGCGTGGATGTCGATGATTGCGGTCACGGAACGGTCTCCCTAGGTATGGCAGTGAGGGCGCGACGCGGCCTCTAACGGCAACCGATGGAACTCGCAAACGTGGCCGTGGTTGTTTCGCAATGGGCATGGAGGTTTTTTGGCATGGCTGACGAAACGACGGGTGATACGCTGAATGCTCCGGCTGCGGCCGAGGGTGGCTCCGCGACCAACAAGCTGCGCGAGGAGGCGAGCAAGCTCGGCAGCCAGGCCGCCGAGCGCGCCCGCGCGCTGGCCGGTGAAGGCAAGGAAAAGGCGACGGGCGCGCTCGACGAAGTCGCGAACATGATGAAATCGGCCGCCAACGACGTCGATGCGCGGCTCGGCGAGAATTACGGCAGATATGCCCGCTCCGCCGCGGACGGCATATCGAACTTCGCGGAAAGCCTGCGCGGCAAGGAAGTCGACGATCTGGTCGCCGACGTCACGGCCTTTGTCCGCAAGAGCCCGGCAGTGGCCGTGGGTGTCGCGGCGGGCCTGGGATTCGTGCTCGCGCGCCTGATCAAGTCCGGCGTGGATGCGGCGTCGGACGCGGCCGACAGCGACAAGTCGTAAGCGGCGAAACGGGGGGTGGACGCGCCGCAGCCTGACGGGAAGAGCATCGGCGAGCTGCTGCAGCAGCTGGTCGATGACGGCAGGGCCTATGCCGATGCCGAGATCGGCTATTATCGCACGCTGCTGCGCGCGAAGCTGCGTGACGCGCGGGAAATGCTGTGGATGGGCGCGGTGGCGCTCGTCCTTGCCCAGGCCGCGGCGGTGGCGCTGGTGGTCGGGCTGGTCCTCACTCTCGCCCCGCTGGTCGGCCCTGGCCTGGCGACGCTGCTCGTCGTCCTCGCGTTCCTGGCGATCGCCGGACTGATGGGCTGGCTCGCCTGGACGCATGTGAAGCGCATCTTCAAGGAAAAACCGTGAGCGAGAATCCGCATGACGTGGATGCCGCAAGGGCGCGCATCGCGGCGGCCAGGGCGCGGCTGTTCGGCACGCTCGGTCAGGTCCAGGAGCGGCTGAGCCCCGTCAATCTGGCGCAGGACGCCGTGGAGACCGCCGCGCAGGGCGTCGCCACCGTCGCGCGCAAGGGCGCGGAGGCGGTGCGCAGCCGCCCCCTCGCCGCTGCCGGTATCGCCGCTACCATCGGCCTCGTCATGGCACGGGGCTGGATCGGCGACATCCTCGCCAAACGGCATGAAACTCGCGACCCGGCCACGGGTTTGAAGCGTAAAGGCAAGAAAGGATCCTCGTGATGAGCACCAATCCCGCGAACGAACAGGGCGAGAGCCTGGCCGAGAACCCCTATGTGCTGGTCGCCGGCGGTGTCGCGCTGGGCGTATTGATCGGCATGCTGGTTCCGCGCGGCCAGAAGGAGCGCGACCTGCTCCAGGGCACCGGGCGCCAGCTCGCCGGCAAGGTCACCGGCACCGTCCAGGCAGTGAAGGAAGCCGGCAAGGCGGAGTTCGACGCACTGCTGCCGAGCCGCGAGGACGCCAAGGAACGCGTCACCTCGCTGTTCGGCAATCTCGTCGATGCGGCAAAGGGAGCGGCGCAAAAGGCTTGAGGCCGGCGCGCCCCGTTCCTAGAGGCCTCTATAAACCAGAAAATGCTTTCGGAGGCCCAATGAGCAAGCTGCATCTCGTCTTCGGCGGTCGCGTGACCGATCCGCAGACGCTCGATTTCGTCGATCCGTCCAAGCTGGACGTCGTCGGCATCTATCCCGATTATGCCAGCGCGGAGAATGCCTGGCGCAGCGCCGCCCAGCGCACGGTGGACGATGCCGAGATGCGCTATGTGGTGGTGCACCTGCATCGCCTGCTCGAGCCCGATCTCAAGGCCTGAACGCCGCCGGCGCAATCGGCTCCGGGGATGGCGGAGCCGATTGCGATGCGCTTCGTGGTGCAAGGAAGCTTCTCGCCGGGCTCCGGCCCAGCAAGGGCGCGCGCCTCAGGCGTTACGCCAATGCCACATGAACAATGGCCGGGCGGCTGCGAGGCCGGCCAGGAAGCCGCCGATCGGCGCCGCGGCGCCCCAGGCGAGCACTTCCCAAATCGACCTGCCCGGGGAAGCGGGCTGCAGCAATGCCGTCACGATGCTGATCGCCGCCCAGGCCGCGGCGAGCCACATCACATATATGGTACGCGCCGAAAAGGGCCCGATCGGCGGATTGCGCGGCGTGCCGTAAAGCAGCGCATAGGCTCCGATCACTGCGGACAAGGCTCCGTTCATGCCGATCAGCGGCCAGAGCGCATCGGGCGTGACCAGGAAATAGGTCGCGGCGGAGACCACCGCACCCAATATGTAGAGCAGCAGGAACTGCGGCCAGCCGATCACCTGCTCGGTCTTCTGCCCGGTCAGGATCAGCATCAGCACGTTGAAGAAGATCTGCAGCGCGCTGCCATGGATGAACAGGGTCGAGAATGGCGTCAGCAAGGCTGGCACCGCCCATGTTCCCGGCGCAAACAGTTCGGCCTCCTGCAGACGCGCCGGGATAAATCCACCCAGCATCGCCGCTTCGGGAAAATAGCGCGTGATCAGGATCAGGGCGCTGACCAGCGCGGTCACCGCCGCGATCGTGATCGTCGCGGGAGAATCGCGGAAGCGCACGCTCAGATGAATTCGATCTGCGACACCAGATAATAGCGGTCGCCCGCCGGAACCGAGACCTCGACCTCCTCGTCCACCTTGCGCCCGATCAGCGCGCGGCCGATCGGCGAGTTGTACGAGATGCGCCCCTTGCTGACATCGGCCTCGGTC
The DNA here is from genome assembly GCF_044754985.1 of Sphingomonas sp. NPDC092440. Taxonomy (NCBI): domain Bacteria; kingdom Pseudomonadati; phylum Pseudomonadota; class Alphaproteobacteria; order Sphingomonadales; family Sphingomonadaceae; genus Sphingomonas; species Sphingomonas sp. NPDC092440. The sequence goes on along the minus strand of NZ_JBIVQA010000002.1, from coordinate 177,929 downwards.
TCGCCCACGATCTGATACTTGATCGGCTTGTCGTCCTCGTCGAGCAGCGTCACCGTCGCGCCGAACACGATCTTGTCGCCCGAAAGCTCGCGCGGATCGATGATCTGGGCACGGCTGAGCTTGCCCTCGATGTCCGCGATCGTGGCTTCGTTCTGGCCCTGCTGCTCCTTGGCGGCGTGATACTCCGCATTCTCCGACAGATCGCCATGTGCGCGCGCTTCCTCGATCGCATCCACGATCAGCGGGCGTTCGATTTTCAGGCGCTTCAACTCCGCGGTAAGCTTGTCATAGCCTTCCTGAAGCATCGGCATCTTGTCGACCGTCGCCATCCACCAAGTCCTTCAAAACGCCCCGTCCCACAAGCGCCCCCGGGGGAACGCCCGCACATGGATACTGATGGGGGAAGATCAATTGTGCGAACGCGAATAATAAGCCTGCCAATGCCGCACTGCAAGGCTAGGAAAGTTATCTTCGGGCCGAAGCTGCAATAATCCTCGCGGCTGCCCGGCGGAATACCGGGAAGCCGCCGGATCAGGTCAGCCGCGCGACGCGTAGAAATCCTGGAGCGGCCGCACGTCCAGGCTGTGCTTCGACAGTGCCTCGATCGCCCGCGCCGCCGCGGCGCTTGCCTGCGCCGTGGTGAAGTACGGGATCTTGAGATTGAGCGCCGAGCGGCGGATGTCCGACGAATCCTTCAGCGACTGCCAGCCCTCGGTCGTGTTGAAGATCAACGCGATGTCGCCGTCCAGAATGCGGTCGACGATGTGCGGGCGGCCCTGCGCCACCTTGTTGACGCGCTCCACCTTGATCCCCTCGTTCGCGAGGAAATCAGCGGTACCGCCGGTCGCGACGATGGCGAAACCCATCTCGGCGAGCAGGCGCACGCCGGGCAGGATCACCGGCTTGTCGGTGTCCTTGACGCTGACGAACAGCCGGCCCGAACTCGGCAGCACGGTCCCCGCTCCCAGCTGCGCCTTGGCGAAGCTGGTCGCGAAGTCCAGGTCGATGCCCATCACTTCGCCGGTCGACTTCATCTCGGGCGAGAGCACCGGATCGACGCCGGGGAATTTGTTGAACGGGAAGACGGCCTCCTTGACCGCGATATAGTCGATGTCGCGGTCGATCTTGGGCAGATCGGCCAGCATCTCGCCGGCCATCACGCGGCTCGCGATCTTCGCGACGGGGATGCCGATCGCCTTGGCGACGAAGGGTACGGTGCGCGACGCACGCGGATTCACCTCGATCAGATAGACTTCGCCATCCTTCACCGCGAACTGAATGTTCATCAGGCCCTTGACCTTGAGCGCGCGGGCCAGCGCTTCGGTCTGGCGTTCGATCTCGGCGATGATCTCCGCCGGCAGGCTGTAGGGCGGGATCGAACAGGCGCTGTCGCCCGAATGGACGCCGGCCTCCTCGATGTGCTGGAGCACGCCCGCGACCACCACATCGGTGCCGTCGGCGATTGCGTCCACGTCCACCTCGACGGCATCGCGCAGATACTGGTCGATCAGCACCGGCGAGTCGCCCGACACCTGCACCGCAGTCTGGATGTAGTCGTCGAGCTGCTGGGTGGAGTCGACGATCTCCATCGCACGGCCGCCCAGCACATAGGACGGGCGCATCAGCACCGGATAGCCGATTCGCTCGGCGATCTTGACCGCCTCGTCCCGGGTGCGGGCCAGGCCATTGGCCGGCTGCTTCAGGCCGAGCTTCTCGACCAGGTCGGCGAAACGCTCGCGGTCCTCGGCCAGGTCGATCGCGTCCGGGCTGGTGCCCAGGATCGGAATCCCCGCCTCTTCCAGTGCCTTGGCGAGGTTGAGCGGGGTCTGGCCGCCGAACTGGACGATCACGCCCATCAGCTCGCCCCTTGATTGCTCGACGTGCAGGATCTCCAGCACGTCCTCCGCGGTCAGCGGCTCGAAATAGAGGCGGTCCGACGTGTCATAGTCGGTGCTCACCGTCTCCGGGTTGCAGTTGACCATGATCGTCTCATAGCCCGCGTCCGCCAGCGCGAAGCAGGCATGGCAGCAGCAATAGTCGAACTCGATGCCCTGGCCGATGCGGTTCGGGCCGCCGCCCAGGATCACCACCTTCTTGCGGTCGCTCGGGGCGGCCTCGTTCTCGGGCTCGCCGAAGCTCGGCGCCTCGTAGGTCGAGTACATGTACGGCGTCTTCGCCTCGAACTCGGCGGCGCAGGTGTCGATCCGCTTGAACACCGGGCGCACGCCCAGCTTGTGGCGGTGCGCCCGCACGTCATTCTCGGTCACGCCGCCGGTCATCGCCTTGACGACCTCGCCGATCAGACCGGACGACTTGGCTATCGCATCGGTGCCTTCGCGCAGGTTCGCCGACTTGAGCGCCAGGAACGCCAGGCGCTTGTCGCTGAAGCCCATCGCCTTGAGGCGGCGCATGCCGGCGGCATCCTGGGGAAGCCCCTTCTCCATCACCTCGGCCTCGGCCGCGATGATCTCGGCCAGCCGCTCCATGAACCAGGGGTCGTACTGGGCGATCGCGCAGACTTCGGCGACGGTGAAGCCTTCGCGCAGCGCCTGCGCCGCGATCAGCAGCCGGTCGGGCGAGCGCACGGCCAGCGCCGCCTCGATCTCGACGCGGGGCGCGCCGGCGAGCTTCTCGACATTGTTGAAGCCGCTCAGGCCCGTCTCGAGGCCGCGCAGCGCCTTCTGCATCGATTCATGGATGTTGCGGCCGATCGCCATCACTTCGCCGACCGACTTCATCGCGGTGCCGAGCGTGGCCTCCGCGCCCTTGAACTTCTCGAAGGCGAAGCGCGGGATCTTGGTGACGACGTAATCGATCGTCGGCTCGAAGCTCGCCGGCGTCGCGCCGGTGATGTCGTTGTCGATCTCGTCGAGCGTGTAGCCCACCGCCAGCTTGGCCGCGACCTTGGCGATCGGAAAGCCGGTCGCCTTCGAAGCCAGCGCCGACGAACGCGAAACGCGCGGGTTCATCTCGATGACGATCAGGCGGCCGTCCTTCGGATTCACTGCGAACTGCACGTTCGAACCGCCGGTTTCCACGCCGATTTCCCGGAGCACCGCGATCGATGCATTGCGCATGATCTGGTATTCCTTGTCGGTCAGCGTCAGCGCCGGGGCGACGGTGATCGAGTCGCCGGTGTGCGTGCCCATCGCATCGACATTCTCGATCGAGCAGACGATGATGGCGTTGTCCTTGCGATCGCGGACAACCTCCATTTCATATTCCTTCCAACCGAGGAGCGACTCCTCGATCAGCACCTCGGTGGTCGGCGACAGGTCGAGGCCCGTCCGCACGATCGCGAGGAATTCCTCGCGATTATAGGCAATGCCGCCGCCCGAGCCGCCCATGGTGAAGCTGGGGCGGATGATCGCCGGCAACCCGACATGCTCGAGCCCGGCCAGCGCCTCCGCCTCGGTATGCGCGATCGCCGAGCGGGCGCTTTCGAGCCCGATCCTGGTCATAGCGTCCTTGAACTTCAGCCGGTCCTCGGCCTTGTCGATCGCCTCGGCGTCCGCACCGATCATGATGCAGCCGAACTTCTCCAGCGTGCCGTCATTGGCGAGCGCCAGCGCGGTGTTGAGCGCGGTCTGGCCGCCCATCGTGGGGAGCACCGCATCGGGGCGCTCCTTCTCGATGATCTTGGCGACAATCGCCGGCGTGATCGGCTCGACATAGGTGGCATCGGCCAGCTCGGGATCGGTCATGATCGTCGCCGGGTTCGAATTGACCAGGACGATGCGATAGCCCTCTTCCTTGAGCGCCTTGATCGCCTGCGTGCCCGAATAATCGAACTCGCAGGCCTGGCCGATCACGATCGGACCGGCGCCAATGACGAGGATGGAGGAGATGTCGGTGCGTTTGGGCATTAGTTTCCGGGCCTAAAAAGGGCGATAACCGAGACGATAAGAGCGGCCAGAGAAATCCAATCGCTGCGTGACACGGCAGCGAGGCGCTCCTTCCAAGTCTTTTTTCGCCCGTCTTCGATAAGATTGTCAGCGAAAGCGATACCAGTATCGGTAATGCGCATCCGAGTGCGCCCGTCACCGTGGTGAACAAACGCTGCTAAGCCCTCAGAGTGGAGCCGCCGAGCGCTAGACAAGCCTTCGGACGGCCCGACATCACCAGATAATGTAAGTAGCTCAGTTACATCGCCCGGATTCGCCGCAAAGTGATCGCCTTTGCGCAACGCGATCAACAGCGCCTTGTCATGCGCATTTAGGATCACCGCAGCATCCCCACGAACCGCTCGAACAGATACAGGCTGTCCTGCGGCCCCGGGCTGGCCTCGGGGTGATACTGCACGGAAAACGCCGGGCGATCGGTCAGCTCGATGCCCGCATTCGAGCCGTCGAACAGCGACACATGCGTCTCGCGGGCATTCTCGGGGAGCGTCTCGCGCTCCACCGCGAAGCCGTGGTTCATGCTGGTGATCTCCACCGCGCCGTCTTCCAGCCGCTTGACCGGGTGGTTGGCGCCGCGATGGCCCTGGAACATCTTGGTCGTCTCGGCGCCCACGGCCAGGCCCAGCAGCTGGTGGCCGAGGCAGATGCCGAACAGCGGCTTGCCGGTCTCGAGCAGCTGGCGGATCACCGGCACGGCATATTCGCCGGTCGCGGCGGGATCGCCCGGACCGTTCGAGAGGAAGAAGCCGTCCGGGTTGAACGCCATGACCTGCTCATACGTCGCCGTCGCCGGCAGCACGGTCACCTTGGCACCGGCCTGGACCAGGTTGCGGAAGATGTTGCGCTTCGAGCCGTAATCGAGCGCGACGACGTGCGGACGCGCATCTTCCCGACCGCCATCATCATAGCCGAAGCCCAGGCGCCACACGCCGCCTTCCCAGCCATAATGGGTCTCGGCGGTGACGGTGATCGCCAGGTCCATGCCCTCCAGGCCCGGCCAGGCGCGGGCCATCTCGAGCAGCAGGGGGATGTCGAACTTGCCCTCGGCCGAGTGCGCGATCACGCCGTTGGGCGCGCCGGCCAGGCGGATGCGGCGGGTCAGCGCGCGCGTATCGATACCCGAGAGGCCGATACGGGCATGCTTCTTCATCCAGGCATCGAGATGCTCGGTCGAACGGAAGTTGCTCGGCTCGGTCACGTCCTCGCGCACGATCATGCCCAGCGCATGGGGATCGTCCGCCTCGATATCGTCGGGGTTCGCGCCGACATTGCCGATGTGCGGGAAAGTGAAGTTGATGATCTGACCGGCGAAGCTCGGGTCGGTCATGATTTCCTGATAGCCGGTCATCGCGGTGTGGAAGCACACTTCGCCGACCGCCTGCCCCTCGGCCCCGAAGCCCCTGCCCCAGATCACGTCCCCCGACGCCAAAACCAGAACACCGGTAGCTCCGGCAGGCATGGGCGTAGGCGTGGCGTCGGCCATTTAGGGGTGGCTCTCCATTTGAGGTGCAGCAATGTCGCTAAGTGCCGCCCGCTAGACCCCTACCCCCCTCGCGTCAACCGGTTCGCGGGTCTATTGCGGGCAATTCCCGATTCATGAGAGACGAAATGATCCGAGACGACATCAAGGCAGCCCAGATCACCGCCATGAAGGCCGGCGACAAGGGGACCCGCCAGGCGATCAACCTGATCCTGAGCGCGATCAAGAACCGCGACATCGAGGAGCGCACCAGGTCCGTCCAGATGGACGACGACGCGATGGTGATCGAAGTGCTCCAGAAGATGGTGAAGCAGCGCCGCGAATCGATCGAGATGTTCGAACGGGGCGGCCGCCAGGACCTTGCCGACACGGAGAAGGCCGAAGTCGCGGTGATCGAACGTTTCCTGCCGGCGCAGATGAGCGACGCGGAAACCACGGCAGCGATCGAGGCGATCAAGGCCGAGCTCGGCGCTTCGGGCATGAAGGACATGGGCCGGGTGATGGCCGAGCTGAAGGCGCGCCACGCGACGACGCTCGACATGAGCAAGGCGAGCGGCCTGGTGAAGGCGGCGCTCGCCTGACGTGTCCCTCACCCCCGCCTTTCTCGACGAACTCCGCGCCCGGACGCTGCTGTCCGGGCTGATCGCCAAGACGGTGAAACTCCAGAAGGCGGGGCGGGAGTTCCGCGCCTGCTGCCCCTTCCACAACGAGAAGACACCGAGCTTCTACGTCAACGACGACAAGGGCTTCTATCACTGCTTCGGCTGCGGCGCGCATGGCGATGCGATCCGCTGGATGACCGACCAGCGCGGCCTGCCCTTCATCGATGCGGTGAAGGAGCTGGTCCAGGCCGCCGGCATGGAGATGCCCGAGCAGGACCGCCGCAGCGCCGAGAAGGCCGAGCGCGCCAAGGGGTTGCACGAGGCGATGGAGGACGCGGCCAGGTTCTTCGTCGAGCGCCTCCACGGCATTGAAGGCGCGGAGGCCCGCGCGGTGCTCAAGAAGCGCGGGATCAACGACGAGACCGCCCGGGCCTTCGGCATCGGCTTTGCCCCCGATTCGCGCGGCAAGCTGAAGGAAGCGCTGAAATCCTATGGCGACCCGATGCTGGTCGAGGCCGGGCTGCTGATCGCGGTCGAGCAGAAGGATCCCTATGACCGGTTCCGCGGCCGGCTGATGATCCCGATCCGCGACGCGCGCGGCCGGGCGATCGCGTTCGGGGGGCGCATCATCGGTGATGGCGAGCCCAAATATCTCAACTCCCCCGAGACGCCGCTCTTCGACAAGGGGCGCACGCTCTACAATCTCGATCGCGCCCAGGCCGCGGCGCGCAAGACGGGCCGGATCATCGCGGTCGAGGGCTATATGGACGTGATCGCCCTGGCCCAGGCCGGCTTTGCCGAAGCGGTGGCGCCGCTCGGCACCGCGATGACCGAGCATCAGCTCGAGCGGCTGTGGCGGATCGCCGATGTCCCGCTGCTCTGCTTCGACGGCGACTCGGCCGGACAGAAGGCGGCCCTGCGCGCCGCGCACCGGGCCATGCCGATGCTCGAGCCGGGGCGCAGCCTCGCCTTCGTCACCCTGCCCGACGGATTGGATCCCGACGATCTCGTCCGCGCCCAGGGGCCCGCCGCTTTCGAGGCGCTGCTCGGCAAGGCGCGGCCGCTGGTCGATCTGCTCTGGGAAAGCGAAGTCGCCGCCGAGCCGCTCGACACGCCCGAGCGCCGCGCGGGCCTGAAGCGGCGCCTTGGCGAGCTGGCCGGCGGCATCGGCGATGCGAACGTGAAGCACGAGTATCTCGCCGAGTTCCGCGAGCGCGCCGACGCGCATTTCGGCCGCGGCCCCCGCGCCTTCGAGAGCCGCTCCCAACGCGGTCCGAGCGCGCTGCCTGCCCGCGGCAAGCGCGACAGGCGCGGCAACTGGCTCCCGCCCGAGCCGCCGCTGACCCAGCAGACCCGTTCGGTCCAGGCCGGCGGGCTCGATCCGATCCTGGCCAAGGCGGTGCTCGCCGGGCTGATCCGCCACCCCGCCGAGATCGCGCGCCACATGGAGGTGCTGGGCTCCCTGCGCGGCGCATCCGGCGCGCTCGGCAAGCTGTTCGAGGCGGTAGTCGACGTCGCGCTCGAGGACCGGCAGCTTGATCGCGCCAAGGTCCTCACCATATTGGCGAAGTCCGGTTTCGATCAGATGGCGAGCGAGCTGCTCCGGGCCGATACCCTGCCTTTCTCCTTTACCCGGCCCGAGGCCGAGGAAAAGAAGGCGCGCGAAGACCTGAACGAGGCGATCGCGGTGATGGTGGCGCGCCCGGCGGTGGACGCGGCGCTGGCGGAGGCAACGGCTGCGATGCTCGAGCGTTTCGACGACGCGGCGTTCGCCCGGCAGACGGCTTTGCTCCGGCAGAGACAAGAGCTGGAAACACGTCTTGCGAATCTGATGCTTGCGGACGACGAGAATTTCGAGGATTAGGGCGGCGTATAATTGCCGCCATCCAAGTTTCGAGGATTTGAATGGCCAAGGCGAACATGGCGGACGTCACCGATACCGGCGAGGCGGGTGACGCGCCGCTGATCGATCTGAACGAGGGTTCGATCAAGAAGCTAGTCGCGCGGGCGAAGAAGCGCGGCTACATCACCGTCGACCAGCTCAACGAGATGCTGCCGCAGGACCAGATGTCCTCGGAGCAGATCGAGGACGTGATGGCGGCGCTCAACGACATGGGCGTCAACGTCGTCGAGAACGAGGAAGCCGGCGAGGACGCCGAGCCCGAGGACGACAGCGCCGACGATACCGATTCGAGCGACGGCAACGACGATTCGGCCCCGGCCTTCGAGACCAAGAAGAAGGAAACTGTCGATCGCACCGACGATCCGGTGCGCATGTACCTGCGCGAGATGGGCGCCGTGGAGCTGCTCAGCCGCGAGGGCGAGATCGCGATCGCGAAGCGCATCGAGGCCGGTCGCGACACGATGATCCTGGGCCTGTGCGAATCGCCGATCACCTTCAACGCGATCATCGGCTGGTCCAACGCGCTCAACGAAGGCACGATGCAGCTGCGCGAGATCCTCGATCTCGACGCGATGCTCTCCAAGGGTCCGTCGGCCGAACAGGTCGAGGGCGCCGAGGACGACAATGGCGAGATCAGCGAAGCCGCCGCCGGCCCCTCCTACAAGGAAGAGGAAGAGGTCGAGGAAGTCGCCGAGGAGGAAGACGAGGATTCGATGACCGAGCGCCGCACGCCGCGGCCCTCGGACGACGAGGAGGAGGACAATACCCTCAGCCTCGCCCAGATGGAGGAGACGCTCAAGCCGCAGGCGCTCGAGAAGTTCGCCAACATCACGTCGATCTACAAGAAATTCTCGAAGATGCAGCTCCAGCGCCTCGACGCGATGGCTGCCGGCGGCGAGCTCGTCGCTTCGGACGAGAAGAAGTACCAGAAGCTGCGCGAGGAGCTGACGGCCGAGGTCGAATCGGTCCAGTTCCACCAGCAGAAGATCGAGTATCTCGTCGACCAGCTCTACAGCTTCAACCGGCGCCTCACCGCGCTGGGCGGGCAGATGCTGCGCCTTGCCGAGCGCCACAAGGTGAGCCGCAAGGACTTTCTCGATCGCTATGTCGACCATGAGCTCGACGAGCAGTGGCTGCAGTCGGTCCAGGGCCTCGACAAGAAATGGGCGGCCTTTGCCGCGAACGAGGGCGGCGCGGTCGACCGCATCCGCATCGAGATCTCCGAGATTTCGCAGTCGACCGGCATGGCGCTCGCCGAGTTCCGCCGCATCGTCAACATGGTGCAGAAGGGCGAGCGCGAGGCACGCATCGCGAAGAAGGAGATGGTCGAGGCCAATCTCCGCCTCGTGATCTCGATCGCCAAGAAGTACACGAACCGCGGCCTGCAATTCCTGGACCTGATCCAGGAAGGCAATATCGGCCTGATGAAGGCCGTGGACAAGTTCGAGTATCGCCGCGGCTACAAGTTCAGCACCTATGCCACCTGGTGGATCCGCCAGGCGATCACCCGCTCGATCGCCGATCAGGCGCGCACGATCCGCATCCCGGTCCACATGATCGAGACGATCAACAAGCTGGTCCGCACCAGCCGCCAGTTCCTCCATGAGCAGGGCCGCGAGCCCACGCCGGAGGAAATGGCCGAGCGGCTGAGCATGCCGCTCGAGAAGGTGCGCAAGGTGATGAAGATCGCCAAGGAGCCGATCAGCCTCGAAACGCCGATCGGCGACGAGGAGGATTCGCACCTGGGCGACTTCATCGAGGACAAGAACGCCGTCATTCCGGTCGATGCCGCGATCCAGGCGAACCTGAAGGAAACGGTCACCCGCGTCCTGGCCTCGCTCACCCCGCGCGAGGAGCGCGTGCTGCGCATGCGCTTCGGCATCGGCATGAACACCGATCACACGCTCGAGGAAGTCGGCCAGCAATTCTCGGTCACCCGCGAGCGCATCCGCCAGATCGAGGCCAAGGCGCTGCGCAAGCTCAAGCACCCCTCGCGCAGCCGAAAGATGCGGTCGTTCCTCGACCAGTGATCGGCCGCTGAACGCAGCCGGGCGAAGTTCGGAAATGGGGAAGGCACTACCTTCCCCATTTTCGTTTCGGGCGAGAAATAGATGCCACCAATCCGGATGGATTGTTTGCCCTGCCCTTACCAAGCCTTACGCTGCATAGCTCCTGCCGATCACAAGGTAGCGGACCAAGCCGTTCCGATCTGATCTCGACCTGGCCAAGCCGGACCTATAGCCTCGCGGCATCTTCCTTCAGCGCGAGGTATCGGCATGTCTACATTGTCCGTGCAGGTTGCCCCCTTCAATCCCGGCGAAGTGCATGTGCGCGTCTGGGTATATACTTCGCCGGGGCCGAGCTTCGAATGGAACGGCACTGCCACGACGGGCAGTCCGATCAGCGAGAGCTGGGACGATCTCGAGCCGGGGCATTATGCCGTCACGATCTCCTGGGCCGAAGGCTATCAGAACATCGCCTCGGGCATTGCCGGCAACCAGATCGTCTACAACGGCAATTATCTCTATTATCAGGTCCTTGGTAGCCCGGCGGACGGCAATGGCGTGTCCGCCGTCTTCGGGCTGGTAATCTGACGCGCCACCACTGACCGGATCGTGCCGCGGCCGCGGCTCCGCCCTCGGCTTCGCCGAAGCACGCATTGCGCGCCACGCAAGGCCGAAGGCAAGGCTCAACTCGAGTTCGCGCCCGGATCGACTGCGCCTTCCACCTGCCGAACCAGAAGCCGGGAAAGTGGACGGGTCGACCGGCACACCTCGGGAACCGCCCGGTACTTGCGGATACTATCGCGCCGCCACCGGACTTGCTTGCCGCGCCTTCGTCCATTTCGATCGGAACGGTGCGGGAACGATCCATTTATCCACAGTAAATTCGCGATTTACCTTGTCTTTACGTGCTTCGGTATAACCCCGAGTTGCAAAACCTGCCCGTCGGCATGGGGCCGTCAGGAGATGTGGGGGCTTATGCCGTTTGATTCCGTACAAGTTGCGCGATTGGGCGGTGCCTGGGGCTCCATGGGGGCGCTCATCGCCTCCGACGGCAGCGCCAACCACCCCTATCTGCAGCGCCTCGCCCGCAACGAGGAGCCATTGCGCGACCTGTCGGACGCGGTGCACCATATCTGCCTGCTCCATGGCCGCCACCCGGGCGTGATCGACCATGCGCTCGGCCACGCCCGCCTCGGCATCGAACGCGACTGGCTGGAGGCTGGTGCCGACGCCTTTGTGATCGAGCGCGCCTTTCTCGTCCGCATCGTCGCGGCCGCCGGCCCGATGCCCAGCACGCCGGGCCATGCCGAGACCGAAGCCGCCACCGCGGCGCAGCGCCATGCGATGGACATGCTCGCCCAGTCGGATCGCGCAGGCTGCGCCACCGGCGCGGCGATCGCGCTGGCAATGGACTGGGCGGTGATCCGCGAGGCGCTGGACGCCGCCGGCGAGCGCCTGGGCCTGACCCCGCCCCCCTCGCAGCTGCCGCTGGCCGAAGAAACGGTGACCGTGGTCGACACGCTGGTGCGCGAAGGCGTGCTCGAGCGTGCGATGCTGTTCGGCGCGCAGCAGCTCTTCGCCCAGCATCGCGGCCTGTGGGACCTGCTCGAGGCCCGCGCCTCGGCCCGCGACCGGCAGTAACTTCCCGACACCGACCTTGCGCGAGGCGGCTTCGGCCCTCTAAGCCATGGCGATGCGCTTCGAAGGCACCCAAAGCTATGTCGCGACCGAGGACCTGAAGGTCGCGGTCAACGCCGCCGTCACATTGCGGCGCCCCCTGCTCGTCAAGGGCGAACCCGGCACGGGCAAGACCGTGCTCGCCTATGAGATCGCCAAGGCGGTGAACGCCCCGCTGATCGAGTGGAACGTCAAGTCGACCACCAAGGCGCAGCAGGGCCTGTACGAATATGACGCCGTCGCCCGCCTGCGCGACGGCCAGCTCGGCGATCCGCGCGTCCACGAGATCTCCAACTATATCCGCAAGGGCAAGCTGTGGGAGGCGTTCACTGCGCCCAGGCTGCCGGTGCTGCTGATCGACGAGATCGACAAGGCCGATATCGAGTTCCCGAACGACCTGCTCCAGGAGCTCGACCGGATGGAGTTCCACGTCTACGAGACGCAGGAAACCGTCCGCGCCGCCGAGCGCCCGATCGTGGTGATCACGTCGAACAACGAGAAGGACCTGCCCGACGCGTTCCTGCGCCGCTGCTTCTTCCACTATATCAAGTTCCCGGACCGCGAGACGATGCAGGCCATTGTCGACGTCCATTTCCCCGGCATCCAGAAGATCCTGGTCTCGAAGGCAATGGATATCTTCTACGAGATCCGCGAGGTTCCGGGCCTGAAGAAGAAGCCCAGCACCAGCGAGCTGCTCGACTGGCTGAAGCTGCTCCTCCACGAGGAGATGCCGCTCGAGGTGCTGCAGAACAAGGACCCGACCAAGGCGATCCCGCCACTCCACGGCGCGCTGCTCAAGAACGAGCAGGACGTGATGCTGTTCGAGCGGCTCGCCTTCATGGCGCGGCGCCAGCAGGGCAAGGGCTGATGCCCTATACCGGAAGCTGCGCCTGTGGTGCCGTGACCGCCACGATCGGCGGCGAGCCGGTGGCGGTGCGCCAATGCTGGTGCCGCCAGTGCCAGCGCCTGGCCGCCGGATCGGCCACCACCAACGCGATGTTCGCCACCGACGACCTGATCGTCCGCGGCGAACTGTCGAGCACCAGCTATGTCGCCGAAAGCGGCAATACGCTGACCCAGAGCTTCTGCGGGACCTGTGGCACGCCGGTGATGGGCCAGTCCTCGGCCCGCCCGCAGTTCCGCACGCTGCGCCTGGGCTTTCTCGACGATGCGCGGGGACTTGCGCCGACCGTCGCGATCTGGACCGACGAGGCACCCGCCTGGGCCAGCATCGATCCGGCGCTCGAGACCTTTCCGCGCCAGCCTCCGGCGCCCGCGCCCAAGGCCTGATTTACCCGGACTGGGTACCTTACCCGCGAAAAGTCACGATAGCTGGCTCTTGCGAATTGTGACTTTCCGGCAGGAAATTTACCCAGATTAGGTTGATAACCCAAGCAGGTATCTGATTTTCTGTCGTCATCCCGGCCTCGAGCCGGGATCCCGCTTCTGCTTGCGCTGGCGAGGTAGCGGGACCCCGGCGCAAGGCCGGGGTGACGGAGGAAGAATATGAGGCCCCAGCCTGGCTACTGTCCCGAAACGCAGTCGCGTGACGAGGCGCTATGCGCATGGATGACGATGAGAAAGAGCGCCGACAGTTTCTCAGGCAGAATCCAACATTGGAAGCGGCTTTGAGGAACGGGGTTAACCGCTTCTAAACCAGCCCCGGCTACGGTTCGCTTGGGGGGGACCTTGTATGGGTCCCGAGTATGTGTCCGCGTATCGCGTTTCCCGTGCTGCTCGCCGCCGCGTTGTCCGCCGCGGCGCCTGCCGGCGCGCAATCCCTTCTCGATTATGTCGGCGAATGCGTGCCGTTCGCGCGTGCCGCTTCCGGCATCCAGATCTATGGCGATGCCTGGACCTGGTGGGATCAGGCCGAGGGCCGCTACCAGCGCGGCCGCGTGCCCAGGGTCGGCGCCGTCCTCGCCTTCTCGAAGAGCGCGCGCCTGCCGCTCGGCCATGTCGCCGTGGTCAGCCGGATCGTCGAGAAGCGCGTGCTGATGATCACCCATGCCAACTGGTCGCGCTTCGAGGGCGAGCGCGGCCATGCCGAACAGGACGTGACGCTGTTCGACGTGTCGGAGCGCGGCGACTGGAGCCTGGTCAAGGTCTGGTATCGCGACCGCGACGGGCTGGGCAGCTCGGTCTACCCGGCGCACGGCTTCATCTACGGCACACCGGATCGCAACGCCCCCGCCACGGTGCGCAAGGCCCGCCCCTCGGCCGAACTGACCGCCAGGCAGCCCGACTATGTCGGCTCGCTGATCGACGCCTATGCGTCGCGTTGAGCTTGCCGGGAGCGGAGCGGCAAGGCATCTAGCGGGGCATGACCGGGGGGGATCTGCGCGCGAATCGGCGCTGGTGGTGGGCGATCTGCGCGATCGCTTTTGCGGGCCTGGCGCTGCGCTTCGTCTGTTCGCTGGGCGACCTGTGGTTCGACGAGGCCTGGTCCGCGTCGCAGGCGCGCGATGCGCTGACGCCGATCGGCGTGTTCATCGGCATCAATCACGACAATAACCACCATATCAACTCGCTCTGGATGCAGATGGTCGGCTTCGGCGCCTGGCCGCCGCTGGTCCGCCTGCTCTCGATCCTGAGCAGCAGCGCGGCGATCCTGGTCGCCGCGAAGATCGCCGAGCCGCGCGGCCGCGCCACCATGGTGGTGACCGCCCTGCTCTTCGCCTTCTCGCCGATGCTGGTGACGATGGGATCGGAAGCACGCGGCTATGCCGGCATGTCGCTGGCGATGCTGATCGCGATCCTGTTCATCGATCGCTGGCTGGCGGGCGACCTCAGCTATCGCCGCCCGACCACCTTCGCGCTCTGCTTCTTCCTCGGCGCCTTCTCGCAGCTCACCATGATCTTCGCGGCCGTCGCCCTGGTCGGCTGGCCGTCCTTCGTGCTGTGGAAGCGCAACGGCTTCCGGGCGGCCGCCATCGAGATCTTCCGGACCTTCTGGCTGCCGGTGCTGGTGCTGGCGGGGGTGCTGGGCTTCGTGCTCGCCGCCGGCCATTTCGCCGGCACCGGCTTCCGCTTCGGGCGCTACGATCCCTTCGACTTCATGATGTACCTGAACGGCACCACCACGGCGATCGGCTACACGATCGGCCTGCCCTGGAAGGATATCTGGCCGATCGTGCTGGTGCTGGTGCTGCTGGTCCTGGCGCCGCGCTGGGGCGGCTCGCGCATGGCGCTGTACCGGCTGGCGATCTTCGCCTTCCCCTTCCTGCTCGCGGTGCTGCACGCCGGCAATGTCGGCCATGCCCGCTATTACATGCCCGCGCTGCTGCCGCTGCTGCTGATGCTGGGCGAGATGATCGGCTTCGGGCTGGACAAGGCCGGTTGGCGGCGGATCGTGGCGGGCATCGGCCTGGCGGTGATGCTCGGCGGCAGCCTGTGGTGCGACTATGTGCTCGCGGTGGACCAGCGCGGCGATCCGGGCGGCCCGGTGCGCGAGATGATGGCCCGCGCGCCCGAAGGCACGACGATGCTGCTCGATCGCGACACCGGCCAGGCGGCCACCGACGTCGCCGCCGCGCGCCAAAGGTACAAGCTCAAGGTGATATTGGGCCGCTGCGATCCGCGGGCGCGCTTCCTGCTGGTCGACCGTTTCCTGGGCGAGGCGTTCCCGCCGGATGCCGACCGCTGCGGCGGCCATTTCGCGCTGATCGCCCAGCATCGGATGCGCAGCCTTTCGGGCACCAACTGGAACCTGTACGAACGGCGCAGCCAACCCTAGGGGCAGCGGATGTTCTTCTCCTTCCTCGACGAGCTGCGAGCCGTCGGCATACCGGCCAGCCTGAAGGAGCATCTCGTGCTCCTGGAAGCGCTCGACCGCGACGTGATCGAGCGGACGCCCGAGGCCTTCTACTATCTCGCCCGTGCCACCTTCGTGAAGGACGAAGGGCTGCTCGACCGGTTCGACCAGGTATTCGCCAAGGTCTTCAAGGGCATCGCCGCCAGCTATGGCGTCGCCCCCGCCGCCGTCCCCGAGGAATGGCTGCGCGCGATCGCGGAGAAGTTCCTGTCGCCCGAGGAAATGGCGAAGATCCAGTCGCTCGGCTCCTGGGAGGAGATCATGGAGACGCTGAAGCAGCGGCTCGAGGAGCAGCAGGGCCGGCACGAGGGCGGCAGCAAGTGGATCGGCACGGGCGGCACCTCCCCCTACGGCAATGGCGGCTACAATCCCGAAGGCGTGCGCATCGGCGGCGAGAGCAGGCACAAGCGCGCCCTCAAGGTGTGGGACCAGCGCGAGTTCCGCAACCTCGACAGCACGCGCGAGCTCGGTACCCGCAACATCAAGGTGGCGCTGCGCCGCCTGCGCCGCTTCGCCCGCGAGGGCGCCGCCGACGAGCTCGACATCGATGCGACGATCGAAGGCACCGCGAAACAGGGCTGGCTCGACGTGCACATGCGGCCCGAGCGCCACAATGCGGTGAAGCTGCTGCTCTTCCTCGACGTCGGCGGATCGATGGACCCGTTCATCAAGCTGTGCGAGGAGCTGTTCTCCGCGGCGACCAGCGAGTTCAAGAACCTGGAGTTCTTCTATTTCCACAACTGCCTGTACGAAGGCGTGTGGAAGGACAATCGCCGCCGCTTCCAGGAGCGCACGCCCACCTGGGACATCCTCCACAAATATGGGCACGACTATAAGCTGGTATTCGTCGGCGATGCCTCGATGAGCGCCTATGAGATCACCCATCCGGGCGGCTCGGTCGAGCATTTCAACGAGGAGGCCGGCGCCGTCTGGATGCAGCGCGCGCTGAACACCTATCCCGCCGCGGTGTGGCTCAACCCGATCCCGCGCGAGCAATGGGGCTATACCCAGTCGGTGAAGATCCTGCGCGAGCTGCTGGGCGACCGCATGTACCCCCTCACCCTGGCCGGCCTGGACGAGGCGATGCGCGAGCTCAGCCGCAAGCGCTGACCCGCCGGCTCATTCCCTTTCCGTACGCGCCTTCGAATCCTTCACGATCTGGCGCGAGATCGTGCTCATCTGCGTCACCGACGTGCCGTTCGGGCGCACCTTGTAGAGCCCGGTGAGGAAGCCGCGATCGATGCCGGTCATCGCGGGCGGCGGCGCGGCCTGGGCGTCGAACAGCGTGAGGATCGTGTTCGCCTCCACGCCCTGGCGCGGCGGGCGGGCCCCGGCCAGGGTGCGCATCGCGACATAGTCCGAAATCTGGGTCAGCGTCTTGCCGAGCAGGGCATTCGCGTCGAGGACCATGATCGACTGGAGCACGGCCTGCCGGGTCTGGAGATCGACGATCGACGCGCCATAGACCCGCAGCGTCGGCGGGCCGTCCGACTCGGTCTGGCGCGGCGCCTGGCCGTTCTCGTTGCGCACCTCCACTGTGCTCCACACATGCACCGGGCCCTCGCGCATCGCGCGGCTCATCTCCTCGGTGCCGACGCCCCGAAACAGGCCTTCAAAACGCTTGCGGAGCGTCTTGACCACCGCATCGGCATCATCGGCGACCATCACCACCAGGTTGGGCTGGCACTTGCCCGCGTCCGCCGCCCCGATCCCCGCCTGCCGGGCATCCGCGCGAATGCGATCCTCGACGATCGATGCATATTGCCGCGGCAGGCCGAGCACGAACGGGCAGACCGGATCGACGAAGCGGGCGAGCTGCCCCTCGGTGCTGGTCACCACCTGGCGGACGAACTTGCGGGCCTCGCGGGGCGGAACCCCCTTCTGCCCGCGGACCACGATGCCGGGATCGTCGGCGGGCTTGTCCTGCGCCTGCGCCGTGCCGGCGGCGGCGATCGCCAGGGCGAAACCGATCAGGACCATGCGCACTTTACTCACTCCCGATGCACTCCCGTCCAACCCGGCGTGCTACCAATTTACCACACCCCTGCCCCGCCGGTGAAGCCCGCTAGCGCTGCCTGCCCGTCACCATCGCGCGCGAGATCCGATAGGCATGGTCCCCGCCCTGCGCATAGGGATCCCGCAGCCGGTAAAGGCCCGCGAGCAGCCCCAGGTCCATGTCGGTGATCTCGGCGGGTGGCGGCGCCGTGGCGGGATCGAAGAGCGACAGGATCGAAGCAGCGGCGATCGATCCCCGGGCGGGTGGGCGCGCGCCCACCAATGTGCGCATCGCGGCATAATCGGCGATCTGGCGCACCGACTTGCCCTGCGCGGCCCGCTTGTCGATCACGATCACCGAATTGATCGTGACCGTCTGGGTCTCGCTCTCGAAGATCGTCGGGAAATCGGGATCCTCGTCCCCGGTGGCGATATTGCCCCGGTCGTCGCGCGTCACGATCAGGCGCCAGGCATGGATCGGCCCTGCCTTGAACGCGTCGCGCAGCGCGCCCTCGTCCAGATTGGCGAAGGCCGCGTTGCGGCGCTTGCGCATCGTCTCGATCAGCGCATCGGCACTGTCGGCGAACACGATCATCAGGTTCGGCTGGCATTTCGCCCTGGCGAGGCGGACCGAGCTGGCCGCGGCGACGATGCGGAAACGCTCCTCGATCGGCGCCCGGAACCGCTCCGGCAGGCCTAGGACCAGCGGGCACACCGGATCGACGAAGCGCGCCAGCTGGCCGCTGTCGCTCTCGAGGACCTGGTGAAGGTAGCGCCGGGCCTTCCGGATCGGCTCGGGGCCCTTGCCGGTTACGACGATGCCGCCGTCCTGCGCGGTATGGGCGACATTGGGAGCGGCGTCCTGCCCATGCGCGACCGGCACGGCGGCGCAGGACAGCAGGAGAAGTGAAGCCAGGCAGTCGCGCATGCGCTTGTCGATCCCTCTCGCGGATCGGGACTCCGCATGCGCCGCCTTCTCAGAGTCGGTCGACTGCCCGATGGAGACGCCGGAGTATCGCGCCGTCATGCGCCTGTCCATTGGCCGCCTCGGTGGCGAGCGCCATCAGCCGGACCGCGCCGAAGCTGGCCGAAAGGCCCTTGAGACGCAGCGCCGCCGCCGCCCAGCCATCGGGGCTTTCGGAGGTCTTCATCGTCTCGAGGCACCGCTGCACCCCGTCGTGAAAGGCTTCGCGCAGCTCGGCGATCAGCGCGGGCTCGTCGCCCACCGCCGCCGCCAGCGTCGCATCGATTGCACCCGGATCGTACGCCATGATCCGTCCCTAGCCGCAGATCGTTAATAGCGCGTTTCCATGCCGCTGTTGGTACGACGCCGAAATGTGGTAAATGCGCGTCATGATTGGGGGAAAACCTGCCGAACCGCTGCCCGCGAACGAAGACGCGGAAGAGCTGGTCCTGTCCGAAACCGCGGTGCCCGCGCGGATCGCGCCGGCGCCCGCCGCCGATGCAGCGCCCGAGGAAGCGGATGAGGTCGACGAAGCACCGCGTCGCGCCGCCCGGATCCTGCCCGCGCTCGCGATCCTCGCCGTGCTGGGCTGGTTCAGCGCGATGGGCTGGCTGCTGCGCGGCACCTTCGCGGCGCCGATGGCGCCCGCCGGGCTCGTCCAGCTGATCGCCGCGCTCTGCGTTCCCCCGGTCCTGGTCGGCATCCTCTATCTCCTCGCCCTGCGCACGAGCCGCGCCGAGGCGCAGCGCTTCGGCGCCAGCGCCCGCGCGATGCGCGCCGAGGCGGCCAGCCTCGAGCGGGTCGTCGCCACGCTCTCGCGCAAGATCGAGGAGAATCGCGCCGCTCTTGCCGAGCAGACCAACATCCTGATCGCCATGGGCGAGCGCGCTTCCGAAAAGCTGGAGAGCGCCGCCGGCAGTGCCGCGCAGCACGCCCGCTCGATCGACGCCAGCACGCGCCATCTGGGCGAATCCGCCGCCGATGCCGAGCACCGCGTCGCCGTCGTCCTCGCCTCGCTGCCCAAGGCGCATGAGGAGATGCGCGGCCTGTCCGACCGGGTCGACGCCGCCGGGCTGCTCGCCGGCGAGCGGGCCGCCGCCCTCGACACCCAGCTTTCCGCGCTTGCCGAGCGCGGCCGCGAGGCCGACCAGATCGCCGGCGGCGCCGCCGATCGGCTCGCCGCGCACATCGCCCGGATGGAAGCGACCAGCCAGACCGCCAGCGCCCGGCTCGAAAAGGTCACCGGCGAGATGTCGACTCAGGTCGACGCCGTGCTCGACCGCGCCGCCAATGCCGTGGACGAGGCGCGCAAGGGCATCGCCACCCAGGGCGAGGCCATCCTCGCCATGCTTTCCGCCAACCAGGCCGCGCTCGACCGCGCGGGCCGCGACAGCGCCGAGGCGATGGGTGCGCGCATGGCCGCCATCGAGGAAGCGATCGGCCGCATCGGCAACCGCCTCGCCGAGGAGCAGGGCCGCGGCGACATGCTGTTCGAGGGGCTGGCGTCAGGCGTCGACAGGCTCGACCGCGCGATGGGGGACCTGCATGCGGCCGGCACCGAGCGTACCGGCAGCCTGGCCGCATCGATGAGCGCGCTGCATGGCTCGGTCGCGGCGATGACCGTGGCGCTCGACACCGGCGACGAGACCGCGCGCCGGGTGATCGGCACGTCCGAGGATCTGCTCACCGCGCTCGATGCATCGGCCCGCGAGATCGACGAGACGCTGCCCGAGGCGCTTGCCCGGCTCGATGCCCGCATCAATGCAAGCCGCCAGGTGGTCGCCGCTTCCAAGCCGGAGCTGCTCGCCCTGGTCACCGCCGCCGAGAGCACGCACGACGCGATCGAGGCCATTGCCGATGTGGTCGGCCAGCAGCGCGACACGCTGGCCAAGACCCAGGCTTCCCTGCTCGAGACGCTGGCCACCGGCGGCGAGCAGGCCGAGCAGCTGGGCGCGATGGTCGACGAGACGATCGCCACCACGCGCCGCTTCGCCGAGAGCGCCGCACCGCAGCTGGTCGAAGCGCTGGTGAGCGTCCGCGAGACGTCCAGCGCCGCCGCCAGCCATGCCCGCGAAACGCTGTCGAGCATCGTGCCGCACGCCGAGCGCGCGATCGAGGAAGCCGCGAGCGATGCGCTGCGCCGGGCGATCGATGTCGCGATCCGCCGCCAGCTCGCCGATCTTGCCGAGACGACCGAAGCCGCCGTGGTCGCGGCCACGCGCGCCTCCGAACGGCTCACCCAGCAGATGGTCGCGCTCGCCGACACCACTGCCCAGGTCGAGGCGCGGATCGCCGAAGGGCGCAAGGAGCGCGAGGATTCGGACAGCGACAATTTCGCGCGCCGCGTCTCGCTGCTGATCGAAGCGCTCAATTCGGCCTCGATCGACATCACCAAGGCCTTTTCGGCCGATGTGACCGACAGCGCCTGGTCGGCCTATCTGAAGGGCGATCGCGGCGTCTTCACCCGTCGTGCCGTGCGCCTGCTCGATCCTTCCGAGACGCGCGACATCCACCGGCTCTACGAGGACGACGCGGATTTCCGCGACAACGTCAATCGCTACATCCATGATTTCGAGGGGATGCTCCGCCAGATCCTGGCGCTGCGCGACGGATCGCCGATGGGAGTGACCCTGCTCTCGTCGGACATGGGCAAGCTCTATGTCGCGCTCGCCCAGGCGATCGAGCGGCTGCGGACCTGATCCGCAGCGCGGAAGCTTACGAAGTTCATGCCATGGGAGCCGGTTTTCGGCCCCTCGCCTGTTCCCTGAGCGCGGCGCGTATCGGGATTGCGGGAGCGGAGGGCATGCATGTGCCGAGGCCAACATGCGAAACCCTACATTGCAAGCGATGCGGCGGCGCGGCTTACGCGGGGATGACGCCAGCGGGATATGAGCCCGACCCAGGGAAGCGCTGCCATGCCGCTATCCGGCGGCTATCCAATGCCGGCCCGCCCTATTTGCGCCAGAGGCAGACGCGAGCCTTCTTTCCGATGAAGCATGCGCCCTTGCGCTGCAATATGCCCCAATCGCCATTGCCATGGACCGAGCTGATGAGGTCGTTGCCATAGCCGGTCCAGTTGCCGCCTTTGCCGGTCCAGTTACTGGCGGCATTCCTCTCGGGAAAGACTCGGGCCCAGTAATCCTCGGAGACCGCCCCCACCGTGTGGAATTCGAACAGCTGGCGCGGGCCCGTGATGAGGAATTCACTGTTCCTTTCGATGCGGTAGCTGCATTTCCCAGAGATACGGGTCTGGCCGTATACCACCAGCAGGCATCGCCCCCAATGGGTGCCGGGGGGCAGCCGGCGCTGCGGGTCGGCGGCGGCGCTGCCGGGCATTGCCGCCGCACATACCGCCAGCATCAACCCGAAGGCGGCCAGCCGGTTCAACTCGCGTTCCCCGGCTGCACCCGGGCCCACCAGTCGAGCATGTCGGTGGTGACCCAGCCATTGATGTAGTTCAGGTAGAAGATCGCGAAGAAGATCGTGGCCACGATCGTGGTGCGGAACGCGATCCGCCTGGCGTTGAACTCGTGCGGCGCGCTCGGCGCCTGGCCGGGGACCAGCGCCACGCCCGCCTCCTCGCTCGTCTTCACCCCGAAAGGCAGGACGAGGAACACCGAGAAGGCCCAGAACAGGAAATAGATGGCGAGCGCGGATTTCCAGGGCATGGGCACGGTAATAGGGCCCTGGAAGCGCAAGCGAAAGCCATCATCGTCGCCGGGAGGCGATCAGGCCTCGATGATCAGCACGTCGACGATCGGCTTCTTGCCGGTGTAGCGGAAGGCGGCGCGGCGCACCGCCAGGCGCACGGCCTCGCGCAGCTTCTCGATATCGCCTCGCCCATCCTTCTTCACCGCTTCCGCGGCGGCCTCGCACGCCTCGGCGATGAAGTCCTCGCGGTCTTCCTCCACCGGCACGCCCTGCAGGCGGATCTGCGGCGCGCCGGCCAGCCGGCCCTGGCGGATCGCCACCGCGGCGCTGATCTGGCCGTGGAAGGAGATGCGGCGGCGCTCGTTGATCGTGGTGCCGTCCGCCGGCAGGATGATGTCGCCATCGAGCACGAGCCGGCCCGCGGGCGCCTGGCCGACCCGTTCCGGGCCGTCCGGAGCAAGCCGCCAGATCTCGCCATTCACCTGGTTGATCGCCCTGGGCACACCCAGCGACAGCGCGAAGCGCGACTGTTCGTGCATGTGACGCACCTCGCCGTGCACGGGCAGGATGATCTCGGGCCGGATCCACTTGTACATCTCGGCCAGCTCGGGGCGCCCGGGATGGCCGGAGACATGGATGAACGCCTGGCGATCGGTGATGATGTCGACACCGGCGGCGGCCAGCGTGTTCATGATGCGGCCGATCGCGATCTCGTTGCCGGGGATCTGGCGCGAGGAGAAGACGACCAGGTCGCCTTCAGTGAGCTTGAGCGGATGCGAGCCCTCGGCGATGCGGTTGAGCGCGGCGCGCGGCTCGCCCTGCCCGCCCGTGGCGACGATCAGCACCTTGTCGCGCGGCATCGTCATCGCCGTGTCGAAATCGACCGTCTCGGGAAAGTCGCGCAGATAGCCGGTCTGCCTGGCGACGCGCAGGATGCGGTCGAGCGAACGCCCGGCGACGCAGAGCGCGCGGCCCGTGTCCTGCGCCACTTCACCCAGCGTCTGGAGGCGCGCGGCGTTCGAGGCGAAGGTGGTGACGAGCACACGGCCCTTCGCGGCACCGATCACTTCGTCCAGCCCCTTGCGCACATCCCCTTCCGAGCCCGAGGCTTCGGGATTGAAGACGTTGGTGCTGTCGCAGACCAGCGCAAGCACGCCCTTGTCCCCGATCGCGGTCAGCTCCGCCGCGGTCGAGGCGCCGCCCAGCGCGGGCGCGTCGTCCAGCTTCCAGTCGCCGGTGTGGAAGACCCGGCCATGAGGCGTCTCGATGAGGACGGCATTGCCCTCGGGGATCGAATGGGCGAGCGGGGTATAGGTGATGCGGAACGGCCCCAGGTTGAACGGCCCCTCCTCGTCGACGACGTTGAGCTCGACCTTCTCCTCGATGCCTTCCTCTTCGAGCTTGCCGCGGATCAGGCCCGCGGTGAACGGCGTGGCATAGAGCGGCACGCCCAGATCGGCGGCGAGATAGGGCAGCGCGCCGATATGATCCTCATGGCCGTGGGTGAGGACGATGCCGAGCAGGTCGTCGATCCGCTCCTCGATGAACTGCAGGTCGGGCAGGATCACGTCGATCCCCGGATAATCGGGACTGCCGAAGGTGATGCCGCAATCGACCATCAGCCACTTGCCCTGGCAGCCATAGAGATTGACGTTCATGCCGATCTCGCCGGAGCCGCCCAGCGCGAGGAAGAGGAGTTCGTTTTCTGGAGTCACGATGATCCTATGCTCTGTTCGTCGTCCCGGCGGAAGCCGGGATCTCAGGCGGCAAACGCACCGCCGGCGGCACGTGACCCCGGCCTCCTGCCGGGATGACGGCTATCTACTGGCGCGTTCCCACAGCATCGCCAGCCCCTGGATGGTGAGATCCGCCTCGAGCGCATCGAACACATCCGTGTGCTTCTCGAACAGCACCGCGAGACCGCCGGTGGCGATCACCTTCACGGGGCGGCCGATCTCGGCCTTCATCCGCGCGACCAGCCCCTCGATCATCGCGACATAGCCCCAATAGATGCCGATATGCATCTGGTCCACCGTGTTGCGACCGATCACGCTGGCGCTCTGCGGCGCGGTGATCGCGATGCGCGGCAGCTTGGCCGCGGCAGTGACCAGCGCATCCAGCGACAGGTTGATGCCGGGCGCGATGATCCCGCCCTTATAGGCGCCGCGATAATCAACCAGCTCGAACGTGGTGGCGGTGCCGAAATCGATGATGATCAGGTCGCCGGGATGGCGGGCATGGCCGGCGATCATGTTGAGTGCGCGGTCCGCGCCCAGGCCCTGGGGCTCCTCCACGTCGAGCGGGAAGCCCCATTCGGCCTCGCCCTGCCCGGCGATCACCGCCTCGGTCTTGAAATATTTGCTGCTGAGCACCTGCAGATTGTGCAGCGCGCGGGGCACCACCGTGCCGATGATCACTCCGGTGACGTCCGAACGGTCATAGCCCTCCAGGCTGAGCAGCTGGCTGAGCCACACCGCATATTCGTCGGCCGTGCGCCGCGGATCGGTGGCGATCCGCCAGCGCGCCCGAACCTCGCCGCCTTCGAGCAGGGCGAAGACGACATTGGTGTTGCCGGCATCGATCGCGAGCAGCATGGCGGGCCTCTCAGAGCAGGAACACGTCTGCGGCGTGAATGGCATGGCTGGTGCCGTCGGCCAAGCGCAGGATGAGCGCGCCTTCGCCGTCGAGCCCGCCGAACAGCCCGTCGAGGCTGGTGCCGTCGGCGAGCCGGGCGGTCAGCGCGGTGCCGATCGGATGGGCGCGGGCGAGCCAGCGCTCGCGGACCGGCGCGATCCCCTCCCGCCAGCGCGAGACCCAGCGGGCGAAGCTCTCCGCCAGCGTCTCCGCGAAGAGCTGCGGATCGGGGGTAACGCCGTGCGCGGCCAGGCTGGCGGCCTTGCGGTCAATGTCCTCCGGGTGATGTGCCAGGTTGACACCGAAGCCCAGGATCACGGCGTCCCCTACCCGCTCGAGCAGGATGCCGGAGAGCTTCGCGCCGTCGATAAGGACATCGTTCGGCCATTTCAGCATCGGTTGGCCGGGGGCCGGACCGGCAGCCTGGATCACCGAGGCCGGGGCCCGGCCCTCGCCGGGGAACAGGAAGGTCGAGACCGTCTCTTCCAAGGCAACGGCCGCCACGAGCGCCAGCGTTGCGGGCGCCGGCTCCCCCAGGCGCGTCCGCACCAGCGTGGACACATAGAGATTGCCCGGTGGCGACTGCCAGGCGCGGCCCTGGCGGCCCTTGCCTGCACTCTGCCGTTCCGCCCGCAGCCACAGGCCTTCGCTCGCCCCACCCCGGGCGAGCTCGGCCATGTCGGCATTGGTCGATCCCGTCTCCGCGACGGTCCGAACGGTCGCGATCAGAACAGCGCCTTCGCGGCGGCGCCGGTCCAGACCTCGAGATAGCCGAGCAACGGCCAGCCCAGCGGCGAGATCACCGCGGCGGCAACCGTCAGCAGCATGCCCTCGACCGGGTCGGTGCGGCCGCCAAAGGCCGGCGCCGGCTCGTCGAAATACATCACCTTGATGATGCGGAGATAATAATAGGCGCCGATCGTCGAGGCAGCGGCGGCCACCGCGGCGAAGACATAGAGGCCCGCATGCACCGCCGCCAGGAACACCTGCAGCTTCGCGAAGAAGCCGAGCAGCGGCGGGATGCCGGCCAGGCTGAACATGAAGATCGCCAGCGCCACGGCGAGGCCGGGCCGCGTGCGCGACATGCCGGCCAGGCTCGAGATCGTCTCGACCGGGCGCCCCTCATGATCGCGCATCTGCAGCACCACCAGGAAGCTGCCCAGCGTCATCACCACATAGATCGCGACATAATAGAGCACGCTGGACACGCCCGCCTCGCCACCGGCGGCGAGGCCGACCAGCGCGAAGCCGACATTGGCGATCGACGAATAGGCAAGCAGCCGCTTGATATTCTCCTGGCGGATCGCCGCGACGGAACCGAAGATGATCGACGCCAGTGCGGCGAAGACCACGATCTGGCGCCAGTCGGCGATCGCCGGGCCCATCGCGTCGATCGCCACCCGGGTGGCGAGCGCGATCGCGGCCACCTTCGGCGCCGAGGCGAAGAAGGCGGTCACCGGGGTCGGCGCGCCTTCATAGACGTCCGGCGTCCACATGTGGAACGGCACGGCCGACATCTTGAAGGCCAGACCCGAGAAGACGAACACCAGGCCGAACAGCAGCCCGATCTTCTGGTCGCCCGAGGCATAGGCGTCGGCAATGCCCGAGAAGAGCGTCGTACCCGAGAAGCCATAGACCAGCGAGATGCCGTAGAGCAGGATGCCCGAGGCCAGCGCGCCCAGGACGAAATATTTCAGGCCAGCTTCCGCCGAGCGCGTGTCGCGCCGCATGAAGCTGGCGAGGATGTACGCCGAGAGGCTCTGCAGCTCGAGGCCGACATAGAGGCTCATCAGGTCGCCCGCCGAGACCATCATGCCCATGCCTGTCACCGCGAGCAGGATCAGCACCGGATATTCCGGACGCAGATCGTCGCCGGAAGTCTGCTGGAAGAAACGCGGGGCGATCAGGATCGAGACGCCGGCGGCCAGGAAGATCAGCGCCTTGGCGAAGGCGGCGAACATGTCCGGACGATAAAGGCCGCCAAAGGCCTCCCCACCGGCCGAAGCCGGGCCGGCCAGTGCGATGCCGGCGCCGATCAGCACCGCGATCGCGGCCCAGCTGACCAGTTTGGTCGACTGGGCGCCGCCCCATGCGGCGACGAGCAGGAGGAGGATGGCGCCCAAGGCGAGCACCAGCTCGGGCAGCGCCATCATCAATTGCAGCGAATAGTTCATTAGTGCGCCTCCCCGTGCGCGGAGGCTTCTGCTGGAGCGCCCTCGGGCGCGTGCGCAGCAGGGGCAGCTTCGTGATGGGCGGCAGGCGCGGCCTTGCCGACGGTCGGCAGCGAGTCACCGGCAGGCGCGGCACGCTCGAGGCGGGCAACCAGCTTCTGCACGTCGCCGCGCATCGGCTTCATGAAGCTCTCCGGATAGACGCCCATCCAGAGCGTCACCGCGGCCAGCGCGCCGAGCATCGCGAACTCGCGCAGATCGAGATCCGGCATCGCCTTCACATCGTCCTTGGTCAGGTCGCCAAAGGCGACGCGACGGTAGAGGTACAGCATGTACGCTGCGCCCAGGATGATGCCGGTGGTGCCGAGCAGCGCATAGAGCGTCGAGACCTGGTAGAGGCCGGCAAGGCTCAGGAACTCGCCGATGAAGTTGCTGGTGCCCGGCAGGCCGACCGAGGCCATGGTGAACAGCAGGAACAGCACGGCATAGCGCGGCATGTTGATCGCCAGGCCGCCGTATCGGCCGATCTCGCGGGTGTGCAGGCGGTCGTAGATCACGCCGACGCAAAGGAAGAGCGCGCCCGAGACCACGCCGTGGCCGAGCATCACCATCATCGCGCCCTCGATGCCCTGCGCGTTGAACGCGAACAGGCCGAAGGTGACGATCGCCATGTGCGCGACCGACGAATAGGCGATCAGCTTCTTCATGTCGCTCTGCACCAGCGCGACGAGCGAGGTGTAGATCACCGCGACGGCCGACAGGGCAAAGACCAGCCAGATGAACTGGGCGGACGCCTCCGGGAACATCGGCAGCGAGAAGCGCAGGAAGCCATAGCCGCCGAGCTTCAGCAGCACGCCCGCCAGGATCACCGAACCGGCGGTCGGCGCCTGCACGTGCGCGTCGGGAAGCCAGGTGTGGACCGGCCACATCGGCATCTTCACCGCGAACGAAGCGAAGAAGGCCAGCCATAGCCATGTCTGCACATGCGCCGGGAAGTCGTGCTGCATCAGCGCCGGGATCGACGTCGTGCCGGTGGTCAGGATCATGTAGAGGATCGCGATCAGCATCAGCAGCGAGCCGAGCAGCGTGTACAGGAAGAACTTGTACGACGCATAGATGCGGTTGGCGCCGCCCCAGATGCCGATGATCAGGAACATCGGGATCAGGCCGCCTTCGAAGAAGACGTAGAACAGCATCAGGTCCTGCGCCGCGAAGGTGCCGATCATCAGCACTTCGGTGGCGAGGAACGCGGCCATATATTCGGGCACGCGCTTCTCGATCGAGAGCCAGCTCGCCCCGATGCAGATCGGCATCAGGAAGACCGAGAGGACGATCAGCAGCAGCGCGAAGCCGTCGATGCCCAGCGCCCAGGCGAACTCGGCGCCGCCGATGCCGAACAGGCGGACATGCTCGACGAACTGCCACTGGGCAGCGCCGTCACCGGTCTGGAAACCCGACCATAGCAGGATGCCGAGCGCCAGATCGACAAAGGTGGCGGCAAGCGCCAGCCAGCGCGCCGATTGCGCGTTGAGGAACAGGCAGGCGACCGCGGCGACCGCGGGCACCGCCAGCATGACGGTGAGGATCGGGAAGCCGCTCATCGCGCGATCACCCAGGTCAGCGCGGCAGTGAGGCCGATCAGCATGATGAAGGCATAGGCGTAGACATATCCGGATTGCAGCCGGGCAGCGCCGAAGCTGCCGAGCTGGACGACCCTGGCGGCACCGTTCGGGCCGAACCGGTCGATCGTGGCTTCGTCACCCTGCTTCCAGAACAGGCGGCCGATCGCGAAAGCGGGGCGCACGAACAGGAAGTTGTAGAGTTCGTCGAAATACCATTTGTTGAGCGAGAAGAGGTAGAGCGGGCGGAACGCCTCGGCGAACTTCGCGGGGAAGCCCGGCGACACGATGTACGCGCCATAGGCGACGGCCAGGCCGCTCAGCATCGCGATCGTCGCGCTGAGCTTCACCCACACCGGCACCTCGTGCATCGCGTGCATCAGATGCTCGTTGAAGGCGATGGCGCCGCGCCAATAGCTCTCGCCCGCGCTCGGCTCGATGAACGCGCCGTGGAAGACGAAGCCGGCGAAGATCGCGCCCAGCGTGAGCAGCACCAGCGGGATCAGCATCACGACCGGGCTCTCATGCGGGTGATAGCCCGCCGTGCCCTCGGCATGATGGCCGTGCAGGATCTCGTCCGCGGTCGGCGCGCGATCGCTGACTTCCGCCTCGCTGTCATGATGCGCGTCATGGCCATGGCCGTGATGATCATGGACGGCGTGCTGGATATGCTCCGAGCCTGCCCAGCGCGGCTTGCCGTAGAAGGTGAGGAACACCAGGCGCCAGCTGTAGAAGCTGGTGAGCAGCGCCACGAGCACGCCGACCCAGAAGGCGCTGGTCTGCCCCGCGGCATAGCTCGCCTCGATGATCGCGTCCTTCGAATGGAAGCCGGCAAAGCCGAAGGCGACCGGATTGCCGAACAGCGCCGGAATGCCCACGCCGGTGATCGCCAGCGTGCCGAACAGCATCGTCCAGAAGGTGACCGGGATGTGCTTACGCAGGCCGCCATAGAAGCGCATGTCCTGCTCATGGTGCATCGCATGGATCACCGAGCCGGCACCCAGGAACAGCAGCGCCTTGAAGAAGGCGTGCGTGAACAGGTGGAACATCGCCGCGCCATAGGCGCCGACGCCGGCGGCGAAGAACATGTAGCCGAGCTGCGAGCAGGTCGAATAGGCGATCACGCGCTTGATGTCGGTCTGCGTCGTGCCGACGGTGGCGGCGAAGAAGCAGGTCGCGGCGCCGACGAACGTCACCACGCCGAGCGCGACGGCGCTCTGCTCGAACATCGGCGACATGCGGCACACCATGAACACGCCGGCGGTCACCATGGTCGCGGCGTGGATCAGCGCCGACACCGGGGTCGGGCCTTCCATCGCGTCCGGAAGCCAGGTGTGCAGGCCAAGCTGCGCCGACTTGCCCATCGCGCCGACGAACAGCAGCAGGCAGAGTACCGTCATCGTGTCGAAGCGGTGGCCGAGAAAGCCGATCGTCGAGCCGTGCATGTTCGGCGCGGCGGCGAGGATCGTCGGAATGTCGATCGTGCCGAACACCAGGAAGGTGCCGAAGATGCCGAGCATGAAGCCCAGGTCGCCGACGCGGTTGACCACGAACGCCTTGATCGCGGCGGCGTTGGCGCTCGGCTTGCGGAACCAGAAGCCGATCAGCAGGTAGGAGGCGAGGCCCACGCCTTCCCAGCCGAAGAACATCTGGACCAGGTTGTTGGCGGTCACGAGCATCAGCATCGCGAAGGTGAAGAGCGAGAGATAGGCGAAGAAGCGCGGCTGGTCCGGCTCCTCGCTCATATAGCCCCAGCTATAGAGGTGGACGAGCGCCGAGACGCTGGTCACCACCACGAGCATCACCGCGGTCAGGCTGTCGACGCGCAGCGCCCAGTCGACCTGCATCGAGCCGCTCAGCATCCAGGTGAACACCGGCGAGATCGTCGGCTCGGCATTGCCGCCGAGATACTGGAGGAAGATCGGCCAGCTGAGCCCGCAGGCAAGAAACAGCGAACCCGTGGTGATCACCTTGGGGAACGTGCTGCCGAAGGACTTGTTCGAAAGCCCGGCCACGGCTGCCGCGAGCAGCGGCAGGAATACGATGAAATGGATCGACGACATCAGAAGAACCTCGTCCCCCCGGCGAACGCCGGGGCCTCAGGCGAGAGCGCGGGACAGGAGCCGCACGAGATCCCGGCTTTCGCCGGGATGACGGAATTGGGCACGCGCATCACCCCTTCATCCGATTGACGTCTTCGACCGAGATCGTGCCGCGGCCGCGGAAGTAGATAACGAGAATGGCGAGACCGATCGCGGCCTCGCCGGCAGCGACGGTGAGCACGAACATCGCAAAGACCTGGCCCACCAGGTCGCCGAGCGCGTTCGAGAACGCCACCAGGTTGAGGTTCACGGACAGCAGGATCAGCTCGATCGCCATCAGGATGACGATCAGGTTCTTGCGGTTCATGAAGATGCCGAGCACGCCCAGCGTGAACAGGATCGCGCTGACGACGAGATAATGCGTAAGGGTGATCACAGCTCGACCCCCTGCCCCACGGGATGGTTCACGTTGCGGGTCGCGTCCTTGGCGCGGCGTTGGACCTGGCGGCTGATC
Source organism: Sphingomonas sp. NPDC092440 (assembly GCF_044754985.1). Taxonomy (NCBI): domain Bacteria; kingdom Pseudomonadati; phylum Pseudomonadota; class Alphaproteobacteria; order Sphingomonadales; family Sphingomonadaceae; genus Sphingomonas; species Sphingomonas sp. NPDC092440. Next base: position 146,955 of record NZ_JBIVQA010000002.1, on the reverse strand, counting down.
TTCTGCGGCTTGACGTCGGTGCGCGGACGCAGCGTCAGCACGATCGCGCCGATCATCGCGACGAGCAGCACCAGGCCGGCGCCCTCGAACACGAACAGGTAGCGGGAATAGAGCAGCTGGCCGATCGCCTCGATATTGGGCACCTTGGCATCGACCGGCGCGACCCGGCGGCCGAGCTGGAGCGCACCGGCGCTATAGGCACCCACCGCGATCAGGATCTCGGCCACCAGCGCGACGGCGAGCGCCACGCCCACCGCGGCATAGCGCATCACCCCGGCGCGCAGCTCCGCGAAGTCGATGTTGAGCATCATGACCACGAACAGGAACAGCACGGCGACCGCGCCGACATAAACGATGACGAGCAGCATCGCGATGAACTCGGCATGGGCGAGCACCATCAGGCCGGCGGCGTTGAAGAACGCCAGGATGAGCCACAGGACGGAATGGACCGGGTTGCGCGACAGGATCGTCATGGCGCCGGAGGCGATGACGACTGCCGCGAACAGGTAAAAGGCTAAAAGCTGGATCACGGAATCAGGTTGCCCCTGTAGATTGGCGTGCGCTTAACGGTACGGTGCATCGGCGGCAAGGTTCGCGGCGATGGCGCGCTCCCAGCGGTCGCCGTTCTCGAGCAGCTTCTCCTTCTGGTAGATCAGCTCCTCGCGACTCTCGGTGGCGAACTCGAAGTTCGGGCCCTCGACGATGGCATCGACCGGGCAGGCCTCCTGGCACAGGCCGCAATAGATGCACTTGGTCATGTCGATGTCGTAGCGCGTGGTGCGGCGGCTGCCGTCCTCGCGCGGCTCGGCCTCGATCGTGATCGCCAGCGCCGGGCACACCGCCTCGCACAGCTTGCACGCGATGCAGCGCTCTTCGCCATTGGGATAGCGGCGCAGCGCATGCTCGCCGCGGAAGCGGGGCGAGATCGGGTTCTTCTCGTACGGATAGTTGATCGTTGCCTTGGGCTTGAAGAAATACTTCAAGGTCAGCGCATGCGCCTTGACGAATTCCCAGAGAGTCCAGGTGCGGATGAAATGGGCGATGCTCATTGCGCGCTCTGACCCTGAGGGCCAGCCTTCTCCGATATTGTGCAGCTATACTTAAATTCGGTTGCGGAGAGTTTGGAAGCCAACTCCACCTCCGCACTCACGGGCCGCAGGCCTTGTCGTTGATAGACCGTCGAGACCGTGTAGCCCTTGACGCTACCTACCACCAATACCGAGTCACTGCCGACACCAGGTTTGGGAGGCAAGGCCATAATGATCAAGTCACCTTTAGACTTCAAAGGCTTACCGTTTAATCCTAGCGTCAGCGCAATTGCTGTACCGCGCTGGTCGCCTCCCCAAATGAGTTCAATGTTTTGATGAGAAGCGGCTTTGTCTGTCGCGACACACGATAGAGCGACGCTAAACGGCCCCGATATCTGAGTTTCCTGCGCTCGCGATTGAGGCGCAAAAAACACTCCAAGAAGTCCAGCCGCGAGAGCAGTTCGAACGGAGATCATACCGGCAACCCCACCCGCTGGATCATCAGCCAGCCCGAGACCAGGAAGACGAACAGCAGCGACAGCGGCAGGAAGATCTTCCAGCCCAGGCGCATCAGCTGGTCGTAGCGGTACCTGGGCACCGTAGCCTTCACCCAGCTGAAGCAGAAGAAGAAGACGCACATCTTGAGCAGCAGCCAGATGATGCCCGGCACATAATAGAGCACCGGGATGTCCAGCGGCGGGAGATAGCCGCCCCAGAACAGCGTCGCGTTCAGCGCGCACATCAGGATGACGTTGGCATATTCGCCCAGCCAGTAGAGCGCGAAGGCCATCGACGAATATTCGGTCTGATAGCCGGCGACGAGCTCGCTCTCGGCCTCGGTCAGGTCGAACGGCGCGCGCTGCGTCTCGGCCAGCGACGAGATGAAGAACACCACCGCCATCGGGAAGAGCAGCGGGTTGGCGAAATAGCCGTTGACCCAGCCGAAGATCGCCGAGCCCCGCTGCGCCTCGACGATGCCGCCGACATTGAAGGTGCCGGCCCAGAGCACGACCGAGATCAGCACGAAGCCGATCGAGACTTCGTAGCTCACCATCTGCGCCGCGGCGCGGATCGCCGAGTAGAAGGGATATTTCGAGTTGGACGCCCAGCCCGCCAGGATGATGCCATAGACGCCGAGCGACGAGGCCGCGAGCACGTAGAGCAGCCCGACATTGATGTTCGACAGCACCACGCCCGCCTGGAACGGCACCACCGCCCACACGATCAGCGCCACCGTGAAAGTGATGATCGGCGCGAGCAGGAACAGCGTCTTGTTGGCGCCCGACGGAATGATCGTTTCCTGCAGGAAGACCTTCAGGCCGTCCGCGAAAGACTGGAGCAGGCCGAGCGGGCCGACCACGTTCGGGCCGCGGCGCAGCGCCATCGCCGCCCAGATCTTGCGGTCGACATAGATGATCATCGCCACGGCGAGCATCAGCGGCAGCGCGATGACCAGGATGCCGACGATGGTCGCCACGAACCACGCCCATTCGAAGGGCAGCCCGAGCCATTGGAAAAACGGAGTCATTCTGCGGCCTCTGCGAAGTCTTCGCCGTGGATCAGCTCGGCCGAGCAGCGCTGCATCGTCGGCGACGCACGGCAGATGGCGTTGGTGAGATAGAAGTCGGCGATCGGATAGCCGAGCGCGCCCTTGGCCTTGGCCGCCAGCTTGGGCGGCGAGAAATCGTAGCCGGCCAGGCCCTCGCGGCCCAGCGCCGGCACGTCGCCCGCCATCTCGGCGCGCAGCTGCTCGAAACTGTCGAACGGCAACGTGTGGCCGAGGCGATCGGAGAGCGCGCGCAGGATCGTCCAGTCCTCACGGGCGTCGCCAGGGGCGAACACCGCGCGATCGGCGCGCTGCACGCGGCCTTCCAGGTTCACATAGGTGCCCGGCTTCTCGGCATAGGTCGCGCCCGGCAGGATCACGTCGGCATGGTGCGCGCCCTGATCGCCGTGATGGCCGATATAGACCTTGAAGCTGTCCTTGAAGCTCTCGAAATTCACTTCGTCGGCGCCGAGGAAGAAGGTGAGCTTCGGCGCCGCGGCGACGATGTCGGCGATGCCGCCCTTTCGGGCATAGCCGAGCATCAGCCCGCCCATGCGCGCGGCGGCGGTGTGGACGACGTTGAAGCCGTTCCATGCGCTTCCGGTTTCGGTGGCCGGCCGCTGGAAGGCCGAGGCCATCGCCAGCGTGGCGCCCTGCCCTTCCTTGAGCGCGCCCGGGCCGACGATCAGCACCGGCTTCTTCGCCGCGTCGATCGCCTCGGCCGCATTGTCCGGCAGCTTGCCGAGGATCGACAGGTCGTTGCCCAGCCACTCGACCTTGTAGGTCAGGTCGGTCTCGGGCCCGATCGCGAAGACCTTGGCGCCCTTCTTGATCGCCTTGCGCACGCGCGTGTTGATCAGCGGCGCCTCGAAACGCAGGTTCGAGCCGACCAGCAGGATCGCGTCCGCGTCTTCCACGCCCGCGATGGTGGTGTTGAACGCCACCGAGCCGAGGTTCGACACGTCATAGGCCAGGCCAGTCTGGCGACCTTCGAGCAGGTCCGAGCCGAGCGCCTTCACCAGCGCCTTGGCCGCGTACATCGTCTCGCAGTCGACCAGGTCGCCGGCGATCGCCGCGACACTCGATCCGGCCTGCTTGGCGGCGGCGGCGATCGCGTCGAACGCTTCGTCCCAGCTCGCTTCGACCAGCTTGCCGTCCTTGCGGACATAGGGCTTGTCGAGACGGCGGCGGACCAGCGCGTCGACATGGTAGCGGGTCTTGTCGTGCGCCCACTCTTCGTTGACGTCCTCGTTGATCCGCGGAAGCACGCGCATCACCTGCCGGCCGCGGCTGTCGAGGCGGATGTTGGTCCCCACCGCGTCCATCACGTCGATCGACAGGTTCTTCTTCAGCTCCCAGGAGCGATATTCGAAGGCGACCGGCTTGTGCGTCAGCGCGCCCACCGGGCAAAGGTCGACGGCGTTGCCCGAAAGCTCGCTCTTGAAGGCCTTTTCCAGATAGGTGGTGATCTGCATGTTCTCGCCGCGATAGATCGCGCCGATATCCTCCACGCCGGCCACTTCCTCGCCGAAGCGGACGCAGCGGGTGCACTGGATGCAGCGGGTCATGATCGTCTTGATGATCGGACCCATGTACTTCTCGGTCACCGCACGCTTGTTCTCGGTGTAGCGCGAATGGCCGCGGCCATAGGCGACCGACTGGTCCTGCAGGTCGCACTCGCCGCCCTGATCGCAGATCGGGCAGTCGAGCGGGTGATTGATCAGCAGGAATTCCATCACGCCTTCGCGCGCGGCCTTCACCATCGGCGAATCCGTGCGGATCTCCTGGTTGTCAGCGGCGGGCAGCGCGCACGAGGCCTGGGGCTTGGGCGGCCCGGGCTTCACCTCGACCAGGCACATGCGGCAATTGCCGGCGATCGACAGCCGCTCATGATAGCAGAAGCGCGGGATCTCCTTGCCCGCGGCCTCGCAGGCCTGGAGCACGGTGGCGCCCGCAGGCACTTCCACTTCGATTCCGTCGACGGTTAGCTTCGGCATTCTAGTTCGTTCCCCGCGCGGCCGAACCGCGCATCTTGTAGAGTCCCTCGGCGAGCACGCCGTGGATCTCGGCGCCGCTCAGGTTCAGCTTCTTCCTGCCCGCGCAGGCGTTGATCGCCGGCACGATCCGCTTGAAGGCCGCGGCCTCGGCGGGCGAGCGCCGCGCGCTGCGCACGAATGCATCGCTCGCGACCGGATCGCGCCCCGCCACACAGGCGCCGAGCGCACGGCTGCCGGTCGCGCCGTCCGCCACGGCATTGGCCGGCTCCGGCACGGCCGGGCTGGCAAGATAGAGCTGCTCGATCAACGCCCAGCGCACGAAGCGGCCGCCCGCGCTGACCTCTTCGGCGCGCGCGCCGCAATGCGCCTCGGCGAACAGGCCCAGCACATTCGCGGAAGGGCGCTCGCCCGGAACGCCCTGTTCGATCACCTTGCCCGCGTCGCCCGGCTCCTTCGCCACCGCGCAGGCGGCAAGCGCGTGCAGCCGCGCCTCGCCCGCCGTGCTGACCGCCCAGTCCGTATCTTCCACGGGCCGATCGAGGCGCGCATTGCCCTGCGCGGACATCTGGCCCATGTCGACGCCCCAGGGCGTCTGGGCATGCGCACTCGCGCCCCCAAGGACGCAAAGGGCCGCAGCCAGGGCGAAGCACCGCCTCATTGCGCGGCGCTGCCCTTGCGATAGGCCCACAGACCCTCGGCGACGCCGGCGCGGAGCTGCGCCTTGCTGAAGCCCACCTTGGCGCTGCCCGGCGTGCAGCGGCCGACCGCGGTGACCACGGCCGGGAGCGCCGCGCGCTCTTCCGCCGAGCCTTCGCCGGTGCGGACGAGCGCATCGGCCGCGACCGGATCGCGCGTCACGGCGCAGCGGGCGAGATCATATTGGACCAGGTTCGGATCGCCGCTGCCCTGGAAGGGCGCCGGATCGCCGGCAAGCGCCGCCGGAGCAGCCGCATAGGTCTCGGTATAGACCTGCCGGGCGATCGCACCGCGAACGATGTCCTCGCCACGATCGCGGCCGATGATCGCGCCACAAGCGCCGTTCTTGTCGGCCAGCTTCTTCGCCGCGCTCTTCGATTCCCCGCTGCCGATCTTCGTCGCGAGCAGCGCGGTGGCGGCCGTGCGATCGGCATCGACCGCGCACTTGCCAAAGGCGGCCGGGCCCTCGGCATTCTGCGCATGCGCCACCGGCACGATCGCCAGCATCGCCGGGACCGCAAGCATCATCAGGACCTTGGTCATTCCGCTGCCTCCTGCATGCCGGCACCTGCCTGGCGTTCGTTGATCCGGCGCTCCAGCTCCGGACGGAAATGACGGATCAGGCCCTGGATCGGCCACGCCGCGGCATCGCCGAGCGCGCAGATCGTGTGGCCTTCCACCTGCTTGGTCACCTGCTGGAGCGTGTCGATCTCGCTGATGTCGGCGTCGCCGGTGCGCAGCCGCTCCATCACGCGCCACATCCAGCCGGTGCCTTCACGGCACGGCGTGCACTGGCCGCAGCTCTCATGCTTGTAGAAATAGCTGAGACGCGAGATCGCGCGGACGACGTCGGTCGACTTGTCCATCACGATCACGGCGGCGGTGCCCAGGCCCGAGCCGAGGGCGCGCAGCCCGTCGAAATCCATCGGGCAGTCCATGATCTGCGCCGCCGGCACCAGCGGCACCGACGAGCCGCCCGGGATCACCGCAAGGAGGTTGTCCCAGCCGCCGCGAATGCCGCCGCAATGTTTCTCGATCAGCTCGCGGAACGGGATCGACATGGCCTCTTCGACCACGCACGGCTTGTTCACATGGCCCGAGATCTGGAAGAGCTTGGTGCCCTTGTTGTTCTCGTTGCCGAAGCTGGCGAACCATTCCGGACCGCGCCGCAGGATCGTCGGGACGACCGCGATCGACTCGACATTGTTCACCGTGGTCGGGCAGCCATAGAGGCCCGCGCCTGCCGGGAAGGGTGGCTTCAGCCGGGGCTGGCCCTTCTTGCCCTCGAGGCTCTCGAGCATCGCGGTCTCTTCGCCGCAGATGTACGCGCCGGCGCCGCGATGGACGAACACGTCGAAATCATAGCCCGACTTGCACGCGTTCTTGCCGAGCAGGCCGGCGTCATACGCCTCCTTCACGGCGGCGAAGAGCGTCTCGGCCTCGCGGATATATTCGCCGCGGATATAGATGTACGCCGCGCGCGCGCGCATCGCGAAGCCCGCGACCAGCGCGCCTTCGATCAGCTTGTGCGGATCGTGGCGGATGATCTCGCGGTCCTTGCACGAGCCCGGCTCGGACTCGTCGGCGTTGATCACCAGGAAGTTCGGCCGATCCGGGCGTGGTTCCTTGGGCATGAAGCTCCACTTCATGCCGGTCGGGAAGCCGGCGCCGCCACGGCCGCGCAGGCCCGACGCCTTGATCCTGTCGATGATGGCGTCCTGTCCGATCGCCATCAGATCCTTGGTCTTGTCCCAATCGCCGCGCTGCTGGGCAGCCGGCAGGTTCCACGGCTGGAAGCCGTAGACATTGGTGAAGATGCGGTCCTTATCCGCGAGCATTTATCGGCCCTTCCCCACCATGTTCTGAATAAAGATATACGCGAGCACGCAGAGCCCGAGCACGATCGCGATGCCGACCAGCTTGAAGGCGATCTTCAGCGCCCAGCCGAGCACGACGATGCCACCGATGATCGCGAGAATGACGAAGACGAGGTTCTTGGTCTCGGGCTTCATCACCATTCCCCCCGATAATCGTGGTTCCCGGTCTCCATCGCCGCCAGATTGGTCGGCTCGCCGAGCGGTTCCACGGTGTGGCGGCCGGGCTCCTGCGTGCCGGTCTTGGGGCTCTCGCCCCGCGCCAGCGCGTCGAGGATCACGAGAGTCCGGTCATAGTCCAGATCCTCGTAATTGTCGTCGTTGATCTGGACCATCGGCGCCGAGGAGCAATTGCCCATGCACTCGACCTCGGTGAGCGTGAACAGCCCGTCCTCGGTGGTGTGGCCCTTCTTCAGCCCGCGCGCCTTGCAGGCGGCCATCACATCGTCCGAGCCGCGCAGCATGCACGGCGTCGTGCCGCAGACCTGCACATGATAGCGGCCGACCGGCACCAGGTTGAACATGGTGTAGAAGGTCGCGACCTCGAAGATGCGGATGTACGGCACGCCGAGCTCGCGCGCGACGAACTCGATCACCGGGATCGGCAGCCAGCCTTGGGTGTTCGTCTCCGCGCCGACCTGGCGCTGGGCCAGGTCGAGATAGGGGATGCTGCACGAGAGCTGCCGGCCCGCCGGATAGCGGCCCATGATTTCCTGTGCCTTGACGGCATTCTCCGCCGTCCAGGCGAAATTGCCCCAGCGCGCGCGGGTTTCCGCTTCGTTGGGAAGTTCGGGTGCGTCGGCCATTAACGGATGAACTCCACGCGATCGACCAGGTCGTCGGCGAAAGAATAGATGGACATAACTTCGAAGGGCTCGCTCTCGGGCGAGCGGGCGACTTTCTCGTGGAGCACCACGGTGTCGCCCAGCACATAGCTGCTCAGGATGTCGGCGCGGTTCTGCGGGAACTCGGCGAACATCGCCTTCAGCCCGGCGCGCACGCCTTCCCGACCCTCGCGCAGCACCGCGCCGCGATAGCCCGCCTCGCAGGCACCGTCGGTCATCAGCGACACATACGCGTCGGCATCCTGCGCGTTGTAATGCGCGATCATCTCGTGCGCGATCGCGATGCGGTTGGAAGATTGGGGCATGTCAGCCATTCCCCTCAGCCTGAACCTTCGCTTGCCGCTTAACTTGAAAGCGAGCGAAGGTCAGGATCGCAAAAATCAGCGCCGTACCAAGGCCCGCAGGCCAAGCGAACTTGGAATCACCCCAAATCGCCAGCACAAGCGCCAGGACGACACCGAGCGCGAAAATGGAATTGCGGAGGTCGGCACTCACCGGTCGCACTCCCCGAACACGATGTCGAGCGCACCCAGGATGGCGGTGATGTCGGCGAGCATATGGCCCTTCGACATGAAGTCCATCGCCTGGAGATGGCTGAACGCGGTCGGGCGGATCTTGCAGCGATACGGCTTGTTGGTGCCGTCCGAGACCAGATAGACGCCGAACTCGCCCTTCGGGCTCTCCGTCGCGACATACACATCGCCCGCGGGCACGTGATAGCCTTCGGTGAAGAGCTTGAAGTGGTGGATCAGCGCTTCCATCGACTGCTTCATCTCGCCACGCCGCGGCGGCGCGATCTTGCGGTCGAGGGTGAGCACCGGGCCTTCCGGCATCTGCTGGAGGCACTGCTTCATGATGCGCGCGGACTGATAGACTTCCTCGACGCGGACCATGAACCGGTCATAGCAGTCGCCGCGCGTGCCGACGGGAATGTCGAACTCGACACGGTCGTACACGTCATAGGGCTGCGACCTGCGGATGTCCCAGGGGATGCCCGCGCCGCGGATCATCGGGCCCGAAAAGCCCCAGGCCACCGCGTCCTCGCGGCTCACCACCGCGATATCGACGTTGCGCTGCTTGAAGATGCGGTTCTCGGCGACCAGGCTCACCGCGTCGCCGAACAGGCGCGGCAGGCGCGTGTCGAGCCATTCGGCGATGTCGGTCAGCAGCTTGAGCGGCACGTCCTGCCGGACGCCGCCGACGCGATACCAGTTCGCGTGCATGCGCGCGCCCGAAGCCCGCTCGAAGAAGTTCATGCAGTCTTCGCGCAACTCGAACATCCACAGGTTCGGCGTCATCGCGCCGACGTCCATCACGTGCGAACCGAGGTTCAGCATGTGATTGCAGATGCGGGTCAGCTCGGCGAAGAACACACGCAGATACTGGCCGCGCAGCGGAACCTCGAGGTCGAGCAGCTTCTCCACCGCCAGCACGAAGCTGTACTCCATGCCCAGCGGCGAGCAATAGTCGAGCCGGTCGAAATAGGGCAGCGCCTGAGTATAGGTCTTGTACTCGATCAGCTTCTCGGTGCCGCGGTGGAGCAGGCCCACATGCGGATCGATACGCTCGATGATCTCGCCGTCCAGCTCGGTCACCAGGCGCAGCACGCCGTGCGCCGCCGGGTGCTGCGGACCGAAGTTGATCGTGTAGTTCGCGATCTCGGTATCGCCCTTTTCCGGCTTGCCGCCGTCGGTGACACCTTCGATCTCGTCGAGATATTCAGCCATTACGCTTCACCCTCCGGCGCCTTCCTGGCGCGCGGCTTGCGGGGTTTCTTGACCAGGTCCGGATCGGCGGGCGCCGGACCGGCCTCGGGACCGGACTTGCCGGCGCCAGTGTCGGCGGTGCTGTCGCTGGTCTTGGGCTTGGCCACTTTCGCCTTGGTCGCCTTGGCGGCGGGCGCGGGCTTCCCGGCCTCGTCCGCGGTCAGCGGTGTCGGCGCGCCCTTGGCCTCCGGCTGCGGCTTGGGGGCCGGCGCGGGCGCAGGGGCCGGCGCGGGGGCCACCGGAGCAGCCGCCTTCTCATCACCCGGCAGGACGTATTTCGCGCCTTCCCAGGGGCTCATGAAGTCGAAATTGCGGAAATCCTGGGCCAGCGTGACCGGCTCATAGACGACGCGCTTCGCCTCTTCCGAGTAGCGCAGCTCGACATAGCCCGTCAGCGGGAAGTCCTTGCGCTGCGGGTGGCCGACAAAGCCATAGTCGGTCAGGATGCGGCGCAGGTCGGTATTGCCCGCGAAGAGCACGCCGTACATGTCGTACACTTCGCGCTCGAGCCACCCCGCGACCGGCCAGACGCCGGTGACGCTGGGGACGGGCTTCTCCTCGTCGGTGCGCACCTTCACCTTGATGCGGTGGTTCCGCGTCAGGCTGAGCAGGCAATAGACCACTTCGAACCGCTCCTCGCGGTCGAGATAGTCGACGCCGGCAATCTCCATGAGCTGCTGATACTCCAGGCCCGGCGTATCGCGCAGCAGCGTGAGCCCCTCGACCGTGCGGGCGCGGTCCAGCACCAGGTTCACTTCGCCGACACTGTCCTCGGAGAAGAGGAGGATATCGCCAAGCGCCGCCTTGGCCGCCTCGATCACGCCCTCGTTCGACGCGAAGCGCGGCGCGGAGGTCTTCACCACGCTCATCGCTCGATCGTCCCGACGCGGCGGATCTTACGCTGGAGCTGCATCACGCCATAAAGCAGCGCCTCGGCGGTCGGCGGGCAACCCGGGACATAGATGTCCACCGGCACGATCCGGTCGCAACCGCGCACAACGCTGTAGCTGTAGTGGTAATAGCCGCCGCCATTGGCGCAGCTGCCCATCGAGATGACGTATTTCGGCTCCGACATCTGGTCGTAGACGCGCCGCAGCGCCGGGGCCATCTTGTTGCACAGCGTGCCGGCAACGATCATCACGTCCGACTGGCGCGGAGACGCGCGCGGCGCGGCGCCGAAACGCTCCATGTCGTAGCGCGGCATGTTGACGTGGATCATCTCGACCGCGCAGCAGGCGAGACCGAAGGTCATCCACCACAGCGAGCCGGTGCGGGCCCATTGGAACAACTCCTCGGTCGACGTGACCAGGAAGCCCTTGTCGCCGATCTCGGCGTTGATGTCGTTCAGGAAGCCGACGTCCGGGAGGGTTCCCGGCGGCGGCGCGCCGATCAGGCCGCTGCCCGGCAGAGGCGACGACGACGGGGTGAGTTCTACTCCCATTCGAGCGCTCCCTTCTTCCAGGCGTAGACGAGGCCGAGCGTCAACTCGGCGATGAAGATCATCATCGAGATCCAGGCGGTCCAGCCCAGCGAGAAGACGGAGACGGCCCAAGGGTAGAGGAACGCCGCTTCGAGATCGAAGATGATGAACAGGATGGCGACGAGGTAGAAGCGCACGTCGAACTGGCTGCGCGAATCCTCGAAGGCCGGGAAGCCACACTCATACTCGCTGAGCTTGGCCTCGGTCGGCTTGTGCGAACCCGTCAGCCGGCTGACCAGCATGGGCAGGAACACGAAGGCGCTGGAAAGCGCGAGAGCGACCCCGAGGAACAACAGGATCGGCAGATATTGTGACAGGTCGACCAAGGGCCTTCTCTTCTCGCGGATGCGGAATCTGAGGGGGCTTCTAGGACTCACTTCCCCGGGACGCAACGCCTCGACGGGTGAGAATGACTCGCAAGAAGAACCGGTTGTGGATGCCTTGCCCCGGAAGCGTTCCGAAACTGCGTTCCCAAGGGCCGCAGCATCGCCAGAACCGCACCGCACCGGCGCAATCGCGCATTGCCACGGGGTGATTTGCATGTGTAACACACTTGCCATTGTGAAATTTTGTGAACGGGTGAAATTCTGTGAACGGGGATGTCTTCACATGATCGCACGGAATCTGCTGCTCGGGATCGGACTGGCCATGAGCGCCTGCCCGGCCCTTGCCCAACCGGGCGCGGCGACGAAACCGGCGGCGGCGCTCGACGAGCGCGAGATCGCGGGATTCCCGCATGCGCGGCTCTATCGCATCGCCGGCGAGGCGCACCGCCCGGTCGTGGTCATCCTGCCCGGGGCCGAAGGCGGCGACGAGGCCGGCCGCCGCTTCGGCCCCACCCTGGCAAGGCTTGGCTATGCGGCGGTGAGCCTGCCCTATTACTCTCCCAACTGGGGCAAATATGGCCCGCCCCCCGCCTTTCCCGACCTGCCGGGCAGCTTCATCGACATCCGCGTGGACCAGTTGGCCGGCCTTCGCGCCGCGCTGACGAAGCTCCCCGGCGTCGATGTCGAGCGATTCGGCCTGTTCGCCGGGTCCAAGGGCTCGGAGTTCGCGCTGATCGCGGCCAGCCGCTATTCCTGGATCGACGCGGTGGTCGCCTACACGCCGTCGGATCTCGTGTGGGAAGGCTGGGGCCCGGAAATGCTGGAAGCGGAAGGCACCCGCTCTTCCTTCTCCTTCGCCGGCAAGCCGCTCGCCTTCATGCCCTATCGCGGGTTCGTCGCGGGGTTGCAGGCCGGCCCCGCCGCCGATCTGCGCGCGATCCACGAGAATGGCCGTGCCGACCATCCCGATCGCGAGGCCGCCGCCCGCATCCCGGTCGAGGACTATCGCGGCGCGCTGATGCTGATCACCGGCGATGCGGACCGGCTGTGGAATTCGGGCCGGATGGCACGCAACATCGTCGCAACACGCAAGGCCAGGGGGCTGGAGACGCAGGCACTGATCTATCCGGATGCCGGGCACGATCTGGGCGGCGGATCGGCGGAACCGCGCGCCGATCCGCGCGGCGGCGGCGCGCCGGAGGCAAACGCCAAGGCACGCGCCGATGCCTGGCCGAAGATGGTGGCGTTCCTGGCGGCGACGCTTCGGCCTTAGGTCGAGAACCCGGGCAGGCCTTTGAAATCACTTCCGTCATCCCCGCGAAAGCAGGGATGACGGTGAAGGACATTGCCTCCTAGATCAGCGCAGCGAGTTCGCCACCAGCTTGTGCAGCTTGGAGTGCAGCACGTCATTGGCCGCGAGATACTGGTTGCGCTCGCGCGACAGGTCCTGCCCGCGATAGTCGGTCACGAAGCCGCCGGCCTCGCGGATCAGCAGCATGCCCGCCGCCACGTCCCAGGGCTTGAGGTTCGATTCCCAGAAACCGTCGAACCGGCCCGCGGCCACCCAGGCGAGGTCGAGCGCCGCCGAGCCCAGCCGGCGGATGCCGGCCACTTCGGGCGCCACCGCGCCGAAGATGCGGCTCCACTCGGCGAAATCACCATGGCCGAGGAACGGGATGCCCGTGGCGATCAGCGCCTCGTCGAGGTGGCGGCGCGCCGAAACGCGCAGCCGCTGGTCCTGCAGCCAGGCGCCGCGGCCCTTTTCCGACCAGAAGCTCTCGTCGGTGAGCGGCTGATAGATATAGCCGTGCGTCACTTCGGGCTTGCCCTGGGCGCCGTGCGGGTCCTCGACCGCGATCGAGATGCAGAAATGCGGGATGCCGTGGAGGAAGTTGCTGGTCCCGTCGAGCGGATCGATGATCCAGCGCGGCTTGTTGGGATCGCCCGCGATCTCGCCGCGCTCCTCGACCAGGAAGCCCCAGTCCGGCCGCGCCTTCTGGAGCTCCTCGATCAGCGTGTCCTCGGCGCGCCGGTCGGCAAGGCTGACAAAGTCCGCCGGCCCCTTGCGGCTGACCTGGAGGTGCTGGACTTCGTTGAAGTCGCGGCGCAGGCGCGGACCGGCCTTGCGGCAGGCGCGCTCCATGACGGTGATGAGGCCGGAATGCGAAACCATTAGACGGAGCCCTTACGCTCGAAAACCAGGATGCGGGCTTCGCCCACGGGGTGCGCGACATGCTCGTCGCCGATCTCGGCCACGAACATGTCGCCGGCAGCCAGGCGCGCCACATGCTCGCTACCGTCCAGACGATAGTGCATGTCGACTTCGCCATCGAGGACGCAGAACAGCTCGGCACCGTCATTCACGTGCCAGCGATAGGGCTGGTCCGTCCAATGCAGGCGCGCCGTCGCGCCTTCGATCTCGACCAGATCGCGCGCGCCCCAGGGCCGGTCGGCCCGGAAGCTGCGCGCGTCTCTGATCACGCCAGGCATCAGTCCGCGCGGCGGACGTAAGTCTGCTCGTACACGTCGACGACGATGCGCGTGCCCGAGGCGATGTGCGGCGGCACCATGATGCGCACGCCATTGTCCAGCACCGCCGGCTTGTACGACGACGAGGCCGTCTGGCCCTTCACCACCGCATCGGCCTCGACGATCGTCGCTTCGATCGTGTCGGGCAGCTGCACGCTGATCGCCTCTTCGTCATAGAGTTCCATGATCACGTCCATGCCGTCCTGCAGGAAGGCGGCGGCATCGCCGAGCAGGTCGCGCGGCAGCGTGGTCTGGTCGTAGGTTTCCTTGTCCATGAACACCAGGCTGTCGCCCTCGGGATACAGGAACTGGAAGTCCTTGGTGTCGAGGCGCACGCGCTCCACCGTCTCCGCCGAGCGGAAGCGGACGTTGTTCTTGCGGCCGTCGCGCAGGTTCTTGAGCTCGACCTGCATGTACGCACCGCCCTTGCCGGGCTGCGTGTGCTGGATCTTCACGGCACGCCAGATGCCGCCTTCATATTCGATGATGTTGCCGGGACGGATGTCCACGCCGCTGATCTTCATGGTCGAGACCTATGGAACTGAGAAAGAGCTGAGCCGGCGCCTTTAGCCGCGCGCGGGGACTTGGGCAAGCCATCCCGGTTCCTGCCGGCCAGGCAGGCGGAAGCCGGGGTCTCGTGCCGCATGCTGTCCGATTTGCCGCGCGAGATCCCGGCTTCCGCCGGAATGACGGATCACGGCCGGGCATCCCGCAGCAGCGGATAGGGATTGACGTTCCGCCCCTGCCACCAGCCCTCGCCCGGCCGCATGCGCTTGATCTCGAAATGGAGGTGCGGCGCGCCGCCCGCCGCGCTGCCGCTATTGCCCACGGTCGCGATGCGCTCGCCCTGGCGCACCGGCTGCTTCTCGTCCACCAGCCGGCTGTCGAGATGGGCATAGTAATGGATCGTCCCGCCGTCCCGGGTGCGCACATAGAGAGTGTGGCCGCCATTCACGCTCTCGAAGACCTTCTCGACCGTGCCCGCCGCCGCGGCGAGCACTGGCGTGCCCCTGGGGGCCATGATGTCGATCGCATGATGCTCGCGCGCACCGTTGCCGCGGCTCTGGCCCCAGCTGTCGCTGAGCTGGCCGGCGGCCACGCCCTCCACCGGGATGATCAACGCGGCGGCATCGTCCGCATCGTCCGCGCCGGCGGGAGCGGCGTCCTGGGGGCCGGCAAGCTGCGGCGAGGCGGCCGGTGCGGCGGGCTGCACCGTGATCCGCACCAGCGACAGGAACCCCGCCGCCAGCAGCGCCAGCAGCACGCCCAGGCTCCAGCCGGCCCGCTTCGCCCAGGGCCCCATCGCCCCTATTCCTGAAACACCGCCCTGATGCCCGGCCTCACCATCAGCGCGAGCCGCGCCGCATCCCAATTGGTCAGGCGGATGCAGCCATGACTCTCGGTGCGGCCGATCAGCTGCGGCTCGGGCGTGCCGTGGATGCCGTAATGCTCCTTGGAAAGATCCAGCCACACCACCCCCACCGGGCCGTTCGGCCCCGGCGGCAGCATCGCCGGGTCACTGCCCTTCTTCGCGTCCCAGAACAGCTTGGGGTTGTAATGGAATTTCGGATTGGTGTCCGCCCCGTTGATCTTCCAGGTGCCGATCGGCAGCGGATCGTGCGCGCTGCCCATGGTCGCGCTGAACTGGGCGACCAGGCGCCCCTGCCCGTCATACACCTTGAGCACCTTCTCGCGCTTGTCGACCACGATGTGATCGGCCTCGGGCACCTTGGCCTCGACGTTGAGCATGTTGAGCGTCCGCCGCCACTCCGGCTTGATGTCCGCCGGATAGTCGCGCGAGGCGGGAAGCGCATTGGGGAAGCGGAACGCCGCGCCCGGCACGATCCTGCCGCCGCCCGGATTGAGCTCGACCAGCACCTCGGGCGTGGTGTGGAACATCTCGGCCAGCTTCTCGAGCGGGCGGGTATAGGCAAGCGAGGCTAGCCTGGCCTGCTTCTCGGGGTCCTTGGGGATCGGGTTGACATAGGGCCCGGCCAGCGTCCCGGCGTCGAGAGTCAGCCGCCGGACCGGACGCAGCGAGGCATAGGGCGCGAGCGCGCGCAGCGTCGCCGGATCGAGCGTGCCGGTCACGGGCATGCCGCGCGCGGTCTGGAACCCCTTCAGCGCCGCCGTGAGCGCCTGCCCCGGGCGCCCGTCGAGGATGCCGGGCGAGAAGCCGAGATGATCGAGGATCACCTGGGCATGGAGGATCGAGTAATCGATCGGCGGCTTGCCGGAAGTTCCCCCCTGCCCCGCCGCGGCGGGACCAAAGGAGGCACAGGCGAGGCAAGCCGCGAATCCGACAAATTTCCGCACCGAATCAAGCTCCTGCAGATGACGTTCCGCAAGAACAACGGCTGGAACTCAGAGTGTTTCCGTCGTCCCGGCCGGGGCGACGTCCGGGATCAGGCAAGCAGCGCGGCGAACGCCTTCATCGCGGCTTCCTCGTCCCCGCCCCAGATCGCGCCGGAAACCGCGAGGAAATCCGCGCCCGCCTTCACCAGTGGCGGAGCGTTCTCCGGCGTGATCCCGCCGATCGCGACGCAGGGCAGCTCGAACAGCGCCGACCACCAGC
This sequence comes from Sphingomonas sp. NPDC092440, assembly GCF_044754985.1. NCBI lineage: Bacteria > Pseudomonadati > Pseudomonadota > Alphaproteobacteria > Sphingomonadales > Sphingomonadaceae > Sphingomonas > Sphingomonas sp. NPDC092440. Next base: position 130,293 of record NZ_JBIVQA010000002.1, on the reverse strand, counting down.
TGAGGATCACCGGCTCGGGGCGATGCCGGGTCTCCTTGGTGGCGGTGGGATAGAAGGCACCGAACGCAACATAGTCCGCGCCCGCCTCCCCGGCTTCCATCGCGAGGTGGCGGCTGTCGTGACAGGTCACGCCGACCTGCACCTGCGGGCCGAGCACGGCGCGCGCCTCGCGCGGATCGCCGTCCTCCTGCCCCAGATGCACGCCATCGGCACCCAGGCGCTTGGCCAGGCTGACGCTGTCGTTGACGATGAAGGCGATGTCGGCATCGGCACAGATCCGCTGCAGCGGCTCGGCGAGGCGCGCCGCCTCGTGCTGGTCGACGCCCTTCACCCGGAACTGGAAGGCCGCCGCCGGTCCGGCATCGAGCGCGCGCTTCAGCCGCTCGGGGAAGGCGCCTCCCACGTCGAGCGGTGAGATCAGGTAGAGCTGGCAGGGCGGACGGCGCACGTCCCGCTCGAACTGCGCGGCGAAATTCGGGTCGAGCGGCGGCAGGCCGTCTTCATCCAGGTCGGTCATCGGGGAGCCTTAGCGAAAGCCGGTTGGCTTCACCACTATCGATCGAAACCGAGTGGCGGCCCGGCCCCTGCCAGGGCAGGATCGCCGCAGGATAACAAGCGAAAGGGGGATTCGCATGTTCAGCATGTTCAAATGGCCAATCGGCCGCGCCGGCCGCGGCGCGATGTTCCTGTGGCTGATGCTTGGCAGCCTGGGCTTCACGGCGATCAAGTTCTTCGCCTTTCGCCAAGTCGCTCTCGGAAGCATCCAGCTCGGCTTCCGCTCCGAGGCGATTGCGCATCCGACTTTCTTCCCGCTCTGGTACGTCGCATTGGAAGCAGCATTCGACCTGGCGCTGCTCGTCGTGGCGATCGCCCGGTTGCACGACATCGGCAAACCGGGTTGGTGGCTCTTCGGTTTCGTTGCGCTGGCAGCCCTCGCATCACTGCCCGGACTCGGCGTGCTTTTGCTGGTAGCGCTGGTCCTCTGGATCGCTCTGCTGTTCTGGCCGGGCACTTTCGGCCCCAATGCCTATGGCCCGCACCCGCTCGGCTGGGAGTCGCGCGAGCAATATGAGGCGCAGATGCGCGCGTTGCGGGAACATGTCCCGCCGGGCAAGGCCTAGCCGGCCCGCACCACTGCAATCAGGAACCCGTCCCAACCCTTGTCGCCTACCGTCTGGATCGCAGTGGCGTCGAGGCGCGGCTCGGCGGCGACCGCGTCGAACAGCGCCCGGGTGCCGAGCACGCTGGGATCGGCGCTGTCCGCCTCCAGGACCCTGCCGCCGCGGACCACATTGTCGACCAGGATCACGCTGCCCGGCCGCGTGAGCTTGAGCGCCGCATCGAGATAGGCGCGGTTGCCGGGCTTGTCGGCATCGATGAACACCAGGTCGAACGGCTCCTCGCTCGCCGCGATCATCGCCGCGAGCGTCTCCGCCGCCGGTCCGACGCGGACCTCGCAACAGGCATCGAGCCCGGCCCGCGCCAGATTGGCCCGTGCCACCTCGGCATGACGCGGCTCCAGCTCGAGCGTCACCAATCGTCCGTCCCCCGGCAGGGCACGGGCGAGGCAGATCGTCGAATAGCCGCCCAGCGTCCCCACTTCGAGGATGCGCCGCGCGCCGGACATCCGGGCGAGCAGCTCCAGCATCCGGCCCTGCGCCGCCGAGACATCGATCGCCGGCAGCCCGCCCGCGGCATTGGCCGCCAGCGTGGCATCGAGCACCGGGTCCGCGCCGATCAGCTTGCCGGCGATATAGCCATCCACCGCCCGCCAGTCCTGCGTCATGCCCGTCTCCGTCGCGCCGATTGCCACTTGGCCCAGGATGACCCAAAGTCGCCCCGATGGGGAGAGGCTTGCGCGAATTCGGTCACCGGGGTGTCCTGGCGGGGTCGCTCGCGCTTGCCGGCTGCGGCGCGCCCACGTCCGAGAGCTACCCCGTGCCGGTGCCCGCGACGGAACTGGCCAGGCTGCTGCCCGGGCATCTCATCCGCCGCGAACCCACGGCCCCCTGCGATGCGGGGGCGCTCAGCTTTCCCGCGCCGGGCAAGTTCCTCGCCTATAATGGCTTCGGCAACGCGTCCGGAACCTATCGCATCGTCGATGGAGCAGTGGAGCTCGACGGCATTTTTGGCGGCAAGCGGGACCGATTTCGCGTCCGCTTCGCCCGGGATCCGAAGGGCACCCTCCTCCACGCCTATCCCGACAGCGAACTGCGCCCGGCAGTTCTCGATCCGATCAATGCCAGGACCGTGGCGACCGGCTGCCACTAGGTTGAGAACCCAAACAAGTATTTGATTTTCTACTGTCACCCCGGCCTTGAGCCGGGATCCCGCTGCTTCCTGTGCTGGCGAGACAGCGGGACCCCGGCGCAAGGCCGGGGTGACGAAGGAGGATAGGAGTCCTCAACCTAGCGCCTAGGCCTTGATCCCGATTCCCGCCACGGGCCGCGTCTCGACATGGGTTTCGAACCCCGCGATCAGCGGCCGCCCCTTGGCAATCGCTGCCTGCACCGCGGGCAGCTTGAGCGAGTCGGCGTGGAATTGCCTGGTCTTCCAGATCTCGGTGATCCAGATGCCGTCGGCGTCCTTCAGATCCTCGGCGATCAGATAGGCCATGCAGCCCGGCATGCCACCGGTGCCGCCGGAGAGCAGCGCGACCAGCTCGGCCCGCTTGCCCGGCCGGGCCTTGATCTTGCCGATCAGGCCATAGGGCTCGACTTCTTCCATCCGTTTCCCCCGTGCCGGCGCGGGCCCGCCCAGCATCGCCATGGCGAGCCCTGCCAGCACGGGTCGGCGATCGATCATTCCTCGTTCTTGTAGATGCGCACGAGCTTGTCGAGCATCGCCAGTGCCTCGTCGCGGGGGCGCTGGAAGGTGTTGCGGCCGATGATCGAGCCATTGCCGCCGCCGTCGCGGATATCGCGCGCGTCCTGGTAGACGGCATCGGCACCCTTCGCCGCGCCGCCCGAGAAGACGACGATGCGGCGGCCGGCGAAGCAGCTCTGCGCGACATGCTTCACCCGGTCCGCCTGCGCCGACCAGTCGGTGCCCTCATAGACCTTCTGGGCTTCCTTCTGCTCGATATGCGCGCTCGGCAGCTTCACCTTGATGATGTGCGCGCCGAGCAGCGCCGCCATGTGCGCGGCATAGGCACCGACGTCGAGCGCCAGCTCGCCGTCCTTCGAAAGCTTGCCGCCGCGCGGGTAGGACCAGATCACCGTGGCGATGCCGACCGATGCGGCCTCGGCGCGCAGCTCCTTGATCTCCTCCATCATGCCGAACACGTCGTCGGCCCCCGGATAGATGGTGAAGCCGATCGCCGCGCAGCCGAGCCGCAGCGCGTCGTCGACGCCGCCGGTGACGGCCTGGTCGATCGAGGTCGCCCAGCTGTTCGAGCTGTTGACCTTGAGGATGGTCGGGATCTGGCCGGCAAAGGTATCGGCCCCGGCCTCGATCATGCCGAGCGGCGCGGCATAGGCGCTGAGGCCGGCGTCGATCGCCAGCTGATAGTGATAATGGGGATCATAGGCGGCGGGGTTCACCGCGAAGCTGCGTGCCGGACCATGTTCGAAGCCCTGGTCCACCGGCAGGATGATCAGCTTGCCCGTGCCGCCCAGCTTGCCCTGCATCAGGATGCGGGCGAGATTGGCCTTCACGCCCGGATTGTCGGACTCGTAATTGGCGAGGATGGCTTTGACAGCGGGCGTGATCGACATGGATTTTCCCTTGTTCGTGTAGTGCTGAACGAGCCCCTATCGCCCGGTTTCGCAAGCGAAAAGCCTGACAACGCTGCCACCGCACGGGCTTTTCCGGGAAGGGCGGCGAAAGGGGGTCCCCGGGGCCGCGCTTGACGCCTCCCCCAGCTCGCGACAGCATGACGCCGGGCAATGGGGGACGGAACATGGGAATCGCTTCGCTTTCCAGGCGACTGGCGCTTGCTGCGCTGCCACTGGCATTGCTCGGTGCCGCGCCGGCGCCGCGGCCGATGTTCGCGGCAGTCAGGGAAGGTCAGCCGGCACCGCCATTCACCCTGCGGCTGATCAATGGCGGCAAGATCTCGTTCGACGAGCTGCGCGGCGATGTGGTCGTGCTCAATTTCTGGGCGACCTGGTGCGTCCCCTGCCGCACGGAACTGCCCACGCTCGATCGCTATTACGAGCTGCGCAAGGACGCCGGCCTCCGCGTCTATGCCGTCACCACCGAGGATTCGCTCAAACCCTATCAGCTCAAGAAGCTGTTCGACGTGATGCACATCGAGCCGGTGCGCTCGATCAAGGGCCCCTATGACGTGCTCGGAGGCGCGGTGCCCACCAATATCGTGATCGATCGCAAGGGCGTGGTCCGCTATGCCAAGGCCGGCGCGTTCACGCTGGATAGCCTCAACGCGCTGCTGGTCCCGCTGCTCAACGAGAAGGCCAGATAGCGCCGGTCAGCGCGCCAGCGCCGCGACGCCCGGTAGTTCCTTGCCTTCCATCCATTCGAGGAAAGCGCCGCCCGCAGTGGAGACGAAGGTGAAGTCGCCCGCCACGCCGGCCTGGTTGAGCGCCGCCACCGTGTCGCCGCCGCCGGCGACCGAGACGAGCTGGCCTTCCTTGGTGAGCGCCGCCGCGGTCTTGGCGAGGCTGATGGTCGCCGTGTCGAACGGCGGGGTCTCGAACGCGCCGAGCGGACCGTTCCACACCAGGGTGCGGCAGGTCTTGAGCACGTCCGCCAGCGCCTCGGTCGCCGCCGGGCCGATGTCGAGGATCATCTCGTCCGAAGCGACTTCATGGACGTTGACGGTGCGCAGGCTCGGCGGGTTGGCCGCGAACTCCTTCGCCACCACCACGTCATAGGGCAGGTGCACGGTGCAGTTGGCGCGGTCGGCCGCATCGAGGATCTCCTCGGCGGTGCCGGTCAGGTCGTGCTCGCACAGGCTCTTGCCCACATCGACGCCGCGCGCGGCCAGGAAGGTGTTGGCCATGCCGCCGCCGATGATCAGGTGATCGACCTTGTCGACCAGATGCTTGAGCACGTCGAGCTTGGTCGAGACCTTGGCGCCGCCGACCACCGCCGCGACCGGATGCTCGGGATTGCCCAGTGCCTTGTCGAGCGCGTCGAGCTCGGCTTCCATCTGGCGCCCGGCAAAGGCGGGCAGCTTGTGGGCCAGGCCCTCGGTCGAGGCATGGGCGCGGTGCGCGGCCGAGAAGGCGTCGTTGACATAGAGATCGCCCAGTGCCGCGAGCGCGGCGACGGTCTCGGGCGCATTCATCTCCTCACCGGCGTCGAAACGGGTATTTTCGAGCAGGGCGATGTCGCCATTGCCCATCGCGTCGATCGCCTCGGCCGCGCCGTCCGTGTCGATGAAGCGCACTTCACGGCCAAGGACATGGCTGAACGGCCGGGTGACGAGCGACAGGCTCATCTCCGGGTTGCGCTGCCCCTTGGGCCGCCCGAAATGTGCGAGGACCACGACCTTGGCGCCCTTGTCCGCCAGCTCGGCGACGGTCTGCACCGCGGCGCGCAGCCGGGTATCGTCAGTCACCTGGCCATCGGCCATCGGCACGTTCAGGTCCTCGCGGACCAGCACGCGCTTGCCGGCGATCTCGCCCATATCGTCGAGCGTCTTGAAGGGGCGGGTCATGCTCATTCTTTCTCCCCTCCCGCGTGCGGGAGGGGTCGGGGGAGGGAACGACGTGGGTAAGAGCGCAACCCGCCCTCCCCTAGCCCCTCCCGCAAGCGGAAGGGGAACGCAGAAATCAGCCCAGCTTCGCCATCGCGCTGGCGGTGTCCACCATGCGGTTCGAGAAGCCCCATTCATTGTCGTACCAGCTGACGACGCGCACCAGCTTGCCGTCGATCACCGCGGTCTCCAGGCTGTCGACGGTCGACGAGGCCGAGGTGTGGACGATGTCGATCGAGACCAGGGGCTCGTCCGAATACCAGAGGATGCCCTTGAGCGGACCGTTCTCCGACGCCGCCTTCAGCACCGCATTCACTTCCTCGACGGTGGTGTCGCGCTTCGGGGTGAAGGTCAGGTCCACCAGCGAGCCGTCCGGAACCGGAACGCGGATCGCCGAGCCGTCCAGCTTGCCCTTCAGCTCGGGCAGCACCTCGGCCACGGCGCGGGCGGCGCCGGTGGTGGTGGGGATGATGCTCATCGCGGCGGCGCGGGCGCGGCGCAGGTCCGGATGGATCTGGTCGAGGATCTTCTGGTCGTTGGTATAGGCATGCACCGTGGTCATCAGGCCGCGCTCGATGCCGATCGTGTCGTTCAGCACCTTGGCGACCGGCGCCAGGCAGTTGGTGGTGCACGACGCGTTCGAGACGATCGTGTGACCAGCCTCGAGCTTGTCGTGGTTCACGCCGAACACGACGGTGAGGTCGACATTCTTGCCCGGAGCCGAGATCAGCACCTTCCTGGCGCCGGCATCGATGTGCTTCTGGGCGGAGGCGCGGTCGGTGAAGAAGCCGGTGCACTCCAGCACCAGCTCGACGCCGTTCTCGGCATGCGGCAGGTTGGCGGGATCGCGCTCCTTGGTCACCTTGATGTGCTTGCCGTCGATGACCAGATCCTCGCCCTCGGCAGTGACGGTGCCCGGATATTTGCCGTGCACGCTGTCGCGCGAGAACAGCCACGCGTTCGACTTGGCATCGGCCAGGTCGTTGATCGTGACCAGCTCGAGCCCGCTGTCGGGGCGCTCGAGGATCGCGCGCGCCACCAGTCGACCGATGCGCCCGAACCCGTTGATCGCAACCTTCGTCATGCCTGTTCTCCGTTCAACTTTTCGACGATCCGCGGCACGATGGCTCCCGCGGTGAGCCCGAAATGCTCGTAGAGCTTCAGATAAGGCCCCGAGGCGCCGAATCCATCCACGCCGAAGTTTAGCCCGTCCAAGCCCGTATATCGCTCCCAGCCCAGCGTCGCGCCGGCCTCGATGGAGACCTTGAGCGCATGCGCCGGCAGCAGGTCGCGCTTGTACTGCGCGTCCTGCGCGTCGAAGCGCTCCCAGCACGGCATCGAGACGACGTCGGCGCCGATGCCCTGGGCTTCCAGTTCATCGCGCACCGCAACGGCGATCTCGACTTCGGAACCGCTGGCGATCAGCACCACCTGGCGCGGTGCCTCCGCCTCGCGAATGGCGTACGCGCCGCGCGCGGAGCGGTTCTCGGCGGCCTCGGTGCGCAGCTGCGGCAGGTTCTGGCGGCTGAGCGCGAGCAGGCCCGGGCCGTCCGCCTTCTGCAGCGCCAGTTCCCAGCACTCCGCGGTCTCGATCACGTCGCACGGGCGATAGACGTCGAGATTGGGGATCAGGCGCAGGCTGGTGAGGTGCTCCACCGGCTGATGGGTCGGGCCGTCCTCGCCCAGGCCGATCGAGTCGTGCGTCATGACATAGACGACGCGTGCCTGCTGGAGGGCCGAGAGCCGGATCGCCGCGCGGGCATAGTCGGCGAAGACCAGGAAGGTGCCGCCATAGGGGATCACGCCGCCGTGCAGCGCCATGCCGTTCATCGCCGCCGACATGCCGAACTCGCGGATGCCGTAATAGACGTAGCGGCTGGCATAGTTGCCGGCGCTGAACGTGCCCAGGCCCTTGGTCAGCGTGTTGTTCGAGCCGGTCAGGTCGGCCGAGCCGCCGACGGTATCGGGGATCTGCGCGTTGATCGCCTCGAGCGCCATCTCGCTCGCCTTGCGGGTCGCGACCTTTTGCGGCGCGGCGAGCAGGCCCTGGATGTGATCCTGCATCGAGAACCAGGCCGGCAGGTCGCCGCGCATCCGGCGCTCGAACTCGGCGCGATCCTCATGCGCTGCAAGCCGCTGCTTCCACGCGGCATGCGGCGCGGCGCCGCGCCTGCCGGCTTCCAGCCAGGCCTCGCGGATGTCCGCCGGGATCTCGAACGCCGGGTGGTTCCAGCCCAGCGCCGCGCGGGCGGCGGCGACTTCGTCCGCGCCCAGCGGCGAGCCATGGACCTTGGACGAGCCCTGCTTGTTCGGCGCGCCCTTGCCGATCACCGTGCGGCACTGGACCAGCGACGGCAGGTCGCTGGCGAGCGCTTCGTCGATCGCGCGGGCGATATCGGCGCGGTCATGGCCGTCGCACGCGACGACCTGCCAGCCCGAGGCGCGGTAGCGCGCGGGGATGTCCTCGCTCGACGAGAGCGAGACCGCGCCGTCGATCGTGATCTTGTTGTCGTCCCACAGCACGATCAGCTTGCCGAGCTTCAGATGCCCGGCCAGGCCGACCGCCTCGTGATTGATGCCTTCCATCAGGCAGCCGTCGCCCGCGATCACCCAGGTGCGGTGATCGACCAGGTCGTCGCCATGGATGGCGTTCAGATGGCGCTCGGCAGCGGCCATGCCGACCGCCATGGCAAAGCCCTGGCCGAGCGGGCCGGTGGTGCATTCCACGCCCGGCAGCTCGAAATTCTCGGGGTGCCCGGCACAGGGGCTGCCGACCTGGCGGAAATTGCGGATGTCCTGCAGCGTCGGCTGGGCATAGCCGGTGAGGTACAGCGTCGAATAGAGCAGCATCGAGCCGTGCCCGGCCGAGAGCACGAAACGGTCGCGATCCGCCCATTTGGGGTCGGCCGGATCGAACTTCAGGTAGTTCTGGAACAGCACCGTCGCGACGTCGGCCATACCCATCGGCATGCCCGGATGCCCCGAATTGGCCGCCTCCACGGCGTCCATCGACAATGCCCGGATGGCATTGGCGCAATCGGCGAAGCTTGCGGTCACTTGGAGTCCCCTGATGCTGGCGCGGACGCCTTTGGGCACCTTGGACCGCCACGTCAACCGCCTCGACGGCCCGAACGCCGGCCGAATGCCAGGCGGACTCGAACCGGCGCGGCTTCGGTCCGCCTCATCGAACGCGCCCTGCAACCGATACCATTCAGGGGTTGCTAGGTTCGGATGGGGTGCGTAACGCTTGCGGCATGGCAAGTACGCCCGCCGATCGTATCGAACAGGCCCTCGTCCGCATCGAGAAAGCCGCCGCCGCGCGGGCCTATGCCTGCGAACGGATCACCCAGCGCCACGCCAAGCTGCGCGCCCGCATCGAGGACGCGGTGAGCTCGCTCGACGCGCTGATCGCGCGCGAAGCCGGGGCGGAGCAGGACTGATGGCGGACCTCGACATCTCCGTCGCCGGCCGCAGCTATTCGGTCGCCACCCGCGAAGGCGACGAAGCGCATATCCGCCATCTCGAATCGATCCTTCAGCGCCATGCCGACACCGCCCTGCGCGCGTCGGGCGGCCTGAACGCCGAGCGCACGCTCGTCTATCTCGCGCTGATCCTCGCCGACCTGCTCGACGAGGCCGAGCGCAGTCCGCCCGAGGGCGTGTCGCCGGTGCTGCTGGAACGCATCGCCGACCGGCTCGAGGCCGTGGCCGCGGCGCTCGAAGAAGATGCTGGCGAGGCCTGACCTCCATCCCTCCCCCCAATCCCGTCATCCCCGCAAAGGCCGGAATGACGGAGAGGTAAGCGGGATGACGAATTTGGGCGGAGCCGTTGCGAATGCCCTGCGAAATCCCTACATCGGCCCATGGCGGGCACTGCCCGGTACGAGCCATAGCAATAATCCCTGAGGCTATTCATCATCCATGGGGGCTGTCCCTGTACGGATCCTGGTCCGATGCACATGGTCCCCACCTGACGTAACAGGCGTCGGTGGATATTCTGGCAAACGGCCATGGCGGTCCCGCCACCGCTCCCCTAGAAGCGTGGCATGATCGACAAGCTAGCCCTGCGGGCACAGCTCCGCGCCGAGCGTGACGCCTTCGCCATCGCAGCGAGCGAGGCGATCCTCGCGCCCGAGGCGTTCGTCGAGCGCCTGGCCCCCGGGGCGATCGTCGCCACCTATGTCGCGATCGGCAGCGAGGCCGATCCCACCCAGCTCGCCGCCGCCGCGGCCGAAAGGGGTTGCGCCCTCGCCCTTCCCTTCGTCGTCGACCGGGCGGCGCCGATCCGCTTCCTCGCCTGGCAGATGGGGGAAGCACTGGTCGATGGTCCGTTCGGCCTGCGCCAGCCGCACGCCGACCGGCCCGAAATCGCGCCCGACGTGATCCTGACGCCGCTCGTCGGCTTCGACGCGCGGCTCAACCGCCTCGGCCAGGGCGCCGCGCACTATGACCGCGCCTTTGCCCGCTATCCCGATGCCTGGCGCGTCGGCGTCGCCTGGGCGATGCAGGAAGTGCCGGCCGTCCCCTCCGACATCTGGGACGTGCCGCTCCAGGCCGTGATCACCGAGAAAGGCATGACATGGCACGCGGGAGCGTAGCGCCGAGCTGGCGCAAGCCCGCGGGCGCGCTGGGCATCGTCGCTTGGATCCTGGTGTGGATCGTGCTGGTGGCGAGCTTCTCGCACTGGATCGGCCGGCTGCACGTGCTCGCCCAGCTGCCGATCTATGTCGTGACCGGCATCGTCTGGATCCTGCCGCTCGGCGGGGTATTGCGCTGGATGGAAACGGGGCGCTGGCGCCGCGCCTGAAGGCCGCCCTTGCCCCTTGCTTTGTAGGATATCGCCTGCTGAACCCGTACAGCCGGCCGCGGGGTCTGCCGCTCTTTGACCTGTAGGAAAGATAGGATCATGCGTGCGCAAGAATGTTACGAGATGCGCCGCGTTTCCGGGAAAATAGGGAAAATAGGGCCGCCGAAAACCTGCGCCCGGCATGTACTTCCGGCACTTTGGCGAGTCGGCGCTTCATATGCTGCGGGAAGATGTCATGCGGCGCATGGCGCGAGTGACGGGGCTCGAACCCGCGACCTCCGGCGTGACAGGCCGGCGCTCTAACCAACTGAGCTACACCCGCATGTGCGCTCGAGACGGGACCATCGCCGCCATGGCATCGATCCGCCGGGCTCCGCACGAGCGGCGCCTTACCGGTCCGGCAATGGGGAATGGCGCGAGTGACGGGGCTCGAACCCGCGACCTCCGGCGTGACAGGCCGGCGCTCTAACCAACTGAGCTACACCCGCTCTCTCGAAGCGAGGAGGCGGGCACTAGACGCGAGATTCAGGGGTGTCAACCGGATTGGTCGCGACTTTTTCGCCGCAGCGGCCGATTATCCACAGGATCGTTCACCAAGGTCCCGTGCTCGAAGAGAAAACCGGCGATGTCCGGCTTGCCCGCCGCATTCACCACCGTCTGGATGATGATCAGCAGCGGCACCGCGAGCAGCGCCCCGGTGGTGCCCCACACCCAGCCCCAGAAGCTCAGCGAGATCAGGATCATGATCGGGCTGATCGTCAGCCGGTGGCCCACGATCAGCGGCGTCACCACATTCGCCTCGATCAGGTGGCAGGCGATCATCACGATCGGCGGCACGAATGCCCAGCCCAGGTCCGGAAAGGTCATCAGCCCGCCCATGGCCAGCAGCAGCGCAGCGAACACCGGTCCGAAATAGGGGATGTAGTTGAGCAGCGCGACGATGCCGCCCCACATCAGCGGCGTCGGCATGCCGATCGCCCACAGCACGCCCGCGACGATCAGGCCCAGCGTCAGGTTGATCAGCGTGATCGTGCCCAGATAGGCCGAGGTATCGTCCACCACGTCCTGGATCACGCGCGCCGTCGCCATTGCGCCGCCGAAGCTCGCCCGGCTGGTGATCGCGTTGCGGCGCAGCCGGGTCCAGCCGGACAGGAAGAAATAGATGACGAGGATGGCGAAGAACATCTCCACCAGCGCCGATGGGGCGGAAGTGGCGAACAGGTCGATCAGCGAGCGCGGCGGCGTCGCGGCCATCACTTCGGGCTGCTTCATCGGCGCCGAGGCGAAGTTCATCACCGTCTTGTTCACGAAGCTGTCGAGGTTCGCGTAGAACTCGATCAGCGGCTTCAGATTCTCCTGGATCTGCGGGATCTTGGCGGGAAGGTCGCGGATCCATTGCCAGGCCGGCACCACGATCGAGGCCAGCGCGACATTCGCCGCGATCAGGAACAGCAGCACGCAGATGAACGCCGCGATCGGCGCGGGCACGCGGTGGCGCTCCAGCCATTCGAGCAGCGGCACCAGCGCGATCGCGATCACCAGCGCAGTGGTGAGCGGCAGGAAGAACACCGCGCCCGCCTGCAGCGCGAAGGGCAGCGCCAGCAACAGGCCGATCCCCGCCATCAGCGCCAGCGCCGCCATCAGCCGGTCGCGCTTCTGGCCGTCGCCCATGCTTTCCTGGCTTGATGGCCCGAGCAAGGGTGCCCTTGCCGGTCCCGACGGCAGGCCGTCGTCCAGGGGTTCGCCGCCGATGCTGCCGGGTCGATCGCTCACTTTTGCCCTTCCCTTTCGCGGCAGACCCTAGCGCGTCCCCCCTCCTTCGTCATCCCCGTGAAGGCAGCCCCCTTGGATCCGGGCGGCTCGGCGGGAAACGCCGGATCGCCGCCTCCGCGGGAATGACGGTGCCGGGCTTTCGCGACCGTAACGGCTGCGCTAGCCTTGCCGCATGGGCGAGAACATCCTGGTCATCGACGAGGGCACCACCTCCACCCGCGCGATGCTGTTCGCGCCGTCGGGCAAGTGCCTGGGCAGCCACGGCGCCGACCTTACCCAGCATTATCCGGGCCCCGGCCTGGTCGAGCATGATGCCAACGAGATCTGGCGGCGCTCGCTGGAATGCGCGATGGCCATGGTGCAGCAGGCCGGCGGCGCGCAGGCGATCGCCGCGATCGGCATCACCAACCAGCGCGAGACGATCGTCTTCTGGGACAAGACCACCGGCGAGCCGCTCGCGCCGGCCATCGTCTGGCAGGATCGCCGTTCGGCCGCGATGTGCCGGGCCTGGCGCGAAGCCGGCGAGGAAGCCGGCGTCCAGGCGCGCACCGGGCTGCTGCTCGATCCCTATTTCTCCGGCACCAAGATCGCCTGGGCGATGCGCAACTGGCCGCAACTGAAGGGCGTGGGCGATCGCCTCGCCATCGGCACGGTCGAGAGCTGGCTGGTGTGGAAGCTCACCGGCGGCCTGCACGTCACCGACGCGACCAACGCCTCGCGCACGCTGCTGATGGGGCTCGGCTCCGGCGGGTGGAGCGACGGCCTGCTCGACATGTTCTCCGCCCCGCGCGACGCGCTGCCGGAGATCGTCGATTGCGCGGGCAGGTTCGGCACCACCAAATTGTTCGGCGGCGAGATTCCCATTTGCGGCCTGGCCGGCGACCAGCAGGCCGCGACGATCGGGCAGGCCTGTATCGAGCGCGGCGACACCAAGGCGACCTATGGCACCGGCGCTTTCGTGCTGACCAACGCGGGCGGCACCCAGCCCTCCTCCAGGAACCGGCTGCTCGCCACCGTGCTCTGGCAGCTGGGCGGGCGGCGCACCTATGCGATCGAGGGTTCGGTGTTCGTCGCCGGCAGCCTGGTCCAGTGGCTGCGCGATTCGGTGAAGCTGATCGAGACGGCGCAGGAGACCGAGGCGCTGGCCCGTTCGGTCAAGGACAATGGCGGCGTGTACCTGGTTCCCGCGCTCAGCGGCCTCGGCGCGCCCTGGTGGGAACCGGAAGCGCGCGCCGCGATCTCCGGCCTCAGCTTCGCCGCGACCCGCGCGCACATCGTCCGCGCCGCGCTGGAGGCGATGGCGCACCAGAGCCACGACCTGAAGGCCGCCTTCGCCGCCGACGGCGCGGACTGGTCGCGGCTGCGCATCGACGGCGGCATGGTCACCAACGACTGGATCGCCCAGGACCTGGCCGACATCCTCGCGATTCCCGTGGACCGCCCCGACTTCGCCGAGACCACCGCGCTGGGGGCCGCGATGCTCGCCGGCATCGGCTGCGGGATGTTCCGCGGGATCGAGGATGCGACGAAGATGCGCGGCGCCGGCCTGACGTTCGAGCCGGGGCTGGATGGCGATGCCCGTCGATCCCGCCTTGAGGGCTGGCGCCAGGCCGTCCTCTCCGTCGTCACCCCCGCGAAAGCGGGGCCCCATCCCCCGGACTAGCCTGTAACACTGTCGCTGTATTTGCTGCGCTCGTCGGAGACGATCCCCCGCTTTCGCGAGGGTGACGAAGGGATTGGCGGGGAACAAATGGGAGGAACCCCTACCCCAGGAACACCCGCACATATTCCTCCACCGGGCGCCGCAGCAGCGTCTCGTTGACGAAGAAGGGGATCGAGCCCTTCTCCCACCGCCCGATCCGCACGCCGGCAACCCGCCCGCGCTCGAACGCGGCTTCGGCCAGCGCCTGCGGCATCTCCAGCCGGTAGATGTTCGACGCATCCGGGTTCGGCGCGCGCTTCACCTTGCCGCTCTTCTCCAGCGCCGCGAACAGCGCCCCGGCCGCGCCATGCGCCCTGGCGATGCTCTCGGGCAGGCGTTGCAGCCCGTCGAGCGCAAGCAGGGCCGGTGCCCAGCCCTGATAGATCAGCCCGCCATAGAGGTGCCGCCACTCGCGCGCCCTGGCGATCGTCGCCGCCGGCCCGGCCAGCACCGCGCCGAACGGGGCGCCGAGATATTTGTAGAGCGAGACATAGACCGTCTCGAACGGCGCCACATAGGCCTTGCGGTCGAGCGTGGGCGGCGCAAGCAGCAGCCGGGCCGCGTCGAGATGCATCCGCGTGCCGTGCGCCGCCGCCAGCGCGGCGATCTCCGCGACGCGCTCCGGCGGGATCAGCTGCCCGTCCAGCCGCCGTACCGGGCTCTCCAGCGAGATCGCGCCCACCTTGAGCGCATAGGGGCCCTTCTCGGCGGCATCGAACGCCGCGACCAGCTCGTCCCGGGTCGGCGCCACCCGCCCCGCCGCCAGCGGCACCAGGTTGATGCCCGCCAGCCGCTGCGCCATGTTGCTCTCGTCGCGGTAGAGGTGGCTGTCATACTGGCAGAGCGCATGCGGCGCGTCCCCGCACAACACCCGCAGCGCGACATTGTTGGCCAGCGTGCCCGTCGGGAAGAAGGCGCAGGCTTCCTTGCCGAGATGGGCGGCAAAGGCCTTTTCCAGCGCCTCGACCGCGCCACCGTTCAGATAGCCGTCGCGCACCGACCCGCCGCCCGCCAGCTCCGCCAGCCGCGCCGACAGGGCGGCGGGATCGGGCGGCGCGGAGTCGCCGACCAGCCACACGCTGCGTGCATCGACCGGCGGGAAGGCCGGTGCCGCTTGCCACCCCGCCGCCCGGGCCAATGGCGGCAGGGCCATGGCGGCGGCGGCGAGCCCCAGGAACGCGCGGCGATCGGAATGCATCGGGAGTCTCCCTTCGGATGCCGATCCTAGCGCGCGCCGCTCCTTCCGCCAGCGCCTTTGCGGCTCAGGCCGCGGTCTCTCCGACGAACAACGCCCGCAGGTCCTTCTTCAGGATCTTGCCATTGGCGTTGCGGGGCAGCGTGTCGGCCACGAAGCGCACCTGCACCGGCACCTTGAACGCCGCCAGCCGCTCGCGGACGAAGCCCTGGAGCTCCGCCTCGGTCGCGCTGGTGCCCGGCGCCATATGGACCACCGCCACCGGCTCCTCGCCCAGCATCTTGTGCGGCACCCCGATCAGCGCCGCGTCCATCACCCCGGGGAAGGCGTAGAGCACGTCCTCCACTTCGCTCGAATAGATGTTCTCGCCGCCGCGGATCACGATGTCCTTGGCCCGGTCGACGATGTAGAGGAAGCCCTCCTCGTCGAGCCTGGCCAGGTCGCCGGTGCGCACCCAGCCGTCGATAAAGGTCTCGGCGGTGGCCTCGGGCTTGCCCCAATAGCCCTTCACGATCATCGGCCCCTTGGCCCAGAGCTCGCCCACTTCTCCCATGGGAAGCTCCCGATCGCCCTCGACCGTCATGATCTTGAGGTCCGCGGTCGCCACCGGCTGGCCGGCGCTGGTCGGCCGGGTCAGGTAATCCTCGCCGCTATGCTGGGTCACCGTCGCCATCGTCTCGGTCATGCCCCAGCCATTGCCGGGCAGCGCGCCGAATTCCTCATAGATGCGCTTCACCAGCTCGGGCGCGGAGGGCGCGCCGCCATAGGAGATCGCCTCCAGGCTGGAGAGGTCGTATTTTTCCCGCGCCGGATGCTCGAGCAGCTGCCAGGCGATCGTCGGCACGCCGCCGGTGAAGGTCACCTTCTCGCGCTCGATCAGGCCCATCGCCAGCTCGGCGTCCCAGCGGCGCATGAACAATATCGTCTGCCCGGTCGCGATGCCGGTCATCAGCGCGGCGCTGCACGCCGTGACATGGAACAGCGGGATCACCAGCAGGCCCACCTTGTGCGGGATCACCGCCGGCGGCATCTCGCCCCGCCGCAGCATCGCCCGCGCCGCACTGTATCCGCTCGACAGGATGTTGGTGCAGATGTTGCGATGCGTGCCCAGTGCGCCCTTGGGACTGCCCGTGGTGCCGCTGGTGTAGAAGATCGTCGCATCGTCCTCGGGCGAGACCGCCACTTGCGGAAAGGGAATGTCGGGCAGGCCGGCCCAGTCGCTCCGGGTGCCGATCAGCACTTCGAGACGGCTGGCATTGCCGCCCAGCTCCTCGTCGCAGCGGCTCACCACCACGCGCTCCAGCTCGGGCAGATGCGCATAGCAGTCCTTCAGCCGCGCATGCCGCTCGGCATCGACGAACAGCACCTTCGCGCCGGAATCCTTCAGCCCATATTCGAGCTCGCCGCCGGTCCACCACGCATTGAGCGGCACGATGATCGCGCCCAGGCTCGTCACCGCGAAGAAGATGGTCGGCCATTCCGGCAGGTTGCGCATCGCCAGCGCCACCCGGTCGCCCTTCCGCACGCCCATCTCGGTCAGCCGCTGCGCCAGGTGGCAGACCGCGCGATAGTTCGCGTCATAGGTGACCCGCTCGTCCTCGTAGATGGTGAAGACGCGGTCGCCATAGAGGCGCACCAGCTGCTGGAGCACGCCGAGCGTCGGCGGGGCGTTCTTCCAGACCCGGGTCGGCACGCCGCGGATCTCCGCGTCCTCCATCTCGAAGCGCGCGCCCGGCGCGGTTAGCGCCGCCTTCACCTGCGCCAGCGACATCGCCGGCCAATTGGGGTCGAGCGGAACGATCGGTTCGGGGGCCAAGGCGATTCTCTCCAGTCTATGCGCGTTCTGTTTCTAGAATGTTGGGTTTGGCACCGGATGCCGTACCGTAAACAACGTTAGTGTTGATTCATCGCGCGCTCAAGGCAATAGGGGAAGCGCATCCCCGAGAAGATGCGAGTCACGGGTTTCGAATGAGAGGTATGCCAGCCGCATGAAACTTGCCAAGCCCGAAAACCAGGGTTTCGACGCGGCCCGGCTGGCGCGGATCGATCCGTATCTGAAGACCCGCTATCTCGACTCGGGCAAGCTCCCGCACGCCCAGCTGCTGATCGCGCGCGGCGGCGAGATCGTGCATTTCTCGAGCCAGGGCGCCGCGCGCGAAGGCGGCGAGCCGGTCAACGAGTCGACGATCTTCCGCATCGCCTCGATGACCAAGCCGGTCACCAGCCTGGCCTTCATGATGCTGGTCGAGGAGGGGCTGGTCGGCCTCGACACCCCCGTCCACCACATCCTTCCCGAGCTGAAGGCGCTCGGCGTGTTCAAGGCCGGCGGCGACAAGGTGCCGTTCCAGACTACGCCCACCGAGGAGCCGATGCGGATGGTGGACCTGCTCCGCCATACCTCCGGCTTCACCTACAGCTTCCAGAACCGCACCAATGTCGACGCCGCCTATCGCGCCGGCAGGATCGAGGACTGGCACGGCAATCTCGACCTTGACGGCTTCATCGCGGCACTGGGCCAGATCCCGCTGGAATTCTCGCCGGGCAGCGAATGGAACTATTCGGTGTCCACCGACGTGCTCGGCGCCGTGGTCGAGCGAGTCTCGAGCATGAAGCTCGGCGACTTCTTCCAGCATCGCATCTTCGCGCCGCTCGGCATGCACGACACCGGTTTCACCGTGCCTGCGGACAAGACCGATCGCCTCGCCGATTGCTGGACGATGGTGCAGGGCAAGGGCCGGGTGATGTATGATCGCGGCGCCGAGAGCGCCTGGTCGCGCGAGCCGAAGCTCGTCTCGGGCGGCGGCGGCCTCGTCTCGACGTCGCTCGACTATCACCGCTTCTGCACCTTCTTCCTGAACAAGGGCGAGCTCGACGGCACCCGCCTGGTCAGCCGCAAGACGGTCGACCTGATGACGGTCAACCACCTGCCCGGCGGCTCGGACCTCAACACCATGTCGCAGTCGCTGTTCAGCGAGACGACCAATGCCGGCACCGGCTTCGGCCTGGGCTTCGCGATTACCATGGATCCGGCCAAGGCGATGATCCCCGGCTCGGCCGGCGAATATTATTGGGGCGGGATGTTCTCGACGTCCTTCTTCATCGATCCCGTCGAGCGGCTCGCGATGGTCTTCATGACGCAGCTTTCCCCGTCCATGCTCTACCCGATCCGGCGCGAGCTGAAGACGCTGATCTATTCCGCTTTGAACGACTGATTTTCCGCCAACCGGCGCAAGCCGGACGACGAATAAACGGAGACGAAAATGACCTCCCCCATCACCACCACTCGCCAGGGCGACGTCCTGATCATCACTTCGGACAACCCGCCGGTGAACGCGCTCGGCGCGGCGGTCCGCCAGGGCATCCAGGCCGGCATCCAGGAAGCGAAGGGCGACGACGCCATCAAGGCCGTCGTCATCACCTGCGCGGGCAAGACCTTCTTCGCCGGCGCCGACATCACCGAGTTCGGCAAGCCGATGCAGGAGCCTTCGCTCCCCGTGCTGGTCGATGAGATCGAAGCGCTCGACAAGCCGGTGATCGCCGCCGTCCACGGCACCGCGCTCGGCGGCGGCTGCGAAGTCGCCCTCGCCTCGCACTATCGCATCGCCGTGCCCTCGGCGAAGTTCGGCCTGCCCGAGGTCAAGCTCGGCATCCTGCCCGGCGCCGGCGGCACCCAGCGCATGCCGCGCGTCGCGGGCGTCGAAGTCGCGCTCGAAATGGCGACCAAGGGCGATCCGATCTCGGCCGAGCAGGCCAAGGCCGCCGGCCTGGTCGATCGCCTCGCGACCGAAGGCAACCTCGTCGCCGACGCTGTCGCCTTCGCGCAGGAAGTGATCGGCCAGCCGGTCTCGCGCTCCTCCGAGCGTCCGGTCACCGTCGATCCGGCGGTGTTCGAGGCGTTCCGCGCCAAGAACGCCAGGCGCTTCCGCGGCATGGACGCGCCCAACACGATCATGGACCTGATCGAGCAGACCGCCGGCAAGCCCTATGCCGAGGGCGTCCAGGCCGAGCGCATGGGCTTCATGAAGCTGATCATGGGCACCCAGTCCGCCGCGCTGCGCCACATCTTCTTCGCCGAGCGCAAGGCCGCGAAGATCGACGGCATCGCCGAGGACATCGCGCTGCGCGACATCAAGCGCGTCGGCGTGATCGGCGCCGGCACGATGGGCGGCGGCATCTCGATGAACTTCCTGAGCGCGGGCATCCCGGTGACCATCGTCGAGATGGCGCAGGACGCGCTCGATCGCGGCACCGGCGTGATGCGCAAGAATTACGAGGCGACCGCCGCCAAGGGCCGCATGACCGCCGAGCAGGTCGAAGGCGCGATGGGCCTGCTCAACCCGACGCTCGATTTCGACGCGCTCGGCGAGTGCGACCTGATCATCGAGGCCGTCTATGAGAATATGGACGTCAAGAAGGACATCTTCGGCAAGCTGGACAAGATCGCCAAGCCGGGCGCCATCCTCGCCTCGAACACCAGCTACCTCAACATCGACGAGATCGCCGCGGCCACCTCGCGTCCGCAGGATGTGCTCGGCTTGCACTTCTTCTCGCCGGCGAATGTGATGAAGCTGCTCGAAATCGTCCGCGGCGCCAAGACCGCCGACGACGTGCTCGCCACCGCGATGGCGATCTCGAAGAGGATCAGGAAGGTCGCCGTCATCGCCGGCGTCTGCTACGGCTTCATCGGCAACCGCATGCTGATGCCGCGCCAGGTCGAGGCCAACAAGATGCTGCTCGAAGGCGCCACGCCCGAGCAGATCGACAAGGTCCATGTCGCCTTCGGCATGCCGATGGGCCCGTTCCAGATGGCCGACCTCGCCGGTGTCGACATCGGCTGGCACCGCGATCCCAACCGCATCGAGAACATCCGCGACGCGCTCGCCGCCGAGGGCCGTTGGGGCCAGAAGAAGAGCGCCGGCTTCTACGATTATGACGAGAAGCGCACCCCCTCGAACAGCCCGCGCGTCGCCGAGCTGATCGCCGAGTGGCGCGAGAAGCTTGGCGTGCCGCAGCACGAGATCACCGAGGAGGAGATCGTCGTCCGCACGCTCTACACCATGGTCAACGAAGGCGCGCTGATCCTCGCCGAGAAGATGGCCCAGCGCGCGAGCGACATCGATGTGGTGTGGGTCTATGGCTATGGCTGGCCCCCGTATCGCGGCGGCCCGATGTTCTGGGCCGATACCGAGGGTCTCAAGAAGATCGTCGAGGGCCTTGAGAAATACGGCTTCGAAGTCGCCCCCCTGCTCCGCGAAAAGGCGGAGAAGGGCGAGAAGTTCAACAAGTAACCCAAGCTCCCTCTCCCCCGTCGGGGGAGAGGGTCGGGGGAAAGGGGCAGTCGCAACGCAAGGCTGCCCTATCCGCTCTCCCCACAGACGGAGAGAGGGAGAAGGATCTGAGGATGACCGAAGCACTCGACCAATTCCGCGCCGAAACCCGTGCCTGGCTGGAGGAAAACTGCCCGGCAGAGATGCGCACGCCGCCCAAGTCGGAGAAGGAAACCACCTGGGGCGGCCGCAATCCCCATTATGCGCATCCGGACCAGAAGGTCTGGCTCGATCGCATGGCCGCGCGCGGCTGGACCGTCCCCGATTGGCCCAAGGCCTATGGCGGCGGCGGGCTCGGCGCGGCCGAGACCAAGATCCTCCGCGAGGAGCTGAAGCGGATCAAGGCGCGCAATCCGCTCAACTCGTTCGGCATCTCGATGCTCGGCCCGGCGCTGCTGAAATATGGCACCGAGGCGCAGAAGCTCGAGCATCTGCCCAGGATCGCCCGCGGCGAGATCCGCTGGTGCCAGGGCTATTCGGAGCCCAATGCCGGTTCCGACCTCGCCGGGCTGCAGACCAGCGCCGAGGACAGGGGCGATCATTTCCTGGTCAACGGCCAGAAGGTGTGGACCAGCTATGCCGACAAGGCCGACTGGATCTTCTGCCTGGTCCGCACCGACAAGACCGTCAAGCAGGCCGGTATCAGCTTCCTGCTGTTCGACATGGCCTCGCCCGGCGTCTCGACCAGGCCGATCCTGCTCATCAGCGGCAACTCGCCCTTTTGCGAGACCTTCTTCGACAATGTCGAAGTGCCCAAGGCCAATCTGCTCGGCGAGCTGAACAAGGGCTGGGACGTCGCCAAATATCTGCTCGGCCATGAGCGCGAGATGATCTCGGGCTTCGGCCTGGGCGGCGCCGGCAAGGATCCGCTGGTCGAGGCGGCGCGCAAGGGCGTCGATCCGATCCTGCGCGCGCAGATCGCGCTGTTCCAGGTGCGCTCCAGGGCCTTCGCCGCGATGTCCGAGAAGTTCATCGACGAGCTGAAGGCCGGCCAGGCGCATCCCGCCCAGCCCTCGATGATGAAATATTACGGTACCGAGCTGAACAAGGCCCGCCACGAGCTCGAAATGGCGGCGGGCGGCGCGGACGCGCTCGAATGGGAGAGCGACGCCAGCCATCAGGGCGCCGCGGCCCGCACCTGGCTGCGCACCAAGGCCAATTCGATCGAGGGCGGGACGAGCGAGATCCAGCTCAACATCATCGCCAAGCGGATCCTGGACCTCCCTTCGTAACCGTCATCCCCGCGAAGGCGGGGATCCAGAGCCACAGGCGGCTCGCTCGGTTACCCTGGATCCCCGCCTTCGCGGGGATGACGAAAGAGAAGCAAAATGCCCCTCTACCTCAATGACGACCAGACCATGCTCCGCGACACCGCGAGGGATTTCGTCGCCTCGGAAGCCCCGGTCAGCCACATGCGCGCCCTGCGCGACGCCGACGACGCTACCGGTTTCTCCCGCCCGCTGTGGAAGCAGTTCGCCGAGATGGGCTTCACCGGCATCCTGATCCCGGAGGCGGATGGCGGCCTCGGCCTCGGCCATGTCGAGGCGGGCGTCGTGCTCGAGGAGATCGGCCGCAACCTGTCGCCCTCTCCCTTCCTCGCCACCGCCGTCGCCGCCGTCGAGGCGCTGAAGGGCACCGCCGCCGCCCGGACCTGGTATCCCGGCATCCTCGCCGGCGAGACCGTCGCGGCCCTGGCGATCGACGAGGGGCCCAAGCACGACGGCAGGATCGCGATGCAGGCCGAGCGCGCGGGCAACGGCTTCCGCCTCACCGGCACCAAGCAGTTCGTGACGCACGGCCATGTCGCCGACCTGCTGCTCGTCGCGGCAAGGACCGGGAACGGCGTGACGCTATTCGCTGTCCCCGAGGACGCGGCCGGCCTCACCGCCACGCCCGAGCGTCTCGCCGATTCCAGCATCGCCGCCCGCCTCCGGTTCGACGGCGTGGAGGTCGACGCCGATGCCGTGATCGGCGAGGTCGACCAGGGGGACGGCCCGCTTGCCCGCCTGCTCGCCGCGGGCCGCGCCGGCGCCGCGGCCGAGATGGTCGGCGTCGGCGGCGGCGCGATGGAGCGGACCGTCCATTATCTCAAGGAGCGCAAGCAGTTCGGCATGGCCATCGGCAGTTTCCAGGCGCTCCAGCACCGCGCCGCGCATCTCTATAGCGAGATGGAAATCGCCCGCGCCGCCGTGCTCAAGGCCCAGCAGCTGCTCGATGCCGGGCAGGACGCGGCCGAGGCGGTATCGGTCGCCAAGGCGATGACCGGGCTTGCCACCACGCTTGCCGTGCAGGAGGGTGTCCAGATGCACGGGGGCATCGGCATGACCGACGAATATGACATCGGCTTCTTCATGAAGCGCGCCCGCGTGCTCGCCGAGATGTTCGGTGACAGCAACTTCCACGCCAATGCACTTGCCGAGGCGGCGGGATATTGATGGCAGGCCGCGCTTCCTTCCCGTTCGTCATCCCCGCGAAGGCGGGGATCCGGAGTCGCAAAGGGCGTCGCTCCGTTACCCCGGATCCCCGCCTTCGCGGGGATGACGGAGTATAGGCGAATGACTGACACCCCCGAACGCGCCACCGAGCCCGCCGCCCTGGTCGGCCAGCTCACCCAGCTGCTCGACGTCGAGCGTATCGACACCGATCTCTATCGCGGTCCGCGCCAGCCCGGCGGCGTCGGCCGCGTGTTCGGCGGCCAGGTGATCGCCCAGGCGCTCCAGGCGGCGCAGCGCTCGGTCGAGGACGACAAGCTCGCCCATTCGCTCCACGCCTATTTCATGCGGCCCGGCGACGAGAACCACCCGATCGTCTACCGGGTCGTGCGCGATTTCGACGGGCGCAGCTTCGCCAATCGCCGGATCATCGCGATGCAGGGCGGCCAGCCGATCCTCAACATGACCGCGAGCTTCCAGCTCGCCGCCGAGGGCCTGCACCACCAGTTCGACATGCCCGACGTGCCCGATCCGGACAGCCTCGTCTCCGAGCGCGACCTGCGCGAGGCGATCCGCGACGAGGTGCCCGAGAAGTTCCGCCGCTTCTTCCTGCGCGCGCGGCCGATCGAGATCCGCCCGGTCAATCCGCGCAACTGGTTCAAGCCGGTGAAGAGCGAGCCCGTCCAGCACAGCTGGTTCCGCGTCGTCGCGCCCCTGCCCGACGATCCCGCGCTCCACCGCGCGATGCTCACCTATGCCACCGACATGACGCTGCTCGGCACCTGCATGCTCCCGCACGGCGTCAGCTGGATGAACGGCGGCGTGCAGACCGCCAGCCTCGACCATGCCGTGTGGCTGCACGAGCCGTTCCGCTTCGACGAATGGCTGCTCTACACCACCGACAGCCCCTGGGCCGGCCATGCGCGCGGCTTCAACCGCGGCCGCATCTATGCACGCGACGGCCGCCTCGTCGCCAGCGTGGCGCAGGAGGGGCTGGTCCGCGTCAAGGACTAGGTTGAGGACGCATATTCCTCCTTCGTCACCCCGGCCTTGCGCCGGGGTCGCGCTGTCTCGCCAGCACAGGAAGCAGCGGGATCCCGGCGCAAGGCCGAGATGACAGTAGAAAATCAAATACTTGTTTGGGTTCTCAACCTAGGCCCCCACCTAGTCCGGGTGAACGTCCAGGCCCAGCGCCGTCAGCAATGCGAATTGCTGGTCGGCGGAGACCATCATTCCCTCGACGCTGCCGAGCTCCCGCAGCGCCATCCCGGCCAGGTCGCCTCCGCGCAGATCGGCCCGCGCCAGCTTCGCGCCGGCGAGCTGGGCATTGGCGAAATCACAGCCGCGCAGGTCAGCGCCCTCCAGCTCGGCATCGAACAGCAGCGCCTCGCGGAGGCGCGAGCCGGTCAGCGTGCAATCGGGCATGCGCAGCTCGGTCAGGTCGGCGAGCTCCAGGTTGCAATCGGCGATCACGCCGGCCCATTTCACCAGCCGGCGCCCCAGCGCATGGCCGAAATCCACCTTGTGGAAGACGGCACCCCGCAAGTTGCAGCCCCTGAGCGCTCCGGCATAGAGGCTCGATCGCTCGATCCGGGCGAAGGACAAGTCGCAGCGCTCGAACTCCGCCTGGTCGAGCTGCGAGAAGGCGAACTGCACGCCGGCATGCCCCGCATCGTCGGCGAAGCTGCAATTCTCGAACCTGGCGTCGCGCAGATCGGCATTGGCGAAGCGGCACCGGATGATCCGGCAATCGCGGAACCGCGCGTCCTGCAGGCAGGTGCCGGTCAGCTGGACATCGCGCAGCACGCAATTCTCGAACCGCGCGCCCCCGAGATCGGCATCGCCAAACGCGCCGGCGGACAGATCCTCCCCATGTGCCATGCCGCCCGCCTCGATTGCCATGCCGGCTCCTCCCTAGCCCTGCCGCGCTAGCCGCTTTCCACGAACATATCAAGAACGCACACCCCCCAGCCCCCGGGTCGCCGGAACGTCCAGTTCCGACCGGGCGTTGGCAGCGAGGACATCAAGGCGGGAGCTCCGGAAAATGGCGATCGGCGTGGTGCTGGCGGCATTGTTCGCGCAAGATCTGGCGCTGGTCACCGCCGACGCCGCCGATCCCGTCGCAGTCGCCACCAAGCTCGACATCACGTCCTTCCCCAATTCGACCGGTCCGCGCCGCAAGGAGGGCCTGCGCACCTTCGCCGACTATGGCTTCACCAGCGTGGCCCGCGACGGCAACGCCGCGGTGCTCGACGCCGCCGACAAGAGCTGGACCTTTCGCGTCAGCATCCTCGATCGCGGCGACAAGGCGATGAAGCTCTGCATCCTCGATCGCGCGCTGAACGGCGGCAGCTATTTCAGCGTGAAGCCGATCGAAGTGGCGCAGGGCAAGGACGGCCTGTTCCGCGCCACCGGCAATCCCGTCGCCGATCCCAATTGCGCCTGAGCCGGGAAGCATTAGAGGGCGGAGCATGGAAACCGCCGCGCGCCGCTTCGCCTATGTCACGCTCGACGTGTTCACCGAGACTCGCTTCGGCGGCAATCCGCTCGCCGTGTTCACCGATGCCCGGGGCATGACCGACGCCGAGATGCAGGCCCTCGCCGCCGAGATGAACTATAGCGAGACGACCTTCGTCCTGCCTCCCGCCGATCCTGCCAACGCCGCGCGTGTCCGCATCTTCCACCGCACTGCCGAGATGCCCTTTGCCGGCCATCCCAATGTCGGCACCGGCTTCGCCCTCGCGGGCCTGCGCCCCGATGCCGGCGACACGCTCCGCTTCGAGGAGATCGCCGGGCTGGTCGAAGTCCGCATCGCCCGCGACGACAGCGGCGTCCCGCTGGGCGCCGAGATCGACGCGCCCCAACCGCTCCAGCTGCTCGGCACGCTCCCGGCGGACGGCATCGCCGCCTGCCTCGGCCTCGATGTGGCGGATCTGGTCACCACCACCCATGTTCCCACCCGCGCCAGCCTGGGCGTGGATTTCGTCTTCGTCGAAGTGGCCGAGGAAGCGCTCGGCCTCGCCCGGCCCGACATCGCCGCCTATCAGCGCCTCGCCGATGCGGAGCGCGACAGCGCCGCGCGCCTCTCGATCTTCCTCTATGCCCGCGAAGATAACCGCATCCGCGCCCGCATGTTCTCGCCGCTCACCGGCACCTGGGAGGACCCCGCCACCGGCAGCGCCAACGCCACGCTCGGCGCGCTGCTGCTGTCGCTCGGCGAGGCGGAAACGGCGCGCTTCGACGTGCGCCAGGGCGTCGAGATGGGGCGCCCCAGCAACCTCGCCGTCCGCGCCTGGCGCACGCCCGAAGGCATCCGCGCCAGCGTCGCGGGCCGCTGCGTGCCGGTGTTCAGTGGGAGCGTCGCGCTCTAGTTGCAGTTGCCACGGCTCGCGCATATCCTGCACAATCATGAAGCCAGCCCTATCGCTGCTCCTCTTCTTCCCGCTCACCGGTGCCGCCATAGCGCCGCAGAGCCCCTGGGCAGCATGGGAGCAGGGCCTGGGCCGCGCCTGCCCGAGCCGGCATGTCGAATGGATCAGCGGTGACGGCTATCTCGATTTCATCGCCGGGTTCGACACCGCGCTTTCGCCGGACCACCGGGCCCGGCTCGCCAGGGCCGCCGACCTGAAGCGCCGATGCGCGCAGGAGCGGA
Organism: Sphingomonas sp. NPDC092440; assembly: GCF_044754985.1. Lineage (NCBI taxonomy): Bacteria > Pseudomonadati > Pseudomonadota > Alphaproteobacteria > Sphingomonadales > Sphingomonadaceae > Sphingomonas > Sphingomonas sp. NPDC092440. The sequence goes on along the minus strand of NZ_JBIVQA010000002.1, from coordinate 103,744 downwards.
ACGGCTTCAGCTGCGAAATGGTCGGCACTATCGATGCCGCCCGTCGCCTCGGCCTGCTCGATGAGATGATCGGCTTCGGATGCCGCACCGTGCAATGCGAGGAAGCCGCACTCTGCAGCCGCATGCCGGGGAAATCCGGCTGATCGCTCAGAACGCCGGCTTGCCGAATTCCTGCCGCGTCACCGGGTGGCTCGACGAAAGCCCGCCATCCACCACCCAGGCCTGGCCGTTGACATAGCTCGCGGCGTCGCTCGCCAGGAACAGCGCCACACGCGCGATCTCGTCCGGCACGCCGGCGCGGCGCAGCGGGTTGAGCCGCCCGAGCTTGTCTTCCTTGCCGGTCTCGCGCGCATAGTCGAAGGCGCGCTGGGTCATGCCGGTCTCGATCAGCCCCGGGCAGATCGCGTTCACGCGCACGCCCGATCCGGCGAATTGCTGCGCGGCGGTCTGCACCAGGTTGATCACGCCCGCCTTGCTCGCCGAATAGGCCGGGCCGCCCGCGCCCGATCGCAGCCCGGCCACGCTGGCGGTGCAGAGGATCGCGCCGCCGCCGCGCTCGACGATCCGCGGCCCCGCATGCTTGATCGCCAGCGCCGGGCCGATCAGGTTCACCCGCAGCACTTCGGTCCACAGGTCTACCGGGGTATCGAAGATGCCGGTGGCGCCGCCGGAGATGCCGGCATTGGCGAAAAAGATGTCGAGCCCGCCGAACGCGTCGATCGCGGTGGCGACCAGCCGCTCGACATCCGCCTCGTCGCCCGCATCCATGCGCACGGCGATCATCCCCTCCCGGCCGGCGACGGTCTCCTCCACGGCTTCGCTGAGATCCGCCGCCGCCACCATCGCGCCGGCTGCCGCGAACGCGCGTGCCGTCGCCCGCCCGATCCCGGAGCCGGCACCCGTGACGATCGCGACCTTGCCCGAAAACTGCATATCCAACCCTTTGCCATGAGAGGCCGCAAGCATCAGATCGTCACGCCCCCGTCGATCACCATCGCCTGCCCGGTCATGAACGCGCTGGCCGGGCTGGCCAGATACACCACGGCACCGGCGATCTCCTCGGGCTCGCCGATCCGCCGCAGCGGCGTGGCCGCGTTGGTCGCCCTGGACCGCTCGGGATCTTCCCACAGCGCCCGGGCGAAGTCGGTCCGGATCAGGCCCGGCGCGATGCAGTTGACCCGCACATTGTCCGGCCCGAACTCCACCGCATAGTTGCGCGCCAGCTGCAGGTCCGCCGCCTTGGAGACGTTATACGCCCCGATCACCGGCGATCCGCGCATCCCGCCGATCGACGAGACGATCACGATCGATCCTTCGCGCCGCGCCCGCATCTCCGGCGCCACCATCTGGATCAGCCAATGGTTGGAGAGGACATTGTTGTCGAGGATCTTGCGGAACTGGTCGTCCGCGATGCCCTCGAGCGGACCGTAATAGGGATTGGAGGCCGCATTGCAGACCAGCACGTCGATGCGGCCGAACGCGCGCCGCGCCGCGTCGACCAGATGCCGGAGCGCCGCCTTGTCCGAGATGCTCGCCGCCACCGCCAGCGCGGTGCCGGCACCGTGCCTCGCATCGATCGCGGCGGCGACTTCGTCGCATGCATCCTGCTTGCGGCTGGAGATCACCACCTTCGCGCCATGCGCGGCCAGTGCCTCGGCTGCGGCCTTGCCGATCCCGCGCGAGGATCCGGTGACGATCGCCACCTTGCCGGCCAGGTCGAACAATTTGCTCATCCTTCCTCCAACTCTGCCCGTCATCCCGGCGAAGGCCGGGATCTCAGGCGATGGCGGGAAAAGAGCCGCACGAGACCCCGGCTTTCGCCGGGGTGACGATCAGGCCCCCGCCTCCCGCGCGAAATGCCAGGCGGCCGCCACCAACCCCGGCATCCGCTCCACCGTCGCCGCCGCCTGCGCGCTGGAGGCGTTGCCGTCGATCATCCGCTTCTTGATGCCCTGCACGATCCCGGCGAGGCGGAACAGGTTATAGGCGAAATACCAGTTGAGGTCGGGCACGCCGTCGCGCCCCGTCGCCGCGCAGTAGCGCGCGACCACCTGCTCGATCGTCGGGATCCCGGTCTGCGGGCCCGTGAGCCCCTTCACGCCCGATCGCCCTTCCGGCTCGGTCACCCAGCTCATCAGGAAATAGGAAAAGTCCGCCAGCGGATCGCCCAGCGTCGACAATTCCCAGTCGAGCACCGCCAGGATGCGCGGCCCCGCGGGCGCGAAGATCATGTTGTCGATGCGGAAATCGCCATGGACGATGCTGGTGCGCGTCTGCTCGGGCACGGTGCGCGGCAGGAACGCGATCAGCTGCTCCATCTCGGGCAGGTCGTCGGTCTGGCTCATCCGATACTGCTTCGACCAGCGCTCGACCTGGCGCGCGAAATAATTGCCCGGCTTGCCATAGCCGCCCAGGCCCACCGCCTCGTAATCCGCCGCATGGAGCGCCGCGAGCGTGTCGACGATCGCATCGTAATGCGCGGTCCGCTCCGCCGGCGCCATGCCGGGCAGCGCGCCGTCCCACAGCGTCCGCCCCTCCACCATCTCCATGATGTAGAAGGGCGCGCCGATCACTTCGGGATCCTCGCAGAGCCCATAAGGCCGCGCGACCGGGAAGCCCGTCGGGTGCAGCGCCGCGATCAGCGCATATTCGCGCTCCACCGCATGCGCCGAGGGCAGGATCGGCCCGAACGGCTTCCTGCGCAGCACATAGGCGCCGGAGCCGGCATCGATCCGATAGGTCGGGTTGCTCTGCCCGCCCGGGAATTTGGTCACCGCCAGCGGGCCGGCGAAACCGGCGACGTTCGCGGCCAGCCAGTCCGCCAGCCGGGCTTCGTCCAGGTCGCTCATGCGAATTCGATCACCGAGCGCACGCTGTCGCCCTTGCGCAGCTTCTCCAGCGCCTCGTTGACGTCCTCCAGCCGGATCCGCTCGGCCACCATCGTGTCGAGGTCGAGCAGCCCGTCGAGATACATCTGCACCAGCCGCGGCATGTCGATCGGAAAGCGCGTGCTGCCCAGCAGCGAGCCCTGGATCTTCTTGCCGGTCAGGAAAGTCGGCCCGGGCAGGCTGACATTGTTCCCCGGCGCGATCATCCCCAGGATCGTCGCGGTGCCACCGCGGCGCAGGATGTTCCAGGCGAGCTCGGCGGTGTTCGACCGCCCGACCGCCTCGATCGCATAATGGACGCCGCCGCCGGTGAGCTTGAGCACGTCCTTGGCCAGCCCGTCCGCCGCCGCATCCAGCGCATGGGTGGCGCCCAGCTTGAGCGCCAGCTCGCGCTTCTCGGCCACCGGGTCGATCGCCAGGATCGTGCCGGCGCCGGCGATCTTCGCAGCGTTGATCGCGGCAAGCCCGATCCCGCCGGCGCCGATCACCGCGACGCTCTCCCCGGGGCGCACCCGGCTATCGTTGAACACCGATCCCGCCCCGGTGATCACCGCGCACCCCAGCAGCGCCGCCCGGTCCAGCGGCATATCCTTCGATATCGCCACGCACGCATTCTCGTGCACCAGCATCTGCTCGGCAAAGGCGGAGAGGTTTAGGAACGGCGCCAGCGCGGTCCCGTCGTTCAGCGACAGCCGCGGCTCGGCATCGGCCGGGCGGCGCGTGGAAGGATCGACGCAGAGCGAGGGACGCCCGGTCACGCACATCTCGCAGCTGCCGCAGAACACGGTGAAGAAGGTGATGACGTGATCGCCCACCTTCAGGTGCGCCACGTCGCTGCCCACCGCCTCGATCACGCCAGCGGCCTCGTGCCCCGGCACCGTCGGCACCGGATGCGGGAAGGCGCCGTCGACGAAGTGGAGGTCCGAGCGGCACACGCCGACCGCCGCGGTGCGGATCAGCACCTCGCGCGGACCCGGCTTGGAAACCCGGATATCGGCAATCTCGAGCGGCTTGCCCGCTTCGTACAGGACTGCGGCCTTCATCCCTCTCCCTTCCCGTCATCCCGGCGAAAGCCGGGATCTCGTGCGGCTCTTTCTCCGCCATCGCCTGAGGCCCCCCGGATCAGGTCCGGGGTTGCCGGATTGCGATCAGCGGCTGACCCCCACATCCCCGCTCGACGCGCGATCCGCCTTGAACTCGGCATATTTCCCGAACTCGTTGCGCGCGATCGCGCGGCAATGGACCTCGTCCGGCCCGTCGGCGAGCCGCAGCGTGCGGATGCCCGCCCAGTCATGGGCCAGCGCGAAATCGCCCGAGACGCCCGCGCCGCCATGCGCCTGGATCGCGTCGTCGATGATCTGCAGCGCCATTTGCGGCGCCTGCACCTTGATCATCGCGATCTCGAGCTGGGCGGCCTTGTTGCCTGCCTTGTCCATCATGTCCGCCGCCTTCAGGCAGAGCAGCCGCGTCATCTCGATGTCGATGCGGGCGCGGGCGATGCGCTGCTCCCAGATCGAATGGTCCGAGATGCGCTTGCCAAAGGCGACGCGCGAGACCAGCCGCCGGGCCATCGCCTCGATCGCTTCCTCCGCCACGCCGATCGTCCGCATGCAATGGTGAATGCGCCCCGGCCCCAGCCGGCCCTGGGCGATCTCGAAGCCGCGGCCTTCGCCCAGCAACACATTCTCCGCCGGCACGCGGACATTCTCGAGTACCACTTCGCCATGCCCGTGCGGCGCATGATCATACCCGAAAACCGAAAGCATGCGCTCGATCTTCACGCCGGGAGCGTCCATCGGTACCAGGATCATGCTCTGCTGGGCGTGCTTGGCGGCGCCCGTGTCGGTCTTGCCCATCACGATCGAGACGGCGCAGCGCGGGTCGCCCACGCCCGAGCTCCACCATTTCCGTCCGTTGATCACATAATGATCGCCGTCACGCACCATCTGCGTCTGGATGTTCGTCGCGTCCGAGCTCGCCACCGCCGGCTCGGTCATCAGGAACGCCGAGCGGATCTCGCCTGCCATCAGCGGTGCGAGCCACCGGTCCTTCTGCGCCCGCGTGCCATAGCGGTGGAGCACTTCCATGTTGCCCGTGTCCGGCGCCGAGCAGTTGAAGCATTCCGAAGCCCAGCCCAGCCGCCCCATCTCCTCGGCGCACAGCGCATATTCCAGGTTGGTGAGCTGCGTGCCCTGGAACTCGAAGCTGTCGTCGACATGGGCCTGGCCCGAATGCGGCGGCATGAAGAAGTTCCACAGCCCGGCGGCCTTGGCCTCGGCCTTCACTTCCTCGATCACCGGCAGCACCTTCCAGCGATCGCCCGCCTGCTGCTGGGCGCGATAATCGCCGTCGCGGGGGCGGATGCGCGTGTCGATGAACGCCTTCACCCGGTCGCGGAAATAGGTCTCGCGCTCGCTCAGCGTGAAATCCATGGCGCATCCTCTCCGATCTGAGTTTCACCGACCGAAGTAGAGCATACCGGATATTCGGTAAAGTCGGGCCGGCGCGAAAATCGGCACAACCGCGATTCGAAAAAACGCTTTGGCTTCACACCAAATCCGTTAGACTGGTTGCAATGAATGCACCGGGGAAAGTCGAAATCGCAAGCGCGACGAAACGCTTCCAGGCCAAGCGGGACGCGATCCTCGCCGCGGCCGCGGACGCGATCAACGAGCAGAGCGCCAAGGGGATGACCTTCGCCGACGTGGCCCGCCGCGTCGGCCTCAACACCACGTCCGTAACCTATTACTTCAAGCGCAAGGAAGACCTTGCCGCCGCCGCCTTCGAGCAGACGCTCGACCGGCTCGAGGCGATGCTGGAAGATGCCGCGCGGGAGCCCACGCCCGAGGACCGGGTGGCGCGCTATCTCAACATCAACATGGAGCGGCTCGCCCGCATCCGCCGCGGCGCCGAGCGCGACTTCGCCATCCTCTCCGACCTGCGGGCCATGGAAGACCCGATCAAGCGCGAGCTGCTCGATCGCTGGCGCGACGTGTTCCGCAAGACGCGCGCGCTCTGGGCCCCGGCCGCCAGCCGGGCCGAGACCGATCTCCACGGCGCCCGCGCGCATGTGCTGCTCGAGAACACTTTCTGGCTCACCGCCTGGCTGCCGCGCTACGAGGTGGACGAATATCCGCGCGTCGAGGCGCGCCTGATGGACGTGTTCCGCACCGGCATCGCCGCGCCGGGCGAGGCCTGGACGCCCGCGATGCTCGATCTCGTGCATGACGAGCCCGAGCCGGGGCGCGAGGCCTTTCTGCTCGCCGCCACCCGGCTGATCAACGAGCTCGGCTATCGCGGCGCCTCGGTCCAGAAGATCGCGTCCGAGCTGAACGTCACCAAGGGCAGCTTCTACCACCATCTCGACGCCAAGGACGAGCTGGTCATCGCCTGCTACAAGCGCAGCTTCGACATCATCGCCGACGCCCAGCGCCTGGCCGAGAATGCGGGCGGCACGCATTGGGAGCAGCTGGAGAGCACGATCGCCACGCTGCTCGACTATCAGTTCAGCGAGCGCGGCCCGCTGCTGCGCACCACGGCGCTCTCGGGCCTGCCGCCCCAGGTCCGCTCGACGATGATCGACCGCTCGAACCGCATCGCCCGCCGCTTCGCCGGCATGCTGTCGGACGGGATCGCCCAGGGCTCGATCCGCGCGATCGATCCGCTGGTCGCCTCGCAGACGCTGATGGCGCTCCAGAACGCCGCGTTCGACATGCGCAAATGGGCCAGCACCATGCCGCGCGAGCGCGCGGTGGCCTTCTATGCCTCCACGCTGGCGTTCGGCCTGTTCGACGATCGGGTGCTGGCCGGCTGAGCGCACCATTGCCCCCGCGCAACAATTGCGCTAGGCGACCGCCCAACAACCCCCAACTCAAGAAAGGAGTGAGCCCATGCAGACCATCGCAGCCCGCACCGCCACTTCCATTTTCCGAGTTCGGGAACATTCCACATGGGCAAGTCCCTTGCGGGCGACCTTGATCGCCTGATCCTTTTTCGCGACCCCGGTGCCGCAGCACCATTCGACACTGCCATCCGCCGCCAGCCGACTTTCCTCTTCTTCGGGGAGGGCAATCATGCGCGCTGACATGTTCAAGGTCATCGTCGAGCGCCCCCGCTGGGGTTCGCGCGGCGCGCCCTCGCCCAAGCTCAGGAAGGACAAGGATCCGCGCAAGCAGATCGGCCTCAAGCGCCATGCCGGCGAACAGAAGCACTATAGGAAATCCCTCAACGAGAATCTCGCCCCGCTGGTCCGCTTCATCGGCCGGCAGGTCGGGCGCCGCTGGGACGATGTCCATGCCGAGATCTGCGAGACGCTCGACACGGGCAGCGCGGTGAAGATGCATGTCCGCCAGCACCTGCCGGATTTCGTGCTGTTCCGCATCGCGCGCGGGCGGCATGGCGAGCTGTTGCACGAGGGGCGCGTGCTGCTGCCGCACCAGCACAATGCCGCATGGCCGGAATTCTATGTCGATCCCGATGACGGCCTGCTCAAGGACCGGACATGGTTCTGGCGCGACCAGGGGAAGGACGCCCCTGCCCGCAAGAAGGACCTGAGCTGGAGGCGCGGATGGTGAGCCAGGCAAGCATCCGCGTCATCGCGTCCTCCGAAAGCTGGATCGAGCAGGCCGCGATCGACCAGCTCCATCAGACCGCCACCCTGCCCGGCATCGACGCGGTAGTCGGCCTGCCCGATCTCCATGCCGGGCGCGGCATCGCGGTCGGCGCGGCATTCCGGTCGCACGGGCTCGTCTATCCACACCTGGTGGGGAGCGACATCGGCTGCGGCATGGGGCTGTGGCGGACCGGTCTCTCGCTGCGCAAGTTCCGTCCGGACGCCGTGGTGCGCAAGCTGCGCGGACTGGAGGAGCCGTGGGCGGGTGACGCGGCCACGCGCCTCGCCGAGAGAGGCCTCCCCGCGCTTCCCGGCGAGGCGCTCGGCACGATCGGCGGCGGCAATCACTTCGCGGAGCTGCTGCGCTTCGAGGACGTGTTCGACGCCGGCCTGTTCGCCGAGCTGGGCCTTCGCGGCGACGCCGTGCACCTGATGGTGCACAGCGGCTCGCGCGGACTCGGCCAGGCGATCCTCGACCGGCACCGCGCCCGCCACAATGTCGATGGTCTCGCCGCCGGCTCGCCGGAATGCGCCGCCTATCTCGCTGCGCATGACGATGCGCTGGGCTGGGCCGCGCTCAACCGCGCGGTGATTGCCGAGCGCTTCCTCGATCGCCTCGGCAGCGGCGGAGAGCGCCTGCTCGACATCTGCCACAACAGCGTGACTCCGTATCGGGACGGCTGGCTGCACCGCAAGGGTGCGGCGCCGGCGGATGGCGGGCTGGTGGTCATTCCGGGCTCGCGTGGCGACATGACCTATCTGGTCCGCCCGCGGCTGGAGCAGGCCGGTGCCGCGCTCCATTCGCTGGCGCATGGCGCGGGCCGAAAATGGAGCCGGAGCGACGCGCGCGAACGGCTCTCCCGCCGCTTCCGCATCGCCGATCTCGAGCGCACCGCGCTGGGCGGCAGGGTGATCTGCGAGGATCGAGACCTGATCTACGAGGAGGCGCCCCAGGCGTACAAGGACATCCACCAGGTCGTGCACGACCTCGAGCGGCACGGGCTGGTCGACCTGGTCGCGACGCTCCGCCCGCTCGTCACCTACAAGACGCGGCGCGCATGACCGACATCCTCCTCCATCTTTCCTCGGGCCAGGGGCCGCGGGAATGCGAATGGGTCGTCGAGCAGCTCGTGCGCGTCTGGGCGCACGAGGCGCAGGCGGCGGGACTGTCGTGCACCCCGGTGGAACCCGTTACCGGGCCTGCCGCCTCGGTGCTGCTGCGCGTCTCCGGCGACGGCGCCCGGGCCTTTGCCGATGCGCGCATGGGCACGATCCGCTGGATCGGCGCCAGCCCGTTCCGCCCGCTGCACCGGCGCCGCAACTGGTTCGTCGGCGTCGCGCCCGCACCCGGCGAGGCGGATGTGCCCGAGTTGCGAGACGCCGACATCGCCTATCAGGCGATCCGCGCCTCGGGCCCCGGCGGCCAGCACGTCAACAAGACCGACAGCGCCGTGCGCGCCACCCACTTGCCCACCGGCCTCACTGCCTTCTCGCAGGACCAGCGCTCGCAGCATGCCAATCGCAGGATCGCCCGACTGAAGCTGGCGATGCTGTTCGAGGCGCAGCGGCACGCGGGCGCCGCATCGGGCCGGCGCCACCTGTGGGACCAGAACCACGCGCTCGAGCGCGGCAATGCCGTGCGCAGCTATCGGGGAGAGAAGTTCGCACCGGGCTGACCGGGACCCGTCACCCCTGCCGGCTTCCCGGCGTTGCGCCGGGATCCGGCTTCTCCTTGCCCGGGTGCGAGCAGCAGCAGGACCCCGGCGCAAGGCCGGAGTGACGGAACAAGCAACCTAGGCTGCCGTCTTGCGCACGACCTTCCCAGGCTTCGGCCGCTTGAACCAGAAGCTCCACACCGCCAGGCTGCCCAGCAGCAGCATCGCCAGCCCCGATGCGGTGAGCAGCAGCCGGTAGAGCAGCCCGCCCACCTTGGCAGCGTGCACCGGATAGGCGCCGTTGAAGATCTGCGCCCCCCGCGGCAGCGCCAGCGCGTCGATCGATCCCAGCATGTGCCCGTCGGCGGCATCGAACCAGATGTTCGAGCGGCCATTGGGCAGCCATTCGCCCGCCCGTCGCATCCGCACCAGGATCGGGTCGCCGGCCTTGCGCGGCAGCGAGAGGATGCGGAGCTGCGCATCGGGGAAGCGGGCATGCGCCGCCGCCACGATCGCGCGCCAGTCGGGATGCGCGGCCAGCGGTCCGCTCTTCGCCATGGGCGGCTTCATCGCCGCGGCATCGGCCGCCGGCGAGGAGAAGGGCATGGTGACGAGCGCCGCGAAGGGCTTGAAGATCATCATCGTGCCGGTCACCGCCGACAGCAGCAGCAGCGGCGCCACCACGATCCCCAGGTCGCGGTGCTGCATCACGATCATCGGCCGGCTCAGCCGCTTGGGCCAGAGCCGGAACCTGAAGGTCCTGCGCGTCCGCCACCACAGGATCGTGCCGGTGATCACGAACAATATCGCCGCCAGCCCGGCGATGCCGATCATCGTCTCGCCGGTGTCGCCAGCGAAGAGATGATGGTGCAGGTCGAACAGCCACAGCTCGGGCCGGCTCCACTGGCTGTCCCAGCGCGTCACCACATCGCCCGCCTGGTCGGCATAGGCGCCCGCGCCCTTGGCCAGTCGCAGCTGGTGCAGCCCGAACCGGTCGTCGGCATAGAGGATGCTCTGCGTCGCCGGCTCGGCCGCCATCAGCTTCGCCGTCGTCGCGGCGATGGCGCCGTCATCCGCCACGCGCATGTCCGCCGCGTGCGGCAGCGTCAGCGCCAGCCAGCTCTCCTCATGGACCAGGATCGCCCCGGTCAGCCCCATGATCGCCAGCACCAGGCCGAGCACGCCGCCGGTCCAGCGGTGGATCAGGTCGAGCCATTGCATCACGCCGCGCTGCATCAGAAGCGATAATCCCAGCCAAGCGTGAAGGTGCGCCCGCGCCCGGCATAGAACACCGTGTTGTCGTTGGGCAGGCGGGTGTCGGAGCTATAGTCGATATACATCTTGTCGAACAGGTTGGTGACGCTGAGGCTCAGCCCGCCCAGCCCGGTCTGGTAGCGGACATGGGCGTCGGTCAGCACATAGCCGCCGAAGTCGTTCATGAAGAGCTTTTGCGGGTGCAGCGGATTGGCATCGTCGATCGTCCGCGCCTTGCCGTCGAAGCGGCGCGACAGATAGAATTGCGTCTGCACCCGCGCGCTGAACGGCCCGCTGGCATAGTCCGCCGCCAGGTTGATGCGATCGGGCGAGATGTTGGTGCCGTCGAGATCGGTGTCGACCTTGCCGTCCGGCACCGCGTCCGCGTCGTAGCGGCCCTTCAGATGGGCATAGCCGATGCTCGCCTTCAGGCCCGGCATAGGCAGCTTCACGCCCAGATTGACCTCCAGCCCCTCGATCTCCACTCGCTGGCGCTGCACGTCGAATATCCCGCTCGCGCGCGCGATCAGCAGCTGCCCCTTGTCGCTCGACGACCAGAAATAGGTGACCGAGGCGTCGAGCGGCCCGCGCTTCGCCTCCACCCCGATCTCGCGATTGTTCGAGACGATCGGCGAGATGTCGAGATAATTGTCCAGGTCGACGCCGGGCACCTTGATTGCCCGGGTGATGCGGCCGATGTCGGGCACGGTGAAGCCCTCGGCATAGCTTGCATAGGCGCGGATGCCGGGCACCGGCTCCACGATCACGCCGCCGTTGAACAGCAGGTCCTCGAACTTCGGCTTGCCGCCCGAGACCGCGACGCCGCCATAGGTCGCCTTGTTCGGCGCGACATAGGTGGTCGAGGCGAGCGTGTGGTAATCGTCGATCCTGATCTCGACATTCTCGTAGCGCGCGCCGCCGGCCAGGCGCAGCTTGCCGCCGAACAGCTTCAGGTTCGCCTGGGCGAAGGGCGCCAGGCTGCGAAAGTCGCTGGGCGGCACCCAGATGCGCGCGGTGGCGATCAGCCGCTGCTCGGTCTTGTCGACCAGCGCGTCGAAGCCGAGCGTGGCGGTCAGCGCCTCGAAGCCGGGCACCGCCCGCTCGTAGCTCAGCTTGGCGCCCAGCTTGCGCGAGCGGTTCTCGGACTGGTCGAACAGCTTCTCGGTCGGATCGAGCCTGGGGTCCTGGAAGGTCGCGATCGGCGCGATCTCGCCGCCGAACGTGTCATGGGTGCGGTTGAAGAAGATCTGGCCGATGAAATTGCCGCCGCCCAGCGCCGTGTCGGTATAGGTGAGCGCCACGCTCTCGGTCCGGCTCGCGGCCGGCTTGCCCGGGGCGTCACCGCGGATCGCGCTGGTCGGCAGGCCGGTGGCGCGGTTGCCCGGCACCGCGACATAATTGCCGCCGCCCTTCAGCTCGAAGCGGCTCGCGATCAGGTCGATCCGCCCGGTATCGCCCAGCTGGTATCCGATGCGCGAGAACAGCGAGACCGTGGCCGAATCCTGCGTCTCGCCCTGGGTGAGGTTCAGGCCGACACGGCGCCCGTCGCCGTCGTAGAAGACGCCGCGCTTCTCATAGGCCGCGCCGAAGCTCGCGTCGAAGCGGCCCGACTTCCACTGGACCAGCCCCGCGGCCTTGCCGCCGATGCCGTCGCTCCGGAAGTCGTTGTCCGCCGTGCCCTGCAGCAGCACGCGCCCGCTGACTCCATCGGTCTTCGGCGCGCCCACCGTCACCTGGTTGACGATGCCGCCGGTGCCGCCGATCCCCTGCAGCGCGTTCGAGCCATAGATCAGCTCGACCCGGTCGACGAAGAAGCCGTCGATGGTGAAGCCGTCGCGGCTGCCGTCGCGCATCGGCGTCGACTGGGGGATGCCGTTGATCGCATAGAGCGGCGAGCGTCCGCGCAGCGTCTCGCCCGCGCCGGACAGCTTCTGGCGGGTCGGCGAGAAGGACGGCGTGAGGTTCGCCACCGCGTCGGTCACCGATCCCGAGATCGCGATCTGCTGGTCGAGCCGCTGCTTGTCGATCACGTCGATGGTGAGCGGCAGCGCGTTGGGCGGCAGCATCGTGCGCGCCGCGGTGACGACGATCTCCTCGGAATTCTCCGCATCCTTTCGCGGCTCGGCCTGCTGGGCATGGGCGACGGGCGGCATCGCCACGACAAGCGCCGGCAACGGCAAGGAAAGCAGCGAAAGGCGCGCGCGCACGGCCATGGATGGACCCCCGGGAGTTTCGCCGTGCCGCCATGGGCCGGCCCTGTTCGCGGGAGCCGCTAGCAGCGACGAGATGCTATTGCAAGCTAGTCGCAATAGCCCTTGTGCGAGGCGCCGGCATCGCTTCAGGCCGAATGCGCCACCCTTGCCGTCCGCCGGGCGGTGAAGGGAACCAGCAGGAGCAGCACCGCCAGCATCCAGAAGGCGGCGCGCAGCCCCACCCCCTCCGCCACCAGGCCGATCGCCGCCGGCCCGGCGAGAATGCCGGCATAGCCGAGCGTGGTGATCGCGCCGATCGCCAGGGCCGGCGGCATATGAGTCTGCGCCCCGGCAAGGCGGAACAGCACCGGCACGATGTTCGACGCCCCCAGTCCGATCAGCAGGAACCCCGCCAGGGCGACCGGCGCGACCGGCACGCTCAGCAGCACCACGAAGCCCGCGACCGCGACCAGCCCGCCGCCGAGCAAGGTGCGGTAATCGCCCAGCCGCGCCGTCAGCCAGTCCCCCAGCAGCCGCCCGCCCGTCATCGCGATCGCGAACAGGATATAGCCCAGCCCGCCCTGCGTCGCGCCGACCAGCCCCATCTGGGTGATCAGCAGCGCGCTCCAGTCGAGCATCGCGCCTTCGGCCAGGAAGGTCGCCATGGCGAGCACCGCCAGCAGCACCACCACGCCGTGCGGCCGCACGAACAGCGGCCCGTCCTCGCCCTGCATGGCCGGCAGCAATCGGGGCCAGGCGACCAGCATCGCCGCCAGCATGATCCCCGCGCACACCAGGCTGCCGGCCAGCGCGCTCACCTTCAGCGACAGGAAGATCGTCATCAGCCCGGCACCGGCAAAGCCGCCGATGCTGAACAGCGCATGGAAGCCGGACATCAGCGGCCGGTCCGCCGCGCGCTCCACTTCCACCGCATGCACGTTCATCGCCACGTCGAGCGAGCCGAGCGCGGCGCCGAACAGCAGCAGCGCGCCGCCCAGCGCCAGGGGTGTCGCGGCGACGGTCAGCAGCGGCAGGATCACTGCGAGCGCGATGCCGCTCGTCACGATCACCGGCTTGCCGCCATAGCGCGCGCTGAGCGGCCCGGTCGCCAGCATCGCCGCGATCGAGCCGATGCCGATGCAGAGCAGCAGCACCCCCAGCATCGCGGCGTCGATATGCAGGCGCGCCTTGGCAAAGGGCACCAGCGGCGCCCAGCAGGAGATCCCGAATCCGGCGACCAGGAAGGAAAGGCGCGTGGCCAGCCGCGTGGCCGGACGATCGGCGGAAGTCATGAAATGCTCCGGCTCAGGCGGGATCGGCGATGAGGATGCCGCGGCACCCGGCCGCATCGAGCGCGGCGCGCTGCGCGGCCGAGGCGCTCGCTTCGACCACCAGCAGATCGATCTGGCCCAGTGCCGCGACCTGGTGCGGCGCGGCGCGGCCGAGCTTGTCGCTGGCGATCAGCGCCACCGTGCGCGCCGCCCGGGCGACGACGGCGCGCTTGAAGGTCGCATCGGCGAGCTGTGCCGCCCCCACGCCTTCCTCCGACACCGAGCAGGCGCCGATGAATGCCCGGTCGAACCGCATCTGCATCAGCGCCTGCAGCGCCACCGCATCGACACAGCCGCCGATGATCGGATCGGCCTCGCCGCCCAGCAGGATCAGCGTCAGGTCCTGCCGCCGCAGCGCCGCCGCGGCGATGTCGATCGCATTAGTCGCGATGGTCAGGTCCCTGTCCTCGGGCAGGAACTCGACCAGCGCGAGGTTGGTGCTGCCGCTGTCGAGGAACAGGAACTCGCCCGGCCGGATCGTCGTCGCGGCGGCGCGGGCAAGCGCATGCTTGTGCCCCTGATCGCCCGTCATCCGCGCCGCCATCGGCGCCGAGATCGGGGAGACCGGCAACGCTCCGCCATAGACGCGCCGGCACTTGCCCTCGGCGGCCAGCGCCCGCAGGTCGCGCCGGATCGCGTCTTCCGAAACCGCGAACTCGGCAGCCAGGGCGCCGGCCGAGACCGGCTGCCCGTCGGCAAGGCGCGCGGCAATCGCATCGCGCCGCGCATTGGGGGGATCAACAATCATGAATCGGCATTAACGTGCATAAACATGCGAGTCAACGCGCACGGTTATGCACGATTTAGCGTTCTTGCCGTCGCGGTACCTCGAAGCGCAGGCCGCCGCGCGCCTCCACCGTGATCGGCCCGCGCGGCTTGGCGGGCAGCGCCGCCGTCACGCGCCCGAACAGCCGCCGCGCATCGCCCGGCCGGCGCGTCCGCACGCAGAGCGTCGTCTCCCCTTCCCGCCCCCAATGCTGCTGGTCCACCGCCCGCACCCCGCGATCGCGCGCGAGCAGCGCCCGCACGCGTTCGAAGGCGGGCCGGTCGATCCCCATCGCATAGCTGCCGAACTGGACGCGGACCGCACATTCCGGCGCCGGCGCCGCCTGGGCAAGGGCCGGGGCCGGTACGAGCAAGGCGAACAGGGGCAACAGGCACGAGCGCATGCGGCATTTCTCCACGATCATCTCCCCCTCGCCTTCCGCCCACCCGGCTGAACCGCGCCTGAAACGGCGAACGGGCCCGCGGATCGCTCCGCGGGCCCGTCCCCATTTCTCCCTCCGGCGTCAGAAGCGCGAGCGCAGCGTGATGCCATAGGTCCGCGGCTCGGCGAGATAGGCCGAGAAGATCTGCGACCCGCCCGGATAGCCCGTCGTCGGCGTGGTGCTCACCGCCTGGAAGGGCGAGCTGAAGCCGACCTGCATGTAATTGGCCTTGGTCGCGTTCTGGACCCAGAGCTCCAGGGCCCAGAGCTGGTCGTTGCCGCTGATGCCGATACGGCCGTTGACCACCACGAAGCTCTGCTGCTCCTTTTGCGGGAACAGGTCCGAGCCGGTATTGTAGCGGTCGGCCAGGCGGGCATCGACATAGAGCAGGCCGCGCAGCGATCCGCCCAGCGAAGGCGTCCAGCCCGCCGAGCTCGTCACCACCCATTCGGGCGCGTTCGAGAGCAGCTGGCCCGGCAGCAGGCGCAGCGCCGGATCGAGCGGCGCGCCGCTGCTCGATCCGACCAGGTTGTTGGCGTATTTGGTCTTGGCATAGGTCACGCCGAAGTTGAAGTTCAGGTCGCGCACCGGCGACATGGCCATCTCGACTTCGAAACCGGTCGAGACCACGCCCGGCTTGATCTGGTTCGACGGGCAGGCGCCGGTAGTCGCGCTCAGGTCGCGGTCGCCGCCGTTCAGGCTGACCTTGCAGCCATTGATGTTCTGGACGAGATAGACCGTGCCGTTGAACGTGTTCAGCTGGAAGTTGCTGAATTCCTGGCGGAAGCCCGCAACGTTCAGGTTGAAGCCCCGGGTCGAGAGCTTCATGCCCGCTTCATAGGCGGTGACTGTTTCCTCCTCGAACTGGAGCACATCGGCATAATAGCCGGCATTGGCCAGGCTGATCGGGAAGATCGGCAGCGGCTGGGCCGGGTTCGGGTTCTTGAAGGCCGAACGATCCAGGTTGAAGCCGCCCGCCTTGTAGCCGCGCGAATAGCTCGCATAGAGCAGGATGTTGTCGACCGGCTTCCACGACAGGATCGCCGTGCCGGTGAACTTGTTCTCCTTGCGCTGGTCGTTCAGCGTCAGCCCATTGAGCGCGGAGGACGAGCCGCCCTGGCAGCTCAGCGTGATGATGCCGCCCGCAAGCGGCGCCAGCGCGGCCACGCCCATATAGGGCAGCAGGTTCGTCTGCTGCACCGGGCATATCGTGTTGGTATTGTTGAAGTTCGCGTTCAGCTTCTTGGTCTCGTTGGTGTAGCGCAGGCCCACCGTCAGATCCACCTTGCTGGTGACGTGGAAGATGTTGTGCGTGAAGAAGGCGAAGTTCGAGCTGGTCTGGTCGAAGTTCGCCGTGTCGTCGCCGACGTTGCGAACCGTGTCGAGCCGCTGCAGCCCCTGCACCATCGCCGACCCCGCCGCGCCGAGCGGCCCGAGCGTGTTGCTCAGCACCGCCACGCCGGTGGGCGACAGGCAGCCGACATTGTTCGGATTGTAGAAGGCGCTGAACGAGCCATAGACGACGCGACAGGCGGCGAACCGGCCATAATCGTTGCCGAACTTGAGCTCGCTCTTCGTGTCCAGGTCCTCATGGGCGTAATAGCCGCCCACCAGCCAGTCGAGCTTGCCGCCAAAGGCCTCGCCATGCAGGCGCAGCTCCTGGGTGAAGGTCTTGAACTGGCGGCCGCTCTTCGGGCCGAAATAGAGGATGTCGGCCAGGCCGTAATCGGCATCGGCCGCCTGGGTATTGTCATAGTCGCGATAGGCGGTGATCGAGGTCAGCTCGGCGCCGCCCAGGTTCCAGTTGACCTCGGCCGAGAAGCCCCAGTCCTTGGTCTTGCCGGTATAGGAGCGGTTGGCGCTGGTCGCGATGCGGCGCGAATAGGCGTCGTTATAGCCCGGGAAATACTGCGCGAAGGTCGTGCCGGTGATCCCGGTCAGCACCGTCGCCACCGGCGTGCCCGGCGCGATCAGCCCCGGATTGGTCGGCGAGACATAGGCATTGGCCTGCGACACGTCGGCAGTCGCATAGACGGCGGCGCAGCAATCTTCCTTGCGATAGCTATAGTCGCCGATCAGGCGGACGGAGAGATCGGAGCTGGGCTGGAACAGCAGCTGGCCGCGGACGAGATAGCGGTCGCGATTGTTGATGTCCCGCCCGGTATTGACGTCGTGATAGAAGCCGTCGCGCTTGGAATAGAGCCCGTCGAGGCGGAAGGCGAGCTGCTCGGTCAGCGGCCCGGTCACCGCGCCCTGCAGGCGCCACGCGTCATAATTGCCATAGGTGGCCTCGGCCATGCCGCCAAAGGTGAACTCCGGCCCCTTGGTGGTGACGCTGAGCATGCCGGCCGAGGCGTTGCGCCCGCCCAGCGTGCCCTGCGGCCCGCGCAGCACTTCGATGCGTTCGATCTCGCCCAGGTCGTTCAGGCCCAGGCCGGTGCGCGAGCGATATACGCCGTCGATGAAGGTCGCGACCGAGCTTTCCAGGCCCGGATTGTCGCCCACCGTGCCGACGCCGCGGATGCGGGCGGAGGTGTTGGCGTCGCTGCCGGTCGAGGAGACGAGCAGCGACGGCGCGACCTGGTTGAGCGCGCGAATGTCGTTGGCGCCGGTGCGCTCGAGCTGAGTGGCGGTCACCGCCGAGACGGCGAGCGGCACGTCGGCGAGCACCTGGGCGCGGCCCTGGGCGGTGACGACGATCTCGTTGGGATCGCGGGTTCCCGTGTTCTGCTCGGTCTGGTTCTGGGCAGTCGCGTCGGCCGGGGTCTGGGTGTCCTGCGCGAAGGCAGGGGCCGCCAGAGCAAAGCTGAGCGCAGGAACAGCAACGCACGACAAAAGGCGTAACCGCATCATCATCATCTCTCCCACCACGGGCCAGAGCACTTTGGCGGCTCCATACCCTATCCTCGAATACTGACAGGTCCCCGAGGGACGTCAAGCAGAACAAAGGTTGCAAAAGGGGACTAACTCAGCAGTGTTGCGCAAATGTCATATATTGCTGGGTTATGTCTTCTTCCCCCAGCCGAATCGATCTTCGAAAAATTGGGGACGCTTTGCGGTCTCACGCCATAACCGTCACCCCGGCAAAGGCCGGGATCCCAGACGAAGGCGCGATACGGCATGAAATCGCACCCCGGATCGGGCCCGGGGTCGCCAGACCCAAACCACCTTCGTCATCCCCGCGCAGGCGGGGATCCAGGGCCAAGGGCGGGTTGCGGGCATTCGAGTCCCGCGCGCTCCCGGGAGCGCTCGCCTGGCAGCATCCTTGTCCCGAACTACCCTGGATCCCCGCCTGCGCGGGGATGACGGAGTTTGATGATTGGGTCGCGCGCCCAGGTTGAGAACCCAAACGAGTATCCGTTTTCCACCGTCATCCCGGCCTTGCGCCGGGATCCCGCTTCTTCTGCCCTCAGCAAGGCAGCGGGACCCCGGCGCAAGGCCGGGGTGACGAAGGAGGAATAGCGAGTCCCCAACCTAGGGTCAGGACCCGATCAAGGCTTTGATTCTTTCACCATCTCCGCGGCTCCCTCGTCATCCCCGCGCAGGCGGGGATCCAGGGCCACGGGCGGCTTGCGCGCAGTCGAGTCCTGCGCGCTCCCGGGAGCGCTCGCCTGGCAGCATCCTTGTCCCGAACTATCCTGGATCCCCGCCTGCGCGGGGACGACGGGCTTTGCCGATTGAATCGTGGCCCTAGTACCCGTTCAACCGCGCGAACCGGTCGCGGTGCCAGGCGGCATTGCCCCATTGCGCTTCCAGCACCCGCGCCCGCTTCAGGTAGAAGCCCGCGTCATGCTCGTCGGTCATGCCGATGCCGCCATGGAGCTGGATCATCTCGCGGCTGACCAGATGGAGCGTCTCGTTCGCCACCGCCTTGGCCAGGCTCACTTCCTGCGCCACGTTCGCGCGGCCGCTGTCGATCGCCTCCAGCGCGCCCTCCACCGCCGAGCGGCACAGCTCCAGCTCGGTGAACATCCTGGCCATGCGATGCTGCAGCGCCTGGAAGCTCGCCAGCACCTGCCCGAACTGGACGCGGGTCTTCAGATAGTCGTTGGTCTGGGCAAAGGCGCTCTCGGCCATGCCGAGCATCTCGGCGCTCGCCGCCGCCGCCGCGCGGTCCGCGACTTGCCCGATCAGCTCCGCGCCGCCGCCCAGCGCCTCGGCCGGAGCATTGTCGAACGTCACCTGCGCATGGCTGCGCGCATCGGTCAGGTGCCGCGGCGAACGCGTTACGCCCGGATCGCCCGGGACGAGATACAGCCCATCCGTCGCCGCGACGACGAACAGCTGCGCGCTGTCGCCCTCGGGCACAAAGGCCTTCACGCCGCTGAGCTTGCCGCCTTGCGCTTTCGTCGCGATCTTCGCGGGATCGAAACGCGGGCCCTCGTCGATCGCCAGCGTGGCGACCAGCTCGCCCGCCGCGATCTGCGGCAGCCATGCGGCCTGTTGCGCGTCCGATCCGCCCATCAGGATGGCGCTGGTCGCCGCCGCGGCGCTGGCGAGCGGCGTCGCGACCAGGTTGCGGCCGAGCTGCTCGAGCACCAGGCCCAGCGAGACATAGCCCATCCCGGCGCCGCCCTGCGCCTCGGGCACCAGGATGCCCGCCCAGCCCATTTCGGCCTGGGCCCGCCACATCTCCGCGTCATAGCCGGCGGACGGGGCGGCATCGCGCATCTTGCGAAAGGCGGTGACGGGGGCCTCGTTGTCCGCCCATTCGCGCGCCATGTCGCGCAGCATCGTCTGTTCTTCGGTCAGGATTGCCATCTCGTTATCCTCGTCATCCCGGCGAAGGCCGGGATCTCGTGCCGCAAGCCGCGCGCTGGCGGCCTGAGACCCCGGCTTTCGCCGGGGCGACGGCACTATTGATGATCCAGCATCCCCAGGATGCGCTTGGCGATCACGTTGTTCTGGATCTCGGTCGAGCCGCCATAGATCGACACCGCCTTGCCGAAGAGCCAGCTGCGCACATCCTTCAGCGCATCCTCCTCGAACCCGTCGCCGTCCCAGCCCAGGCCGGCCAGGCCGCGGATCTCGATCAGCAGCTCGGAGCGCTCCTGCATGATCCGCGCGCCGACATTCTTCATGATCGAGGTGGCGGCGCTGGGCCCCTGGTTCGACTTGGCCTCCAGCGCGGTGCGCCGCAGCGTGAGCAGGAAGCTGCGCAGGTCCATCTCGTGCCGGGCGATGCGGCTGCGCAGATCGGCATCGGCGATCCGGCCCTCGCCGTCCACGCCGACGAACTTCTTGGCGATCTGCCCCAGCGAAGCGCCCGCGAACATCCGGCCCGCGGCCGAGCCGCCACTCGACAGGCTGGAGCGCTCGTGCTGGAGCAGCCGCTTGCCGATCGTCCAGCCCTCGCCTTCCTGGCCCACTCGATTGGCCTTGGGAACCTTCACATCGGTGAAGAAGGTCTCGCAGAAGGGCGAGCTGCCCGAGATCAGCCGGATCGGCTTCACTTCCACGCCCGGCGTATCCATGTCGACCAGCAGGAAGGTGATGCCCTCATGCTTCTTCGTCTTGTCCGTGCGGACGAGCATGAAGCATTTGTCCGCCCATTGGCCGCCGCTGGTCCAGGTCTTCTGGCCGTTGACGACATAATGGTCGCCATGATCCTCGGCGAAGGTCTGGAGCGAGGCCAGGTCCGAACCCGCGCCCGGCTCCGAATAGCCCTGGCACCAGCGCACCAGCCCCTTGGCGATCGCCGGGATATGCTCGCGCTTCTGTTCCTCCGTGCCATATTCGAGCAGGGTCGGGCCGAACATCATCACGCCCATGCCGCCGATCGGGTTCCAGGCGCCGGCGCGCTGCATCTCTTCCTGGAGCACCCGCGCCTCGGCCCGGCTCAGCCCGCCGCCGCCATATTCGCTCGGCCAGGTCGGCACGCCCCAGCCCTTGTCGCCCATTGCCTGCTGCCAGGCGGCTTCCTCGGGCGAATTCTCGTGCGGCCCCTCGATCGCGGACATCGCATTGTCCTTGCCCTTCAGGCCGGGCGGGAAATTGGCCGCGATCCAGGCGCGGGCCTCAGCGCGAAACGTATCCAGGGGATTCGCCGGGGCATCGATATCGGGGGCCGTGGCCATCACACTCTCCGGATGTTCTTGTCCTTTCGAATTTGCGGTACGGCTGGGCGGGCGTCAAGCCAATCTTCCCCGCGCCGCATCCGTCGTCCCGCAATCCTTGGCTTCGCTCCCTATCCGTCATCCTGGCGAAGGCCGGAATCTGGTGCGGCTCCTGCCCGGCGCCCTCGCGGGAGATCCCGGCTTTCGCCGGGATGACGGGTACTTGCCATGCCCCTTGCCATGTCGCCAAAGTTCCCATTATGTTCTTGCGCCATTCCGCATGGCGACATCGCCCTTCTCTGCTAAAGGGCCCGCAAAGGGGATAATCATGAAGTTCGAACATCGCGCGGTGCCGATCGTGCTGATCGCCGTGCTCATCGACGTGATCGGCTTCGGCATCGTCATGCCGGTGCTTCCCGCGCTCGTCACCGAGCTCGGCCATGTCGAGCTCGATGCCGCGACCCGCATCGCCGGCTGGATGCTCGCCGCCTTCGCCATCGCCGGCTTCTTCGCCGGCCCGGTGCTCGGCAATCTGGGCGATCGCTATGGCCGCCGCCCGGTGCTGATCCTGTCGATGGTGGCCTTCGCGATCGACTATGCGCTGATGGCCGCCGCGCCCAGCCTGGCGTGGCTGTTCGTCGGCCGGGTCATCGCCGGCATCGCGGGTGCCACTTTCGGCCCGGCGAGCGCGGTGATCGCCGATGTGACTCCGCCCGAGAAGCGCAGCGCGGTGTTCGGGCTGGTCGGCGCGGCATTCGGTGTCGGCTTCATCCTGGGGCCGGCGCTGGGCGGGATCAGCTCGGTGCTCGGCCTGCGCGCGCCCTTCCTGATCGCCGCGATCTGCGCCGCGCTGAACGCGGCGGTGATGTTCTTCTTCCTGCCCGAGACGCTGGCGAAGGAGAACCGCCGCCCGTTCCGCTGGTCGGACGCGCACATCGTCGGCGCCTTCCGCCCGCTCTTCCATGCCGGCAATGCCGGGCCGCTGCTGCTCGCCTGGTTCTTCTGGCAGCTCGCCGGCACCGTCTATCCGTCCACCTGGTCCTTCTGGGCGGCGATCCGCTTCGGCTGGGATGCCACTGCGATCGGCTGGTCGCTCGCCTATGTCGGCTTCCTCACCGTGCTGGTGCAGGCGCTGCTCACCGGCCGGGTGATCAAGCGGTTCGGCGAGCGCGGGGCGGCGCTGATCGCGCTCTGCGCCGCCTCGTTCACGCTCTTCTCCTATGCCTTCATCCAGCAGGGCTGGCAGGTCTATGCCTTCTTCCTGGTCGGCGCCTTCGGGGCGTTCGCCTATCCGGCGCTCAACGGCACCTTGTCGGGCATGGTCGGCGCCTCGCACCAGGGCGCGCTGCAGGGCGGCATCTCGAGCATGAACAACGTCGCGGCGATCCTCGGCCCGCTGATCGCCACCCAGGCGCTGGCGGCGGGCTCGCATCGCGGCTTCGACGGCGCGGCCTTCCTGGTCGCGGGCACGCTGATGGCCTGCGCCGCGCTGATCATCGCGCTGTTCGTCCATATGCGCCCCGCCCCTGCCGAGGCACCGCAACCGGGCGATTGAGCATTTTTTCGAAAAATGCGTATGGCCTTCGTCCCGGCGCTCTTCTAGGCGTGCCGGGAACGGGGGAGAAGCTATGCGTACCGAAGCGATGCTCGCCGGCGAATTCGCCACATTGTCCGATCTGATCCGCGGCCATGCGGAGGAGCGGCCGGACAAGCCGGCGATGATCTGCGAGGACCGGGCGATCAGCTATGCCGCGCTCGACGCGATGCTCGACCGTGTTGCCGCGGCGCTTCAGCGCGAAGGGCTGGCCAGGAACGAAGCGGTCGCGATCCTCGGCGCGCCGTCGATCGAATATGCCTGTGCCTTTTTCGGCGCGCTGCGGGCCGGCTGCGTTCCCACGCCGCTCCAGCCTTCGGCCACGCCGGCGCAGCTCGCCGCGATGATCGCCGATTGCGGGGCGAGGATCCTGTTCCTCGATGCCACCGGAGCGAAGGCGCTGGGCGACGCGGCCGTCGCGGCGCAGCGGGTGGCGCTCGACGATGGCGATGCGGGCATCGCTTTCCACGCCTTCCTGGCGCCGGAGGGCAGCAGGCCCGTACCGGTCGAGATCGGCCCCGACGATCCGTTCAACATCATCTACAGCTCCGGCACCACCGGCGTGCCCAAGGGCATCGTCCAGCCCCAGGCGATGCGGTGGATCCACATCGCCCGCGCGCCCGGCGGCTTCGCCAATGCGGTGACGATGATCGCCACCCCGCTCTATTCGAACACCACGCTGGTCAGCTTCATCCCCACCATCGCCTGGGGCGGCACCGCGGTGCTGCTCGGCAAGTTCGACGCGCGCACCTTCGTGACGCAGGCGGCGAAGCACCGGGCCACCCATGCGATGCTCGTGCCGGTCCAGTATCAGCGGATCATGGCGCTGCCCGATTTCGACAGCTTCGACCTGTCGAGCTTCGCCCTCAAGACCTGCACCAGCGCGCCCTTCTCCGCGGCGCTGAAGGCCGATGTGCTCGCCCGCTGGCCGGGGCTGCTCGTCGAATATTACGGGATGACCGAGGGCGGCGGCACCACTGCCCTGCTCTGCAACATGCACCCCACCAAGCTCCACACCGTCGGCACGCCGTTGCCGGGGCAGGACATCCGCCTGATCGACGAGGCGGGCAACGAAGTCCCGCAGGGCGAGATGGGCGAAGTGGTCGGCCGCTCGGGCGCGATGATGAGCGGCTATCACGGCCGCGCCGAGGCCACCCGCGACGCCAGCTGGCACGACGCCGAGGGCAATCGCTATATCCGCCACGGCGATGTCGGCCGCTTCGACGAGGACGGCTTCCTGATCCTGATGGACCGCAAGAAGGACCTGATCATCTCGGGCGGGTTCAACATCTATCCCTCGGACCTCGAGGCGGAGCTGGTCGCGCACCCCGGCGTGGCGGATTGCGCGGTGGTCGGCATCCCCTCCGAGCAATGGGGCGAGACGCCGGTCGGCTTCTTCACCGGCCCGGGCGACTCGGCCGAAGTCCTCGCCTGGTTCAATGCCCGGGTCGGCAAGACCCAGCGCCTCGCGGATCTCGTCAAGCTCGACGAGCTGCCCCGCAACGCGATCGGCAAGGTCCTCAAGCGCGAGCTGCGCGACCGGTACGCGGCCGGATGACGCCGCTAGCGGACATCCTGGCCGGGGCAGCACGCACCGGCGGCGGCCTCGCCACCGCCGTCCCCGCCGACTGGATGCAGGGCCGCACCGCCTATGGCGGCCTCTCCGCCGCGCTCGCGCTTCAGGCCGCGCTCGAGGCCGAGCCCGACCTGCCTCCGCTCCGCTCGGCCCAGATCGCCTTTATCGGCCCGCTCGCCGGCGACGTGACCGTCACCGCGACGAAGCTCCGCCGCGGCCGCAACGCCGCCTTCCTCCAGTCCGACGTCGCCTCGGAGGCGGGGCTCGGCCTGCGCGCCACGTTCGTGTTCATGGCGCCGCTCGCCTCGGCCCTCGCCCATGACACGGCGCCGCGCGCGCCCCTGCCCCCGCCGGCGCCGGACGCCGAGCTCTATACGGGGCCCGAGGACTTCTTCACCGGCAATTTCAACTTCCAGGACCATCGGGAGGGCACCGGCCCGGCCGAATGGCTGCGCTGGGCCCGGCTGCGCGCGTCCGCCGGCCTTCACCCGTTCGTCGAGCTGATGGCGATCGGCGATGCGCTGCCGCCCGCCGCCTTCAAGCTGATCGAGGAGCGCCGCACGCCGCTCAGCTCGCTGAACTGGCAGATCAATTTCCAGACCGCCGAGCCGCGCACCACCGATGGCTGGTGGCTGCTCCACGCCACCGCCGACACCGCGCACCACGGCTATTCCACCCAGCGCATGGCGATCTGGAACGCGGCAGGCGAACCCGTCGCCGAGGCGATGCAGGGAGTCGCGATCTTCGGCTGAGACAATTTGCGACAGTTTCCCGGGCGCATGACAAATCCATGCGACAGCTGCTGTCCAGAAATCGAATCCTGTCGGGGCGACACCCCCGGAACACAGGAGTTCGACCCCGATGAAGAAGTTCCTTCTCGCCGCCGCCTTCGGCGCGACGCTGCTTGGCGCCCCGGCCTTCGCCCAGGACGCCCCGCCGGCCCCACCCCCGCCCGGCGGCGGGATGTTCGACCGGCTCGACACCAATCATGACGGCGCGATCACCAAGGAAGAGTTCCAGGCCGATGTCGCCGCCCGCTTCGCGCGGCTCGACACCAACCATGACGGCAAGGTCAGCCCGGAGGAGCGCGCCGCCGCGCGCCCCGGGGGTGGTGGCGGTCGCGGCATGGCCGGCGACATGACGCTTGCCGACATGCAGGCCCAGGCCGAGCGCCGCTTCGACCGGCTCGACACCAATCACGACGGCAAGATCGATCAGGCCGAGTTCGCGGCGATGCGCGCGCGGATGGAACGTCGCGGTCCCCCGCCGGGCGGCTCGGAGAGCAACTGAGCCCGCCCGCTCTGGCCCGGGCGGGTTTGCCTCCTCACCCGCCCGGGCACCCCTTGTCTTGCGGCATGCCCATGACTTACGAACCCGACATGCCGGACACGCCGCATCTCCTGCTCGTCGAGGATGAACGCTCGATCCGCGAGCCGCTCGCCCAGTATCTCACCAAGCAGGGTTTCCGGATCACCCAGGCCGGCGATGCCGAGGGCGCTCGCGCCCGCATGGCCGCCTATGCCATCGATCTGGTGGTGCTCGACATCATGATGCCCGGCGAGGACGGCCTGTCGCTCTGCCGCCATATCCGCGAGAGCAGCGACACGCCGGTGATCCTGCTCACCGCGCGGGGCGAGGAGACCGACCGCATCGTCGGGCTCGAGATGGGTGCCGACGACTATGTCGTGAAGCCCTTCTCGCCGCGCGAGCTCGCCGCCCGGATCAAGGTGGTGCTGCGCCGGCTCCAGGCCGGCGGCACCCGCCAGCACGCGCCCGATGCGGGCAGCTTCGCCTTTGCCGGCTGGGTGCTCAAGACCGGCGAGCGCGCCCTGGTCGACCGTGAGGGCGTCTCGGTTCCGCTCTCCACCGGCGAATACAGCCTGCTCCACGCGCTGGTTACCCGGCCCCGCGCGGTGCTCACCCGCGACCAGCTGCTCGACCTGACCCAGGGCCGTGAGGCCGCCGCCTTCGACCGCGCGATCGACAACCAGGTCAGCCGCCTGCGCAAGAAGATCGAGCCCGATCCCCGCAACCCGGCGATCATCAAGACCGTCTGGGGCGGCGGCTACACGCTGGCGGCCGAAGTTACGCGGCTGTGACCTCCATCCGCCATCCCGGCGACCCCGGCCCCGATCCGGCGCGGGATCTCAGGCGGCAAGCGACCGGCCTGAGGCACGAGATCCCGGCTTCCCGATGACCGGCCTCTTCCCCCGCTCGCTCCCCGGCCAGATCGCCCTGCTCGTCGCCGTGGCGCTGTTCGTCGCCCAGGCGATCAATTTCGGCTTCCTCGTCCGCGAGCGCCAGAACGCCCGCTTCGCCCAGGTGATCGTTCCCACCGTCACCCGGCTGATCGACGCAGCCGAGCGGCTCGGCGCGCCGGTGAACCCGCGCCCGGACGCGCCCGGCATGGCCGAACGGCGCGGCGGGCATGAGGGGCGCCGCCAGCTGCGCGGGCGCGTCGATTTCGGCCCCGTCAACCCGATCCCCGCCGAGCTCGTCCGCCGCAGCGACATCGAACGCGACTTTCGCCGCGGGCTCACCGATGGCGGCGTCGCCATCGGGCAGGTCGTCGCCGTGGTCCGGCCGATCGACGGCAGCCGCCCGCTGCTCAAGCGCATGGACCCCGCCCGCGCCGATCGCCTCCGCCGCATGGGCGCCGAGCTGATGGTGGCGGTCGAGCTGCCCGGCAAGGGCTGGCTCTCGCTCAGCTCGGCCTGGCCGCGCTCGGAGCGCACCCTGATCCTGCAGCTGCTCGCCCAGACGCTCATCCTCTATATCGTCGTGCTCCTGCCCGTCCTCTGGGCCGGCCACCGCATCGCCCGGCCGCTGCGCAAGCTCGCCACCGCCGCGCGCGATTTCCATCCCGGCGATGGTGCCCGGCCAGTCGAGGAAAGCGGCCCGAGCGACGTGCGCGCGGTGATCGCCGCCTATAACGCGCTCAGCACCCGGGTGACGGGCATGCTCGACGAGAAGGACCGCATGCTCGGCGCGATCGGGCACGACCTGCGCACACCGCTCGCCGCGCTGCGGGTCCGCATCGAATCGGTCGAGGACGAGGACGATCGCTCCCGCATGGCCGACACGATCGACGAGATGAACCGCACGCTCGACGACATCCTCAGCCTCGCCAGGCTCGGGCGCCCGAGCGAGCCGCCCACCGATGTCGATCTCTCGGCGCTGATCGACGCCGTGGTCGAGGATTTCCGCGATCTCGGCCGGGAGGTGACCTTCGAGGAGGCACCCCGGCTGCGCATGCACCTGCGCCCCGCGTTGATGCGCCG
This sequence comes from Sphingomonas sp. NPDC092440, assembly GCF_044754985.1. NCBI lineage: Bacteria > Pseudomonadati > Pseudomonadota > Alphaproteobacteria > Sphingomonadales > Sphingomonadaceae > Sphingomonas > Sphingomonas sp. NPDC092440. The sequence goes on along the minus strand of NZ_JBIVQA010000002.1, from coordinate 76,097 downwards.
CGCAGTGCGCAACCTGATCGAGAATGCCGTCAAATATGGCGGCGGCGCCGAGGTTCATCTCCGCCCGGGCGAGCAGCGCGTCGCGATCGAAGTCTGCGATCGTGGGCCCGGCATCCCGCCGGAGAAGCTGGAGAAGGTCTTCGATCCCTTCACTCGCCTCGAGGAATCGCGCAACCGGGAGACCGGCGGCGCCGGCCTCGGTCTCGCGCTGGCCCGCGCCATCGTCCGCGACGCCAGTGGCGAGATCAGCCTCGCCAATCGCGAAGGCGGCGGCCTGGTGGCGACGATCACCCTGCCGCGCAGCTAGGTTGAGAACCTATATAAGTCATTGATTTGAAGCCGTCATCCCAGCCTAGAGCCGGGATCCCGCTTCTTCTTCCGTCCGTAAGACAGCGGGACCCCGGCGCAAGGCCGGGGTGACGACGGGATTGTGGCACGGCCCGCATCCTCACTTCGGCGGCGCCTTGGAATAGGCCGGCCAGCCGCGAACGATCTCGCGCACCACCGGCACGCCCACTTGGTAGAGCCCGTCCAGCGCCGGCAGATAGCCCGCAAAGGATTGCGGCCCCTCGCGCACGAGCTGCTCCGATGCCGGCACGCCCCTGGGAGGCATGTCGAAGTTGCTCGCCGCGCGGAGCAGCAGGACCCGGTCCGGGTCGACCCGCCCTGCCCGACCCAGCGCCGACAGCGCGACCATCGCCCCGGCGTCGTTGGTCTCGGTGGTCCGGAAGGTCCCGCGGCCGTCGGTCATATAGGGGACCCAGCGGCGCGCCCAGGCATCCAGCCGCCCGCCGAGCCAGAAGGTCTCCGACGAGAGCGTCGATCCGATCGCCACTTCCGGTGCCGAACGCGCCCGGGGCTGGTCATATTCCTCGCGAACGGCCCGCATCTCGGCATTGTCCGGAAGCGCGATGCGGACGGTCAGCCGGTATGCCCAGCGGGCAAGCGAGGCATTCAGCATAGTGACCGTCCGCGCGCGGTTCGTCCGGAACGGGCCGGTCCAGCTGCGGACATCCTCTGGCGAGCCCGCCGCCACCCGCGGTTCGGGATAGGGCCTGGTCTTGCCCGCCGGAAAATATCCCTCCGGCCAGTCGGCGGGGATCTCGCGGGCGTCGATCTCATGGGCGACGTCGCCGTTGACGACGAAATCCGTCCAGATCAGGTCCCCGATGGTCCCCGTTTCCGGCGACGCGCCCGCAATGCCGTTGATCAGCCAGTAGGAGCGGGAAAGGTCGAAATTCGCGTCCAGGCCCAGCGCCATCAGGTTCACGGCGGGATGCAGGCTGTTGGGCCCGATCTTCATTGCGATGATCGATCCGTCGGCATTCGCCCAGACCGGGTTGAACGCCCCCTTGACCGGTAGCCGCCGCTTGAGGTTCAGGCCCTCGATCCAGTGATGCAGTTCGCCCGGCTTGTCGGCATCCCCCCAATAGCCCTTCTCGCCATAGGCCTTGCTGGTCTCGAAATATCCCAGGATGACCACCTTCGGATGCAGCACCGCCGCCCCGGCATTCCCAGGCAGGGCGACCGATATCAGCGCCGCCGCAATTCCAAGCCTACGCATCCGGTCGCGCCCCCTTTTCGCATGCTGATCGTCCGATCATGACAGCCAGGCCTGGCTTTGCAATCGACGGCCCTCGGCAACCGCGATCCCCGCGCCGCGTTTGCAGCTTCGGGAAACGACAAAGGGAGGATTTCGGAATGCGCGCGATGATCGCAATGACGATGCTGGCGCTCGCCGGCTGCACCCAATCGACTTCGACTTCCGGGCCGCCAGCGGAGCTCCGCGGAGGCCAGATGAGCCCGGTTCCCGCCTTCAACGGCGGCGGCGAAGGTTGGAGCATCGACATCACCTCCACCGGCGGCGGCGCCCATGACGCCAATCTCGTCTGGGCCAGCGGCTCGCGACAGAGCGATTTCAAGCTGTTCTACAAGGGCCAGCCGGCGGACGCGCCGAGCACCCTGATCGTCCTGAGCGGCGAGATTCGGGCAGATGGCGCGCTCCGGCCGGTGATCGTCGAGATCAAGCGCGAACCCTGCAAGGACGATGCGGGCGCCAGCTTCCTGCACAGCGTGACGGTGACGGCGGAGGGCCTGGTGCCGGGCACTAGCCAGATGCGCGGCTGCGGCCACCTCGCCATGCGCTAGGTTGGGGGACTCATATTCTTCGTTCGTCACCCCCGGCCTTGCGCCGGGATCCCGCTGCTTCTTGCGCTGGCGAGATAGCGGGATCCCGGCGCAAGGCCGGGGGTGACGGAAGTAGAGGCGGGCCATGGCTCCAAATTCACGGGCCAAGCCCTCACATCGAACGCCGAAGCCAGCACCCGTCCGGAAACGAGAAAGGCCGGAGTTTCCACCCCGGCCTTTCGCATCCAAATCGGTGTAGAAACCTCGGCGATCAGCCGACGATCTCTTCCGGCTTGAAGAAGAAGTTGATCTCGATCTCGGCATTCTCGTCCGAGTCCGAACCGTGCACCGAGTTCGCCTCGATCGATTCGGCGAGTTCCTTGCGGATGGTGCCGGCATCGGCATTGGCCGGGTTGGTGGCGCCCATGATGTCGCGGTTGCGCTGCACGGCGTTCTCGCCCTCGAGCACCTGCACGACGACCGGGCCCGAGATCATGAACTCGACCAGGTCGTTGAAGAAGGGACGCTCACGGTGGACGCCGTAAAAGCCCTCGGCCTGCTCGCGGCTCATCTGGATGCGCTTCGAGGCGACGACGCGCAGGCCGGCCTCCTCCAGCATCTTGGTGACTGCGCCGGTCAGGTTGCGGCGGGTGGCATCGGGCTTGATGATCGAAAAGGTCCGGTTCGCGGCCATGGCCGTGCGGCTCCTGCTTTTGAAGTTGTGGAAAAGTCGCGGCTCCCTAGTCCCGGGCGGCGCGCGATGCAAGCGTCCCTGCCGGCACGCGCTTGCCCGGTCGCGCGATGTTGTTCTTTACTGGAGCGCTTTTGGGCGTCCGGCGCCCGCAACTCAGGCCGCCTTTTCCCAGCGGCCCTGCGCATTCTGCTTCCAATAGTTGCGCTCCACCCCGTCGCGGTCGGCCAGCGCCTTCCAGGCGATGCGCGCTTCGGCGATCCGCTCCTCGCCGAAGAAGTGGAAGACCCGCTCGAAGCCCAGCGCCTCTTCGCGCCACACGCCGTCGGCCAGGGCGACGTTGCGCGCACCATTGGCCGCGGTGCCCGCTTCGGCGGCGATCAGCACCGGTTGGCGATCGTCGTCGGGCCCACCCGCCTGGCCATGCGGCAGGAAGCTGTCGGGCGCATAGGTCCATAGCAGCTGGTCGAGCCGGGCCCGCTGGCTCGCCTCGCCCGCCACGATCAGCAGCCGCCCGCCGGCCTCGATCACGCGCTCGGCGATACGGGGCAGCGCGCGTTCCAGGGGAAGCTGCGTCAGATGGTAGAAATCGACCTGCATGGCTCCTGTTAGCGTTTCCGTGCGTTCGGGCCAACGCACGTGACGTTGCGATGGCGCAACCGCTGCGATAGGGCGGTAGGGGCCGCGTGCACGGGAGTTGAAGCAAAGGTGGGAATCGAAGTGACGCGCAAGGCCTTGCTGCTGTCGGCCGCGCTGGGCCTGTGCCTGGCGGCCGAAGCGCGCGCGCAGACGCAGACCGAGCCGAATCAGCGCGCGCCCGCTCCTGCGCCGGCCCCGCTTCCGGCGGCCACCCCCAATCTGCAGACTCCGGCGGTCGAGCCGCCGCCCCCGTCGCCAACGGCACTACCCGAGGGCGAGGGCGAGGACCAGATCCAGTTCACTGCCGACCAGCTCGAATACGATAATGAGCAGGACGTGGTGACCGCCACCGGCGATGTCCGCCTCTATCGCCGCAGCGAGCGGCTACGCGCCGACAAGGTGGTGTGGAACCGCAAGTCGGGCCGGGTGGTGGCCGAGGGCAATGTCGTCCTGGTCAATCCGCAGGGCGACAGCGCCTATGGCGACAAGATCGAGCTGACCGACACGCTGAAGGACGGCGTCGTCCAGAACATGCTGGTCGTGCTCGACGCGGGCGGGCGCGTTGCCGCCCAGCGCGGCGAGCGCCATGAGGACGGCAGCTTCATCGTCCACAACGCCGCCTACACGCCCTGCGCGGTCGGCGATTCGGAAGGATGCCCCAAGGAGCCGACCTGGAAAGTCACTGCGGACCGGGTAGTCTATGATCCCGACACGAAGCGGCTGCGCTACACCGGCGCCCGTGTCTCGGTGTTCGGTTTCGCGACGATCCCCCTGCCGGTCTTCTCGCACCCGGTGGGCGGCGAGAGCGCCAGCGGCATCCTGTCGCCGGACCTGCGCTACAATCGCACCAACGGCTTCCAGTTCGCCCTGCCCTATTATCTCAGCTTCGCGCCCAATCGCGACCTGACGATCACGCCGCGCATCTACACCAACGTGCTGCCGGTGCTGCAGGCCGATTATCGCGAGCTGAATGCGCTCGGCGCCTTCCGGCTCAGCGCCTATGGCACCTATAGCCGCCGGGCAGACGATCTGACGGTTCCCGTCACGCCGGCCACTTCGAAGAACGACTTTCGCGGCTATTTCGACGCGGTCGGCAATTTCCAGCTCGATCCGGCCTGGAGCGTCAGCGCCTCGCTGCGGCTGACTACCGATCGCACCTTCCTGCGTCGCTACGACATTTCGCGCGATGACAGGCTGCGCAATAATATTCGCGTAGAACGTATTGATGCCGATAGCTATTTTTCGATAAACGCCTGGGTGGTGCAGACGCTGCGGGTCGGCGATCGTCAGGGCCTGCAGCCCTATGCCCTGCCCGAGATCGACTATCGCCGTCGGATGGACGACGGGCTGGTCGGCGGGCGCTTCGAGTTCCAGCTCAACACTTTGGCGATCGGCCGCTCGGACGGGCAGGATTCGCAGCGCGCCTTCGCCAGCGCCCGCTGGGACCTGCGCCGCCTGACCAATTGGGGTCAGGAAGTGACTCTGACCGCCTATGCCCGGGGCGACCTCTACAACGCCTCGGACACGAACCTGACCAGCGTGGTCAGCTATCGCGGCGAGGACGGCTTCCACACCCGCGGCATCGCCGCCGCTGCGGTGGACGTGAAATGGCCGCTGGTCGGCAGCCTGTTCGGCGGCACTCAGCGAATCACGCCCCGTTTCCAGGTTGTCGCCTCGCCCAAGATCGCCAATCTGGAAGTCCCCAACGAGGACGCCCGCGCGGTGGATCTGGAGGATTCCAACCTCTTCGCGCTCAATCGCTTCCCGGGCTATGACCGGTTCGAGGATTCGACCCGGTTCACCTGGGGCATGGACTATGCGCTCTATCTGCCGGGCTTCTCGATCGACGCGAATATCGGCCAGAGCTATCGCATCTCGTCGCGCCCCACGCTGTTCCCCGACGGGACGGGGCTGACCGACCGGGTTTCCGACATCGTCGGCCGCACGGTGATCCGCTTCCGCGACTTCATCAGCTTCACCCATCGCTACCGGCTGGACAAGGACAACCTCGCCTTCCGCCGCAACGAAGTCGACATGACGCTCGGCTCGCGGTCAACCTATATCCAGCTCGGCTATCTGCGGCTCAACCGCAACATCAGCGCGTCGCTGGAAGACCTGCAGGACCGCGAGGAGCTGCGGCTCGGCGCCCGCGTCCAGATCGCGCGCTTCTGGTCGATCTCGGGCTCGACGCTGGTCGACCTCACCGACCGCAAGGAGGACCCGACCTCACTCTCCGACGGGTTCGAGCCGGTGCGCCACCGCGTCGGCATCACCTATGAGGACGATTGCCTGAGGCTGGGCTTCACCTGGAAGCGCGACTATGCCACCACTGGCGACGCGTCGCGCGGCAACTCCTATCTGTTCACGCTGGCGTTCAAGAATCTCGGACGCTAGGCTCCGCGGCAGAGGGGAACCGCCGGTAAGCCTAAGTTCAGGCACAATTGGCCAGTAAGCGCCACGCTTCCGGCAGATTTGAGGGTACGGATTCACGTGAACATTGGTGTTACCAAGGCGATCCGCGCAGGCCGCTCGTCCGTTCTGGCGCTCGCGATCTCCAGCCTGGCCTCCGCCGCCATGGCGCAGACCGCCCCGAACACGCCGGCGCCGTCGCCTGCGTCGCAGGAGGAGCAGGAAGCGGCGCTCGCCGCCCAGCTCGATCTTCCCCGCGATCTCAAGCTGTTCGGCAAGGCCGATCCGAATGTCCGCAAGCCCACCGCCATCGTGAACGACACGGTGCTGACCGGCACCGACGTCGACCAGCGGCTCAACCTGATCATCGCGCTCAACAAGCTCAACCTGAAGCCGGAAGAGCGCGATCAGTATCGCATGATGATCCTGCGCCAGCTGATCGACGAGACGCTGCAGATCCAGGAGGCCAAGGCCAACGAGATCAAGGTGGACCCCAAGGAGATCGACCAGAGCTTCGCCTCGGTCGCGCGCCGCCTCCAGAAGACGCCCGAGCAGATGCGCGCCTTCCTGCGCGAGGTCGGCGCTTCGGAACGCACGATGCGCAAGCAGGTCGAGGGCGAAGTCGCCTGGAGCCGGCTGCTGCGCCGCAAGGTGGACATCAACGTGAGCGACGAGGAGGCCAAGGCCATTCTCGACCGCCTCAAGGCCGCGCAGGGCAGCGAGGAATATCACGTCTACGAAATCTACATGAACGCGACCGACGACCGTAAGCAGGAAGTCTATGCGGGCATGCAGCGCATCATCCAGCAGATGAAGGAAGGCGCGCCGTTCGACTATCTCGCCAAGACCTATTCGGAGAGCTCGACCAAGGGCCAGGGCGGCGATCTCGGCTGGGTCCGCCTCGCTCCCGGCGTCCTGCCGGACGAGATGACCAAGGCCGTCGAGGAAATGCAGCCCGGTCAGGTCGCCGGTCCGATCCCGCTCACCACCGGCTTCACGGTCGTCTATCTCGCCGACAAGCGCAAGGTCGGCATGGCCGATCCGCGGGGCGCCAAGCTCTCGCTGCGCCAGATCACCATTTCCTTCCCCAAGGGCACGACCGAGGCGCAGGCCACGGCGCGCGCCGGCCAGTTCGCGCAGGCGACCCAGGCCATCAAGGGCTGCGGCGATGCCTCCAACGTCGCCGCCGCGCAGAATGCCGAGGTGGTCGAGAAGGACGGCGTGGTGATCGGCGAGCTGCCGCCCGCGCTCCAGCAGATCATCCTGCCGCTGCAGGTGGGCCAGGTGACCCAGCCCTTCGGCACGATCGAGGACGGCGTGCGCGTTCTCGTCGTATGCGGCCGCGACGATCCGCCGGCTCCCGGCCTGCCCTCGCTCGAGCAGATCCAGGACGGCGAGGCCGACAAGCGTACCAATCTGCGTGCGCAGCGCATGCTCCGCGACCTGCGGCGCGACGCGCTCATCGAATATCGCTGAGGTGATCCGGCCGCTCGCCATATCCATGGGCGATTCGGCCGGAATCGGCCCCGAGATCACCGCCAAGGCATGGAAGGCGCGCGAGCTTCACTCGCTCGCGCCCTTCTTCGCCATCGGCTGCCCGGGCGCAGTCGAGCGCGTGTGGGACGGCCCGGTGGCGCGCATCAACAATCCGGACGAAGCGGCCGGCGTCTTTGGCGACGCGCTCCCGGTGCTCGCCGTCAGCGACACCTGCGAGGTCACCCCGGGCAGCCCCGACGAGGCCAGCGCGAAGGCGGCGCTCCAGTCGCTTGAGCTGGCGGTCGGCCTTGCCAATGCCGGCGCCGCCGGCGGCGTGGTGACGGGCCCGGTATCGAAGGTCCAGCTCTACAAGATCGGCTTCACCCATCCCGGCCAGACCGAGTTCGTCGCCGAACGCTGCGGCATCTCCCCCGAGAACGCCGTGATGATGCTCGCCGGCCCCACGCTGCGCGTGGTGCCGATCACCGTGCACGAGCCGCTGGCCCGGGTGCCCGAGCTGCTCACCATCGAGCTGGTGCTCACCAAGGCCCGCGTCACCGCGCGCGGCCTGTTGCGCAATTTCGGCATCGAGCGCCCCCGGCTCGCCTTTGCCGGCCTCAACCCCCATGCCGGCGAGAGCGGCGAGATCGGGCGGGAGGAGATCGACGTCCTCCAGCCCGCCATCGCCCGGCTGCGCGAGGAGGGAATCGACGCGATCGGCCCCTTCGCCGCCGATGCGATGTTCCACGCCCGCGCCCGGGCCGGCTATGACGCCGCGCTCTGCCCGACTCATGACCAGGCGCTGATCCCGATCAAGACGCTGCATTTCGACGAGGGCGTGAACATCACCCTCGGCCTGCCCATCGTGCGCACTTCGCCCGACCACGGCACCGCCTTCGGCATCGCCGGCAAGGACGCCGCCAATCCCGGGGCGATGATCGCCGCGATCAAGCTGGCCGCCAGCGCCGCGCAGCGCAGGGCCGAAGCCGCGGCGTGACCAGCCTTCCGCCTCTCCGGGACGTCATCGGCAAATATGGTCTCAGCGCGAGCAAGGCGCTGGGCCAGAATTTCCTGTTCGACCACCAGCTCCTCGCCCGCATCGCCAAGGTGCCCGGCAAGCTCGACGGCGCCGAGGTGTTCGAGGTCGGCCCCGGCCCGGGCGGCCTCACCCGGGCGCTGCTCCAGGGCGGTGCCAGCGTCACCGCGGTGGAGCGTGACCGACGCTGCATTCCCGCGCTCGAGGAGCTCGGCAGCTATTTCCCCGGCAAGCTCCGCGTCATCGAAGGCGATGCACTGGAAGTGGACGCGCCCGCGCTGTTCCAGGGCAAGCCCCATGTCGTCGCCAACCTGCCCTATAATGTCGGCACCGCCCTGCTCGTCGGCTGGCTTTCGGCCGAATGGGCGCCGTGGTGGGCCAGCCTGACGCTGATGTTCCAGAAGGAAGTCGCCGAGCGGATCGTCGCCGGCCCGGACACCGAGCATTATGGCCGGCTGGCCGTGCTTTCCCAATGGCGTTCGACTCCGAAGATCGCGATGCACGTCCACCGCTCGGCCTTCACGCCGCCGCCCAAGGTGATGTCCGCGGTCGTCCACATCGTCCCCGGCACGCCGCCCGAAGGCGTGCGGCTGAAGACGCTGGAGACGCTCACCGCCGCCGCGTTCGGCCAGCGCCGCAAGATGCTGCGCCAGAGCCTGAAGGGCGTGCCCGGCGCGCTGGAGGCAATGGAGACGCTGGGCATCGATTCCAGCCGCCGCGCCGAAACGGTGACCGTCGCGGAATTCGCCGGGCTGGCCCGCACCCTGGGTTGAACTCGTCAAAGAGCGACGGCACCGGATCGGCCCGCCGGGAAATCCCAGCAGGCGAAACCCTACATTGCAAGCAGGATCGGGCCCCGGGCAGGCAGGATCAGGGCTTGGCCGTCGGCGTGGCGCTCGGCGTCGGGGCGGGTTCGGCCTGGGCAGTGGTGACCGGCGGCCCCTTGGCGATCGCCGCCGAGAGCTGAGTCGCATCGGCGCACCCCTTGGCGCAGAGCTTCTCGATCTTGGCCAGATTTTCCTTCGCCCGCTCCATCGCGCCCTTGGCGACCATCGCCTCGCCCTGGCCGCGCAGCGCCGCGGTGTCGTTCGGCTCGAGGCTCAGCGCCTCGCGATAGAGGCGGATCGCCTTGCCGGGCAGGCTGTTCTTGCGGGCGATCTCGGCGAGGACGAGATAGGCTTCGCGGTTGCGCGGATCCACCGCCAGCGCGCTTTCCAGCGCATCGCCCGCACCTTCGAAATTACCGGCAGCCAGCGCCGCGCGGCCCTGCCTGACGAGTTCCACCGAGCGCGGATCGATCTGGTTGTCGGCACGCTGCGCCATCAGCGAGGTGGAAACCGAGAGCAGCAGCAACGCACCGGCTGCCCCAATCGCAGTGAAACGCATCACATTCTCCGAAATCTGCCCCGTCGCTATCATGGCCGGCGCATCCTCGCGACAAAAAAGCCATCGGTCGAGTCCCCCAGCGGGGTGAAGCGCAGCCCCGGGCCACGCGGCGTGCCGGCCCCGAGCGCCAGCGGCTCGGCACTCCAGCCCGGATGCCGGCCAAGGAACGCCTCGGCCTGCCCCGCCCCTTCCGCATCGAGCAGCGAGCAGACGACATGGACCAGCACGCCGCCGGGGCGGACGAGATCGGCGGCGATATCGAGCAGCGCCGCCTGAGTCGCGACGTATCGGTCCAGCCGCTGCGGCGTCAGCCGCCAGCGCGCCTCGGGGTTGCGGCGCCAGGTGCCGGTGCCCGAACAGGGTGCATCGACCAGCACGACATCGGCGCGGCCGGCCTGGTCGGCGAGCATCGCGGCTTCCTGGTTGGGATTGAGCAGGCGGGTCTCCGCGATCGACACCCCGGCCCGCTCGGCTCGGGGCATCAGCCGGGAAAGCCGCGCGCGGTCGATATCGCAGGCGAGGATCGAACCATGGTTCGCCATCGCCGCAGCGAGCGCGAGCGTCTTGCCGCCGCCGCCCGCGCACAGATCGATGACGCGCTGCCCGCGCCCGGCGCCCGCCGCCAGGCTGACCAGCTGGCTGCCGGCATCCTGCACCTCGAGCAAGCCGTCCTTATGGGCCGGGAGTTGCTCGATCGCCGTATCCGAAGGCACGCGCAGCCCCGCCGGCAGGCCCGGCAGCGGCACCGCGCCGGCGATCTCCGCCCGGATCGCCGCCGGATCGGCCTTCAGCGTGTTGACGCGAATGTCGAGCGGGGCACGCTCGAGCAATGCTCCCTGCTCATCGGCATCGAGGTCCGATGCCAGGAAGGCAGCCGCCAGCCAGCCCGGCAGCACGCCCGCTTCGGCAACGGGCTCGCCCGGCACGATCGGCGCGGGACCATAGGGCGATCCGTCGAACAGGGCCGCCAGCTCGGGCCGGCGCGCGGCCAGCGCCAGCATCGCGGCGCGGCCGCTTTCCGGGCGGTCGCCGAGCATGCGGATCGCATCATAGACCAGCGCACGGATCGCCCGGCGGTCCTTGGAGCCGGCATAGCGGCGCTCGCCGAACCAGCGGGCGATGATCGTGTCGGCCGATCCGCCCTGGTCGCGGGCGGCATCGGTGATCTTGTCGAGCAGGTCGATGGCAGCCTGGAGACGCGCCGAGGGGTTCACGACATCAAACCGGGCGGTTGAACAAAATGTTGAATCGCTTGAACCTCCGCGCGGGTGCGGGAGGGGTCGCGGGTCGGGGCAATCGCGCTCGGCATACCCCGACCAGAAGCAGAACATCTCCAACTTTGACAGCGGAATCTCGACATTGCCGGCCGATCCCGCCACAGCCACGCCAACCCAATCGGAAGGCAAGCACATGGCGTTCACGGCAAAGATCCTGCTCCTCGGCTCGGGCGAGCTCGGCCGCGAGTTCGTGATCTCGGCCAAGCGGCTGGGCGCCCATGTGATCGCGTGCGACGCCTATGCGGGCGCCCCGGCGATGCAGGTGGCGGACGGCTTCGAAGTGTTCTCGATGCTCGACGGGGCGCTGCTGCGCGCGGCGGTGGAGAAGCACCGGCCCGATTATGTCGTGCCCGAAGTGGAGGCGATCCGCACCGAGGTGCTCGCCGAACTGGAGGCCGAGGGCGTCACCATCGTCCCCTCTGCCCGCGCGACGCAGATGACCATGAACCGCGACGGCATCCGCGAAGTCGCGGCGGTCGAGCTCGGCCTGCGCACCTCGCGATACCGCTATGCCGAGAGCCTGGAGGAAGTGCTGGCCGGGGCCGGCCACACCGGGCTGCCCTGCGTGATCAAGCCGGTCATGTCCTCCTCGGGCAAGGGGCAGAGCACGGTGCGCTCGGCCGATGGCCTGGAGGCGGCCTGGGACTATGCGGTCGCGAACATGCGCGGCGATCGCAAGCGCGTGATCGTCGAGGAGTTCGTCGCCTTCGACTATGAGATCACGCTGCTCACGGTCCGCACGCGCCAGGGCGTGCTCTTCTGCCCGCCGATCGGCCACCGCCAGGAGCGCGGCGACTATCAGGAGAGCTGGCAGCCCGCCGCCATGTCCGCCTCCGCCATAGCGGACGCGCAGGAGATGGCGCGCAAGGTGGTCGACGATCTGGGCGGCTATGGGTTGTTCGGCGTGGAGTTCTTCGTGAAGGGCGAGGAAGTGATCTTCTCCGAACTGTCCCCCCGCCCCCACGACACCGGCATGGTGACCCTGATTTCGCAGAACCTCAGCGAGTTCGACCTGCATGCGCGCGCGGTGATGGGGTTGCCCATCCCCTCGATCGTGCTGCGCGGGCCCTCGGCATCGGCGGTGATCCTGGCGGACCGGGCTGCGGAGGACCTGTCCTATGACGGGCTGGCCGAGGCGCTGGCGGTGCCGGGCGGCGAAGTGGACGTGCGGATCTTCGGCAAGCCGAATTCGCGGCCGTACCGGCGGATGGGCGTGGCGCTGGCCCTCGCCGGGGATACCGATGCGGCGCGCCGCGTGGCGGCCGAGGCGGCGGGCAAGGTGCGGATCGGCTATGGCGCCTAGGTTGAGAACTCGAACAACTATCTGATCTTTCACCGTCATCCCGGCCTTGCGCCGGGATCCCGCTTCTTCTTCCGTCAGCAAGGCAGCGGGACCCCGGCGCAAGGCCGGGGTGACGAAGGAGGAATATGAGAACTCAACCTAGGCATCCCTATGCCGGGCGCGCGCGGAGTCCCGGCGTGTCGCGCCCGAATCTGTCCATCAGCCTGGATGCGAGCATCAGCGCCGCCAGCGCCACGGCTGCGCCGATGATCATGTCCGACAGATAGTGCGTCCCTTCCACCGGCACCGACAACAGCATCGCCAGGCTCAGGCAGATCAGCGGCCAGCGCAGGTTTCCGCAGCGCCAGGCCGCGGCGATATAGAGGACGCCCGAGGCGGTATGGAAGCTGGGGGCCGAGACCAGGCCGCGCAGTTCGTCGAGATTGACGCGACTCAGCTGGTGCGCGCGAAGCGGGGGGATGAGCGTTTCCTGCCAGATGGCGCTGCTCGGCATATAGGGGATCGGCCCCTTCCAGAGATAGGAGAGCGGCCCCACCGCCGGCATGAACAGGTACAGGGTCAGCGTGATCAATGCGGCCAGCCAGAAACCGGCGAGAAAGCGATGCGCTTCGCGGCGCTGGCCGCGGATCGCAAAGGCCGCGAGCAAGGCCGCCGGAATCACATAGATGCTCTGATAGGCAGCCATGCCGAGCAATTGCAGGCTCCGGTGCCTGGCGGCCATCTCGTACCAGGCGAGCCAGTTGAAGCGCAGCGCCTCGTCGACTCTCTGCAGCCACGGATCGGCGAAGCCGTGCGACAGCGCCGCCAGCGGATAGCTGCTGACCGCGCCGATCAGCGCCATGGCGGTGAAGAAGGCGAAATACTCCGCGCAGTCGGCCGCCGCCTCCGCCCAGCGGAAACTCGTGCGGCCGAAAACCGGGCGAACGGCGAAAGCCAGGGCGAGCGCCAGGAAATAGGGTGCGTTGCCCGGCCGCAGCAGATCGACGCCGAGCTGCGCCTTCCACAGCAGCGCGCCGCAAATCGCCAGGCTCAGCCCAAGCGCTCCCCATAGTTGCGCGGGAGAGAAACCGTCCGACAGGGACGGCGCGCCGGGAATGATCCCGGGCGCTGAACCGGGGAGCGGTCGAAGCAGGGCGTCGGCCGGCACGGGCCGGAGGTCATGGAAACTTGGCACCGTCCGGAGGGTAACGATTTGTCGAGCCCGCGCAATCGCATAGACGGCGGCGCGAGCCCGCTGCCCGTCCGGACGCGGGATCGCGCCCTGCCCGTCACCGCGTCGGGTAGTTCGGCGCTTCCCGAGTGATCGTCACGTCATGGACATGGCTCTCGCGCAGGCCGGCATTGGTGATGCGCACGAACCGCGCCTTCTTCTGGAACTCGGCGATCGTCGCGGCTCCGACATAGCCCATCGACGCCTTCACGCCGCCGACCAGCTGGTGGATCACGTCCTTGGCCGGGCCCTTGAACGCCACCTGGCCCTCGATGCCCTCGGGCACCAGCTTCAGCTGGTCCTTCACGTCCTGCTGGAAATAGCGGTCGGCCGAGCCGCGCGCCATCGCGCCGACCGAGCCCATGCCGCGGTACGACTTGTAGGCGCGGCCCTGATACAGGAAGGTCTCGCCCGGCGCTTCCTCGGTACCCGCGAGCAGCGAGCCGATCATCGCGGTGGAGGCGCCGGCCGCGATCGCCTTGGCGACGTCGCCCGAGGTGCGGATGCCGCCATCGGCGACCACCGGCACGTCGTGCTTCGCGGCCTCGTTGGCGGCATCCATCACCGCAGTGAGCTGCGGCACCCCGACGCCGGCGACCACGCGGGTGGTGCAGATCGAGCCCGGGCCGATGCCCACCTTCACGCCGTCCGCGCCCGCGTCGATCAGCGCCTTGGCCGCCTCGGCGGTGGCGATGTTGCCGGCAATCACCTGGACGCGGTTGGAGAGCTTCTTCACCCGCTCGACAGCCCGCGACACGTCCTTGTTGTGGCCATGTGCGGTGTCGATCACGATCAGGTCGACCTCGGCATCGACCAGCGCCTCGGTGCGCGCGAAGCCCTTGTCCCCCACGGTGGTGGCGGCGGCGACGCAGAGGCGGCCGGCGGCATCCTTGGTGGCGGCGGGATAGTTCACCGCCTTCTCGATGTCCTTCACCGTGATCAGCCCGACGCAGCGATAGGCATCGTCGACGACGAGCAGCTTCTCGATGCGGCGGGCGTGGAGCAGGCGCCGCGCCTCTTCCGAAGAGACGCCGGCGCGGACGGTGGCGAGGTTCTCGTGCGTCATCAGCTCGGAAACGCGCTGATCGGGGCGCTCGGCGAAGCGGACGTCGCGGTTGGTGAGGATGCCGGCGAGCCTGCCCGACGCCTCGACGATCGGAATGCCGCTGATCTTGTGCTGCGCCATCAGCGCGCGGGCCTCGGCCAGCGTGCCGGTGGGCGCCATGGTGATCGGATTGACGACCATGCCGCTCTCGAAGCGCTTCACCGCGCGGACCGCCTCCACCTGCTCCTCGATGTCGAGATTGCGGTGGAGCACGCCGATGCCGCCCAGCTGGGCCATCACGATCGCCATGTCGGCTTCGGTGACGGTGTCCATCGCCGAGGAGAGGATCGGAATGTTGAGCGAAAGGCCGCGGGTCACCCGCGTGCGGGTATCGGCCATGCTCGGCAGGACTTCGGATTCTCCCGGATAGAGGAGAACGTCATCGAAGGTGAGGCCGAGGGGGATGTCCATGGGGTGCGCCAATGTCCTGATTCGGAAGTTGGCGGCCCATGTAACCGCGAGGGTCGGAAAGCGCTAGGGGGTCGGCATCTTCGGGCGTCATGCACAACAGGGCCTGCTCAATCGCGATCTGCTGGCGCAGGCTGCGGACGAGCGCCGTGGACGCGCGGCAATAGCCCGGCCAGTCCTCCGCGATCTCGCGCAGGCCCCAGGCGCCGACATGCATCGTATATTCGATGCTGGTGTCGATGTTCGACTGGCGGAGCGCCGCGAACTGCCGGGCGATGACGCCGCCGGCCTCGCGCTCGCGCGCCAGGCAAAGCGCGTCGACCGTGTTGCGGCGCTCGCCATTGACCCTGGAGATGTAGAGGCGGACGCGCGACAGCCGCAGCTGGTCCAGCCCGGGCTGGGCGAGGAGCGTCTCGATCTCGTCGAGCGCGGCAAGCAGGTCTCGATGCAATAGGGACAGGCCGGGCATATGGTCATCATAGAGGCTGTCCGCCCCGCCCGCCCGGCTTCAGGCGCCGAAATGTTCCGGAGTGGTCCGATCGGCGGCACGCTCGAGCAGGGCGCGGGCCTGGTCGACATGCATCGCCTCGATCATCCGCCCCTCATATCGCTCCGCGCCCCCCGTCGCCGCCGCGACCAGCGCGCGGGCATCGGCGATCTCGGCCTCGCTCGGACCGAAGGCCCGGGCGGCGATGGCGAGCTGGCCGGGATGGATCAGCGACTTGCCGTCGAAACCCAGCGCCCGCCCCTCGCGGCACTCCGCCGCCAGCCCCTCGGCATCGTCGAGCCGGTTGAACACGCCGTCCAGCGCCCAGACCCCGCCGGCACGGGCGGCGAGGACGATCGTCTGCAACGCGACCGACATCTGCGCGCGACCGCTCGACGGCGGCAGGCGGAGCGCGGCGGCCAGGTCGTTGGTGCCGGCGATCAGGCCCGCCACGCCCGGCACCGCGGCGATCGCGGCGGCGGCGAGCACCCCGAGCGGAGTCTCGATCATCGCCAGCAGCGGCTTGCCCAGCACGTCCGCCACCCGCGCGACCTCGGCCGCCCCCTCGGCCTTGGGCAGCACCGCGAAATCGGCGGCGGACGATGCCACGGCGGCAAGATCCTGGAGATGTTCCTCCGATCCGATCCCGTTCAGGCGGATCGCGGCGAGGCGGTGGCCGAACCCCTCGGCCACCGCCGCCACCGCGGCGATGCGCGCCTCCGCCTTGTCCGCGTCCTTCACCGCGTCTTCCAGGTCGAGGATCACCAGATCGGCCGGAAGCCCGCGCGCCTTCTCGATCGCCCTCGGGTTCGAGGCCGGGAGGAACAGGGCGGTGCGCGGTGCGAGACGGGCCGTGATCATGGCCCATCTCTATGCTAGCAAGGATCGGATTGGCGAGGGCCACATTCTTTTTGGGCCGCATTCTTTTTGGGCCACATTCTTTGGGGGAGTCGGAATGCTCGTACTCAATGTCTTCCTGGGCGCGGTGGCCGCGGTGGTCGTGCTCTATCTCTTCTCCAGCGTGACGATCGTCCGCCAGGGCTATCAGTACACGATCGAGCATTTCGGCCGGTTCACCACGGTCGCGACGCCGGGCTTCAACTTCTATCCCGCCTTCTTCTACCGGGTCGGCCGGCGCGTGAACATGATGGAGCAGGTGATCGATATTCCGGGCCAGGAGATCATCACCAAGGACAATGCGATGATCTCCACCGACGGCGTGGTGTTCTTCCAGGTCCTCGACGCGGCCAAGGCCGCCTATGAGGTGTCGGACCTCTATATCGCGCTGCTCCAGCTCACCACGACCAACCTGCGCACCGTGATGGGATCGATGGATCTCGACGAGACGCTGTCGAAGCGCGACGAGATCAACGCCCGGCTGCTTTCGGTGGTCGACCATGCGACGACGCCGTGGGGCGTGAAGATCACGCGCGTGGAGATCAAGGACATCCGCCCGCCCGCCGACATCGTCAACGCGATGGGCCGCCAGATGAAGGCCGAGCGCGAGAAGCGCGCCAACATCCTGGAGGCCGAGGGCACCCGCGCCTCGGAGATCCTGCGCGCCGAGGGCCAGAAACAGTCCAAGATCCTGGAGGCCGAGGGCCGGCGCGAAGCAGCCTTCCGCGACGCCGAGGCGCGTGAACGCTCGGCCGAGGCCGAGGCCAAGGCGACCCAGCTCGTCTCGGACGCGATCGAGGCGGGTTCCAGCCAGTCGCTCAACTACTTCATCGCGCAGAAATATGTGGAAGCGGTCGGCAAGTTCGCGACGTCGCCCAACGCCAAGACCATCCTGTTCCCGGTCGAGGCGACCCAGCTGATCGGCACGCTGGGCGGCATCGGCGAGCTGGCGCGCGACGCGCTGGGCGGCAGCGGCGGCAATGGCGGTGCGCCGCGCCCGCCCGCGCCGCCGGCCCCGTCGCGCCCGCGGCCGTTCGGACCTCAGGAGAGTTGAGATGAACTTCGATCAACTGCTCGCCGTGCCGGGCCTGGCCTGGCTGATCCTCGCCGCGCTGCTCGCCATCGCCGAGCTGCTCGTGCCGGGCGTCTTCCTGGTCTTCATCGCCGCCGGTGCCGCGGTGACCGGCATCGTCACCCTGCTCGTGCCGGCGTTCGACCTGGTGTTCGAAGTGTTCCTGTTCGCGGGGGCCTCGGCAGCGGCAGTGGCGGTCGGGCGGCGTTGGTATCGCGCCAATCCGGTGCCGAGCCAGGACCCGCTGCTCAACGATCGCGTCGCCCGGCTGATCGGCCAGGTGGTCACCGTGGTCGAGCCCATCGTATCGGGGCAGGGCCGGGTGAAGGTGGGCGATGGCGAATGGCTGGCGAGCGGCCCGGATGCGCCGGTGGGAGCGCAGGTCCGCATCATCGGCGGCCGGGGCGGTTCGCTCGACGTCGAGCCTGCCTGATGTTTCTTTCTTCGTCATCCCCGCGCCGGCGGGGATGACCGCCGTTTCGAGGAATTCCGAATGAACACCACTCGCCGCCAGTTGCTGCTCGGCGCGGGCTCGACGCTCGCGATCGCCGGCACGCCCGCCGGGGCCCGCGCGCTGCTGGCCGATAATGACGCGCCGGCCCAGGCGCTGATCGACCGGATCGCCGAGCAGATGCTGCGCGACTATCCCGAAACGGCGACCACGCTGGGCGTCGACAAGGACAAGCGCGCGAACCTGAAGCACCAGCTGATGGATCGCTCGGCCAAGGGCCAGGCGCGGATCGCGGCGAATCTGAAAAAGGGGCTGGCCGACCTGGCGAAGCTCGACACGAACGCGCTGAGCCCGGCGATGCGCACCCATGTCGACGTGATCCAGGCAAGCTTCTCCAACGCGCTCAAGGGCTTCGCCTTTGGCTATGGCGACGTGGCCACCGGCAGCTGGCGCAACTCGCCCTATGTCGTGGTCCAGAATGTCGGTGCGTTCCTCGACCTGCCGCGCATGCTCGACAGCGACCACCAGATCGCGACGCCGGAGGATGGCGAGGCCTATCTCGACCGGCTGGAAAGCTATGCCGAGCAGGTCGACGGCGAAACCGAGCGGCTCAAGCGCGCGGCGGCCCGGGGCGTGATCGCCCCCGACTTCCTGCTCGACAAATGCCTGAAGCAGATCCGGCTGGCCCGCAGCGGCAATCCCGCCGGCTGGGGCGTGGTCACCTCGGTCGCCAATCGCACCGCGGGCATGGACGGCGATTTCGGCGAGCGCGCCTGGCTGCTCGCCAAGGACAGGCTGGCGCCCGCGCTCGACCGGCAGATCACCGAGTTGCAGAAGCACCGCGCCCGCGCGACCAGCGATGCCGGGGTGTGGAAGTTCAAGGACGGCGACGCCTATTATGCCTGGGCATTGAGCGCCGGCACCACGACGGCGATGACGCCCGACGAAGTCCATCAGATGGGCCTGGACCAGCTGGCGAAGATCCAGTCCGAGATGGACGCGATCCTGAAGAAGCAGGGCTATTCGCAGGGCCCGGTCGGCGCGCGGATGGAGGCGCTGGCCAAGGATCCGCGCTTCGCCTTTCCCGAGGGCGATCCGGGCCGCGCGGAGATCCTCAAATTCCTCAACGAGCGCATCGCCGACATTCGCGGCCGCATGCCCCAGGCCTTCCACACGCTGGTGAAGGGCAATGTCGAAGTGAAGCGGCTGCCGCCCGAGGAGGAGCCTGGCGCGCCCGGCGCCTATGGCGGCGCGGGATCGATCGACGGCACGATCCCGGGCAAGTTCTGGATCAACCTGCGCACCACCAGCCTGCACACCCGCTTCAGCCTGCCCGACCTTGCCTATCACGAAGCGATTCCGGGCCATGTCTGGCAGGGCGAATATGCCAATCGGATGCCGCTGATCCGCTCGATCCTGGCCTTCAACGCCTATTCGGAAGGCTGGGCGCTCTATGCCGAGCAGCTGGCCGACGAACTGGGCGTCTATGCCGAGAATCCGGCGGAGAAGCTCGGCTATCTCCAGTCGCTCGGCTTCCGCGCCTGCCGGCTGGTCGTCGATACCGGCCTCCATGCCAAGCGCTGGACGCGGCAGCAGGCGATCGACTGGTTCGTCACCGCCAACGGCTCATCGGTGGAGGAAGTCTCCGGCGAGGTCGATCGCTATTGCTCCTGGCCGGGCCAGGCATGCGGCTACAAGGTGGGGCATAGCGAGATCAATCGCCTGCGCGACCATGCCAAGGCCGCGCTGGGCGAGCGCTACGATTTCCGCGCGTTCAACGATGCGGTGGTGCTGGGCGGCAATGTGCCGATGACCGTGCTGGGCCATGTGATCGACCGGCACATCGCCGAACGCAAGGGCTGATGGCCTGGCGCCCGCGCCACGCGATCGTCGCGGCGCTGCTGTTGGTGGTGGAAGTGCTGATCGCGCTCCATGTCCGGGATCGCTTCGTGCGGCCCTATCTGGGCGATGTGCTGGCGGTGATCCTCGTCCATTGCAGCCTGCGCGCGGTGCTGCCGATCCGGCCCCTGCCCGCCGCGGCGGCGGCCTTCGCGATCGGCGCGCTGATCGAGTTCGGCCAGGCGATCCACATCCTCGACCTGCTCGGGCTGCGCGGCAACCGGGTCGCCGCCGTGGTGCTCGGCGGCAGCTTCGAGTGGCTTGATTTCCTCGCCTATGCCACGGGCGCCGGAATCGCGCTGGCGGTTGATCGAAGAGTATTGCCGAACTAATACAGCTGGCAAACCAAGAGGGGCTGGAAACGGTGGCGTTGCGGCGGGCGCGGCATGAATTCTGGGGCGACGGCCCCGCCTATCGCGCGATCGGCGGCTTCACTTATCATCGCCTTGCCGCCACCGCGCCCGAGCACGAAGTCGAGACGCATACGCATGACGAGGCGCATTTCGTGCTCGTCCTTTCGGGCGGGTACAAATCCTCGGCCAGGGATGCGCCGCCGGTCTCGCGCACGCCGCTGCTGGTGTTCAACCCGCCCGGCACCACGCACCGCGACCGGTTCCATAACGGCCGGGGCAGCTTCTTCGCCATCTCGGGCGGATATGCGCGCGGCGAAGGGCCGGCGGTGCGGGTGCTCGATCCCTATGCGATCTGGACGGCGCACGCCGTCGCGGCGCAGTTCGACCGTGCGGCGCCCTCCCCCCTCGCCTTTGACGGGCGCGCGCACCAGCTGGTCGCCAGCGTGCAGCCGCTCTCCTCCGACGAGGCGCGACGTGCCGCCAGGCCGCCTTCCTGGTTGCGCCGGGTATTCGAGATGAGCTTCACTGCCGACGACCCGGAACTATGCGTCGCCGACCTTGCCCGCGAGGCCGGGGTGCACCCGGTGCACCTCGCCCGCGTATTTCGCCGCTATCTCCATTGCACCCCGGGCGAACTGCTGCGCGGGCGGCGGCTGGAACGGGCGGCGGCCATGCTGGGGAGCGGCACGGCCTCGCTGGCGGAAGTGGCCTATGCCACCGGCTTCGTCGACCAGGCGCATCTGAGCCACGCTTTCCGGGACGCGTTCAGCGCCACGCCGGCCCGCTGGCGGCGCGAGGTTGCGCGGATACAAGACGGTGGCGCGCGGCCCGCGCAGAGCGGCGGACCCAACCGATGAAAGGGTTTCGATGCGTACCGCCTTCCTCTCCGTCCTGCTCGCCGCCGCAATGACTCTCCCGGTTCCCCTCGCCGCGCAGGATGCGGCCCGGGATCTCGTCGGGCTCTGGGCCGCGAAGAAGCGCTTCGGCCCGGATGTGCGCGGCACGCTCACCCTGGTCCGGGAAGCGTCGGGCTGGCGCGCCGAGATCGCCGGGCGCGAGGCGGCGGTGACGCAGGCGGGCGACACGCTGCGCTTCACGCTGCCGGGCGAGCTGGGCGGCTTTCGCGGGCGGATCGAAGGCGACCGCATCCGCGGCCATTGGATCCAGCCCCGGAGCGTCACCGGCGGCATGCGCTATGCGACCCCGGTAGTACTCGCCGCCGCCGGCCCCTCGCTCTGGCGCGGCGAGGTGCGGCCGCTCGACGAGACCTTCACGCTCTACCTGAAGATCGACCGCGAGGCGGATGGGCGGCTCGGCGTGTTCCTGCGCAATCCCGACCGCAATATCGGCCGCAACGTCGACCTCAGGCATGTCGAGCTGAAGGACGGCCATGTGCGACTGCTCGGCAAGCCCGGCGGCGCGGCCGAGGAAGTGGAGATCGCCACCGGCAGCTTCGATGCCGGCAACCGCCTGCTCTCGATCGCCATTCCCGGGCGCGGCAACAGCTATGATTTCGAGCCGGCGGGCGCGTTGAGCGATTTCTATCCCCGCCCCGGCCTCACGGCGCCCTATGCCTATCGCGCGCCGCTGCCGAAGCAGGATGGCTGGCCGGTCTCGACGCTGGCGGCGGAAGGGATCGACCGTGCGGCGATCGAGCGCTTCGTCCAGATGCTGATCGACCAGCCGATCGATTCGGTCCACGCACAGGATATCCATGCCGTGCTGATCGCCCGCCATGGCCGGCTGGTGCTCGAGGAATATCTCCACGGCACGGACGGCGATGCCCTGCACGACACGCGCTCGGCCGCGAAGAGCCTCACTTCGGTGCTGATCGGCGCGGCAATGCAGCAGGGCACGCGGATCGGGCCGGAAACGCCGGTCTATGCGACGATGGCGAAGACGCTCCCCGCCGATCTCGATCCGCGCAAGCGGGCGATGACGCTGGGCGACCTGCTCGGCATGGCATCGGGATTCCACTGCGACGATCGCGATCCCAAGGCGCCGGGCAATGAGGACGTGATGCAGGACCAGGAGGCCCAGCCCGACTGGTATCGCTATGCGCTCGACCTGCCGATGGTCGCGGCACCGGGGGCGAGCCGCGTCTATTGCAGCACCAACCCCAACCTTGCCGGCGGCATGCTGGCGCGCGTGACCGGCGAGCCGCTGGAGCAGAGCTTCGACCGGCTGATCGCCCGGCCGATGCAGTTCGGGCCCTATGCCCTGAACCTGCAGCCGAGCGGCGAGCCCTATATGGGCGGCGGCGCGCAGTTCCGGCCGCGCGATTTCATGAAGCTCGGCCAGCTGATGCTGGACGGCGGCACCTGGCAGGGCAAGCGCATCCTGAGCGCCGACTGGGTGCGGCGCTCCACTGCCCCGAGCGGCGAGCTGCGCGGGCTGCACTATGGCTATCTCTGGTGGGGAATCGACCTGCCCTGGCAGGGCACGAAGCTGCCGGCCTTCTATGCCGCGGGCAATGGCGGCCAGGTGGTGATCGTGGTGCCGAAGCTCGATCTGGTCGTCGCGATCTTCGGCGGCAATTACGGGGACAAGGTGATGTACGTGCCCCAGGAGAAATACACGCCGGACCATATCCTGCCGGCGGTGCGCTGAGGCGCGAGGCTCGCCCGGCCAGGGACCGGGCGAGCCCTGCGCGAACCTCAGCTCTTGGTGCCGAACAGCCCCGAGGCGAGGCCGCCGAGCTGGCCGAGCACGCCCTCGCCGCCTTCCTGCATCAGCTGCGAGAAGCGGCCGAGCGAGCCTTCGCCGCCGATATGGCCGATGATCTCCTGGAGCTTCTCCACCGGCAGCCCGGTCGCCGAGGCGGCACCTTCGGCAGTGTCGGTGTCCATCGGATGGAACTTGGCGAGCGCCTGGACCGCCTGCTCGACATGCTCGGGCGAAAGCCCGACCTTGGCCGCGAGATTGGCCACGTCCACGTTCTGCGAAACCTGGCCGAGAATGCCGTCGAGGATGCTCATATGCTTGCTCCCGTTACGAGTGATCGGAACGGGAGCAGGCTTAGCACAGCTTGGCGCGGGCGCCCACAATTTCCCCCGGGCATCCGGCCGGGAAAAGCGCGACGGATCAGGCCGAGACCTTGGGCGCCGCCTCACGCACGCCCGCATCGACATGATCGGCGAACTGGGCGAAATTCTCGACGAACTGGTCGACCAGCCTGCCGGCGGTCGCGTCATAGTCCGCCTTGTTCGCCCAGGCCGCGCGCGGATCGAGGATCGCGCCGTCCACCCCCGGCACCGCTACGGGCACCATGAAGCCGAAATTGGGATCCTTGCGGAACTCCGCCTGGGCCAGGCTGCCGTCGAGCGCGGCGTTGAGCAGCGCTCGCGTCACCCGGATCGGCATGCGCCTGATGCCCGGATCGGTGGCGCGCCCGCCGCTCCAGCCGGTATTGACCAGCCAGCAATCCACGCCGCCCTTCGCGATCCGCTCCTTGAGCAGATTGCCATAGACCGCCGGATGGCGCGGCATGAAGGCGGCGCCGAAACAGGTGGAGAAAGTCGCCTCGGGCTCGGTCACGCCGATCTCGGTGCCGGCTACCTTGGCGGTATAGCCCGAGAGGAAGTGATACATCGCCTGATCCGGCGTAAGCTTGGCGATCGGCGGCATCACGCCAAAGGCATCCGCGGTCAGGAAGATGATGTTGCGCGGCACCGGGCCGAGATTGCGCTCGGAAGTGTTGGGAATGAAGTCGATCGGATAGGCACCGCGGCTGTTCTCGGCGAGGCTGTTGTCCGCGAGGTCGAGCGCACGGCTCTCCTCGTCCATCACGACATTCTCGAGCACCGTGCCGAAGCGCTTCGTCGTGGCGAAGATCTCCGGCTCGGCCTCGGCCGAGAGGTTGATCATCTTGGCGTAGCAGCCGCCCTCGAAGTTGAACACGGCAGTGTCCGACCAGCCATGTTCGTCGTCGCCGATCAGCGTGCGCGATGCATCCGCCGAGAGCGTGGTCTTGCCGGTGCCCGACAGGCCGAAGAACACCGCCGTATCGCCGTTCGCGCCGATATTGGCCGAGCAGTGCATCGGCATGATGCCGTCCTGGGGCAGGAGATAGTTGAGCAGCCCGAAGACGCTCTTCTTCATCTCGCCGGCATAGGCGGTGCCGCCGATCAGGATCAGCTTCTCGCTGAAGCTGACCGCGATCACCGTCTCGCTGCGGCAGCCATGGCGCTCCGGATCGGCGCGGAAGCTCGGCAGGTCGATGATCGTGTATTCCGGCACGAAGCCGGCAAGGTCCCCGGCCGGCGGACGCACCAGCATCGTGCGGATGAACAGATTGTGCCAGGCCAGCTCGTTGATCACGCGCACGTTGACGCGGTGCTCGGCCTGCGAGCCGCCATGGAGATCCTGCACGAAGAGCGTGTCGCGATCCGCCAGCGCGGCAAGGAAATCGGCCTTGAGGGCGGCGAAATGCGCCGGGCTCATCTCCTTGTTGACCTTGCCCCACCAGATGCTGTCCTCGGTGGTGGCGTCGCGGACGATGAACTTGTCCTTGGCCGAACGGCCGGTGTGCTTGCCGGTGGTGACGACCAGCGGGCCGTCCTTGGCCAGCTTGCCCTCGCCGCGGCGCACGGCATGCTCGACGAGCTGCGCGGTCTCCAGGTTCCAGATAATGTCGGCGTCCGTCCCGATGCCCATCGCATCGAGACCATGGCGCGGCGTGCGCTCGGTCAAATTAGCCTCCGTCTCCAAGTGCTTGCCCGGATTGTTGCCCTCCGGTGCAATAATATTGCGCGGCCTTGGACCTCAGCCGGACGGGGGTCAACCCGAGTAAACGTTGTCAGCCGATTGAGCGGCAAAGAACTTTCGGTTACGCCACGGATTCAATGGATCCGAGTGCCGCACAAGCATGACCGCAACGATCGCGTTGGTCGATGACGACCGCAACATCCTCACCTCCGTCTCGATCGCGCTGCAGACCGAGGGCTTCCTCACACGCGTCTATTCGGATGGCGAAAGCGCCCTGAAGGCACTGATCGACAATCCCCCCGACCTAGCGGTGCTCGACATCAAGATGCCGCGGATGGACGGACTCGAGCTGCTCCGCCGGCTGCGCGAGAAGAGCACCATCCCGGTGATCTTCCTCACCAGCAAGGACGACGAGCTCGACGAGGCGCTCGGCCTGGCGATGGGCGCGGACGACTATATCGCCAAGCCGTTCAGCCAGCGGCTGCTGATCGCGCGGATCCGCGCGATCCTGCGCCGCACCGAAGCGACGCAGCCCAGCGCGGAAGGGGGCGAGGAAGTGACTGCCGAGGCGCTGGAGCGCGGGCGGCTCACCATGGACCCGGCGCGCCACCGCGTGACCTGGAACGGCATCAACGTGACGCTGACCGTCACCGAATTCCTGATCCTGGAGACGCTGGCGCAACGCCCGGGCATCGTGAAGACCCGCAACCAGCTGATGGATGCCGCCTATCAGGACGACATCTATGTCGATGACCGCACCATCGACAGCCACATCAAGCGCGTGCGCCGCAAGTTCCGGCAGGTCGACTCGGAGTTCGACGCCATCGAGACGTTGTATGGCGCGGGCTACCGGTTCTCGGACGAATAGGGACGAGCGCGACCTCGCGCTCAAATGGTCCAATCGGGTCAGCCTGACGCCGCGCATCCTCGCGGTGAACATCTTCGCGCTGGCGCTGCTGGGCGGCGGCTTCTCCTATCTCGATTCCTATCGCAGCCGGATCGTGGACAGCCGGGTGGAGCAGGCCGGCCGCGAGGTGCGGCTGATCGCCCAGGCCCTGGCCTCCGCCAAGGACGAGAAGCGCCGCGACCTGCTGGTGCTCAGCCTGGCGCGCGACACCGGCACGCGCATCCGCCTGTTCAACGAAAAGGGGAAATTGCTCGCGGACAGCAAGGCGCTGGGCCTGCGCAACGTGGTGCTGCGCGATCCGGACAAGGATCCCTGGGGGCTGGAGGCGGCGCGCTTCCTCGATGCGGTGATCGACACGGTGGCCGGCGCCGATCGCGCGCCGCTCTACCGCGAGCGCCCCGCGGACCAGGGGCTCGACTGGCCGGACGTGCGCACTGCCCTTTCCGCGCACGGCACCCCCGCGACCGTCTGGCGCGCGCCCGATCGCACGCCGGTGATCACCGCCGCCGCGCCGATCACCGAGCTGGGCGTGGTGATGACCACGGTGAACGCGCGCGACATCACCCAGACGGTGCGGGCCGAGCGCTTCCGCCTGGGCATGGTCCTGCTGTTCGTCTCGGTCTTCTCCATCCTGCTCTCGCTGTTCCTGGCGCGCACGATCGTGCGGCCACTGCGCCTGCTCGCGCGGGCAGCGATCCGGGTAAGGCTGGGCCGTGCGCGCGAAGTGGTGGTGCCCCGCCTGCCCGATCGGAGCGACGAGATCGGCCTGCTCGCCCGCGCGCTGTCCGACATGACCCAGGCGCTGCGTGCCCGGATCGACGCGACCGAGGCCTTTGCCGCGGACGTCACGCACGAGCTGAAGAACCCCCTCGCCTCGCTGCGTTCCGCGGTGGACGGCATGGCGGCAGTGAAGAAGAAGGAACATCGCGACCAGCTGCTCGAGATCGTGCGCGACGACGTACTGCGCCTGGACCGGCTGATCACCGACATCTCGGAGGCTTCCCGCCTCGACGCCCAGCTCAGCCGCGCCACCTTCGAGCCGGTCGACATCGGCGCGATGATCCAGGCACTGCTCGACCAGCGCGAGGCCCGCGGCATTCCGAACGGCATCCGCATCGCCTTCGATCGCGGGCCCAATGTCGAGCTCACCGTGCTCGGCGAAGGCGCGCGGCTGGAGCGCGTGTTCGAGAACCTGATCGAGAACGCCATCTCCTTCTCGCCGCCCAGGAGCCTGATCGCGATCTCGGCATCGAGCGACGAGGAGTATCTCACCGTCCGGGTCGAGGACGAGGGGCCCGGCGTGCCCGAGGAAGCGCGCGACAACATCTTCCGCCGCTTCCATTCGGTCCGCCCGCAGGACGAGGCATTCGGCCAGCATTCCGGCCTGGGGCTTGCCATCGCCCGCACGATCGTCGAGGGCCACCAGGGGAGCATTTCAGTCGAATCGCGGGAGGATCGATTGAGCGGGGCGCGATTCGTGGTGCGACTGCCACTGACGGGACGCAATTGATGGCGGAGCTGTCGTCGGAAGCGATTCTGGGCGCCTGTGTGGCGATCGACGGGCGCGGCGTGCTGATCGAGGCGCGCGACGAGGCGCAGCGCACCGATCTGCTGCTCCGCCTGCTGGATCGCGGCGCCACCCTGGTGGCGGATACGCGCACCGTTTGCGTGCGGCGCGGTGCCGAGCTGCGCGGCACGGCACCCACCGGTGCCGCCGGCCGCATCGAGATCCGCGGCATCGGCGCGGTGGAGCTGCCCAGCCTTGCCGAAGTGCCGGTGGCGCTGATCGCGGTGGTGCTCGACACCGCGCCACGCCTGCCCGAGGACCGGCGCACCCAGCGCATCGCCGGCGTCGACGTGCCGGTGATCGCGCTCGCCCCCAACGAGCCGGCCGCGCCGATCAAGGTCGAATATGCGCTGAAGGCGTTCGCATGACGAGCAAGCGCCCGAAACAGATATTGCTCGTCACCGGCATGTCCGGCGCCGGCAAGTCGACGGTATTGCGCACGCTCGAGGATCTGGGCTGGGAGACCGTCGACAACCTGCCCCTGCTGCTGCTCAACCGCCTGCTCGACACCGCGCCGGGCGATGCCGACGACGATCGGCCCCTGGCCATCGGCATCGGCACCCAGACGCGCGGCTTCGATCCGGAGAACATCGTCCGCCGCATCAAGAAGCTGCGCGAGGACCATGGCCATGACGTCGGCACGCTGTTCCTCGAATGTTCGGGCGCCGAGCTGGAACGGCGCTATTCCGAGACGCGCCGCCGCCATCCGATGGCCCAGGACCGCCCGGCGCAGGACGGCATCGCGCACGAGCGCGAGCTGCTCACCCCGCTTCGCAGCTGGGCGAACCGGCTGATCGACACGACCGACCTGAGCGCCAACGAGCTCGCCCAGCAGATCCGCACCACCTTTTCGGGCGCGGGCCAGGGCGACACCGTGATCTCGGTCGTCTCGTTCGGCTTCGCCCGCGGGCTGCCGCGCGATGCCGATCTGGTGTTCGACATGCGCTTCCTGCGCAATCCGCATTGGGATCCGGAGCTGCGCCCGGGCACCGGCAAGGACCCCCGAGTGGCCGCCTATATCGCGGCCGACCCCGCATATCCGGCGGCGATGACCCAGATCGAGTCGCTGCTGCTCCTGCTGCTGCCGCGCTACCAGGCCGAGGGAAAGGCGTATGTTACGATAGCGTTCGGATGCACCGGGGGCCGCCACCGCTCGGTGCATGTCGCCGAACGGATGGCCGCGCGGTTGCGCGACGCGGGTTTTTCGCCCACGGTGACGCATCGTGATACGAAGACCGCGCCGCAGGATTCGCTGGAGGGGGCCCCGGTGACCACGGCAGGGGGCGGAGTTTGAGATGATCGGTTTGGTGCTCGTGACGCACGGACGACTCGCTGAGGAGTTCGTAGTCGCGATGGAGCATGTAGTAGGCACGCAGGAGCAGGTCGCCTCGATCTGCATCGGGCCCGAGGACGATATGGAAGGTCGCCGCGCGGACATCGCCGCGGCGATCAAGAGCGTCGATTCGGGCCGGGGCGTGATCGTGCTGAGCGACCTGTTCGGCGGCACCCCTTCGAACCTCGCCATTTCGCTGATGGAAGCGGGCCGGGTCGAGGTGATCGCCGGGATCAACCTGCCGATGCTGATCCGCCTGGGCAGCGCGCGCAAGACGATGAAGGTCACCGAAGCGGTGGCCGCGGCGCGCGATGCTGGCCGGAAGTACATCACCATCGCATCCGAAGTGCTGGGAGAGGCCGCCGCTTGAACCGCTGCATCCGTATGGTCACGATCGAGAACAAGCGCGGCCTGCACGCGCGCGCCAGCATGGCCTTCGTGACGCTCGCCACCGCCCAGCCGGTCGAACTCACCGTCGAGAAGGACGGCAACACGGCCTCGGGCACTTCGATCCTCGACCTGATGATGCTCGGCGCCGCCAAGGGCGATACCATCTCGATCAGTGCCGAGGGCGATGGCGCGGACGGGGCGGTCCAGGCGCTGGTCGCGCTGGTCGAGGCGCGGTTCAACGAGGAATAGCCTCGGGCGGAAATTGGCATTAGGGCATCGCCGATGCCTCGCGAGATAACTGCCTTTTCCAATCCCCTCATCAAGCGTGTCCGCAACCTGCGCGACAAGAAGCATCGCCGCGAGGAAGGCCTGTTCCTGGCCGAGGGCCTGCGCATCCTCACCGAGGCGCACGAGGCCGGGCGCGTTCCGCACTATCTGTTCTTCGCCCGCGACATGGCCGGCCATACCCTGGTCCGCGCGCTGGTTTCCGCCACCGAGGCGGCCGGCGGCGAAGCGATCGAGACCAATGCCGACATCCTCTCCAAGCTTTCCGGCAAGGACAATCCCGGCGCGGTGGTGGGCGTGTATCCCGAGTTCGCAGTCACGCTCGCCGATCTCGACCGGAACCGGGCGGGCATCTGGCTGGTCGCCGAGCGGCTGCGCGACCCGGGCAACATGGGCACCATCCTGCGCACCGCCGATGCGGTGGGCGCCGGCGGGCTGATCCTGATCGACGATTGCGTCGACCCCTTCTCGGTCGAGGCGGTGCGGGCGAGCATGGGCGCCCTGTTCACCGTGCCGGTGGCGCGGGCGGGCTGGGGCGATTTCCTCGTCTGGCTGCGCCAGGGGCCCGGCCAGCTGGTGGGCCTCAGCCTCGACACCGAGCACGACTATCGCGCACCCCGCTACGCGGCGCCCACCTTCCTGCTCACCGGCAACGAGGCGCAGGGCATGCCCGGCTTCATGGCGGAGGCCTGCGATCTGCTCGTCAAGATCCCGATGCTCGGCAAGGCGGACAGCCTGAACGCCGCAGTGGCCACCGCGGTGATGGCCTATGAAGTGCTCGGCCAGCAGCGAAGCTGAACGCCCGATAATCGTTACGGCCATGGAGCGTTCAGCCCGGGCCGCGCATTGCTCGCGACAAAGAGGAGTGAGACATGCGCATTTCGACTATCGCCGCCGCCAGCCTGATCGCGCTGGCCGCCCTGCCCGCCACGGCCCAGGCTCAGGGCGAATACCGCGCTTCGGGCACCGAGCCCTTCTGGAGCCTGACCATCGGCGCGCGGACGATGCGTTTCGAAGCGCCCGGCCGCCCCACCGTGAGCGTGCCCACGCCCCGAGTGATCCACGGCTTCGCCGGCGAGATCTGGCAGACCCGGCGGATCGACGTGAACACCAACCACCGCCAGTGCAGCGACGGGATGAGCGACCGCGTCTATCCCGATACGGTGACCGTCCGGGTGGACGGCCGGACCTTCAAGGGCTGTGGCGGCGAGCCGCGTGCCCAGGCCGGCGCGAGCGTGATCGACGGCAACTGGCGGATCGAAGCGCTGGACGGCCGGCCGGTGCTGCGCGGCTCCAGCCCTGTGGTCGCGTTCGAGAACGGCCGCATCTCGGGCAGCACGGGCTGCAACCGCTTCTCCGGCAGCTATGACTTCGCCCGCGGCCGGCTCAACACCGGCGGCGTGGCCAGCACCAAGATGGCCTGCCTCGATCGCGACCGGAACCTGCAGGAGCGGGCCATTCTCGACCTGCTCGGCGAGCGCCTGACCGTGTCGGGCAACCGTGCCGGCAAGCTGGTGCTCACCGGCGCCCGTGGCCGCACCATGACCCTGGTTCGCGCCCGGCCCTGAACCAGGGTCAAACCCGACCAGGTTCGGTCATCCGACCAGATTCTCGTCATCCCCGCCTTCGCGGGGACGACGAGCGCGCGCCCGGGGACGACAGAGGGGGGAATGCGGGTCCCGAACCCCAGCCGGCCCCGGGCTATTCCGCCGCCGCCGCCTCGTCCGCCGGGCCCGTCACCAGCTTGGTGAGCGGGCGCGGCGCGCTCTCCACCATCGGCAGCGGCTCGATCTCCTTGGCGCCGCTCGACACTTCCAGCGCCTCGAAGCGCTTGGCCTGAGTCATCACCTGGCTCTCCAGGCTGCCGACCATCGCATTATAGGCGCCCGTCGCCTGTTCCAGGTTGCGCCCCATCCGGGCGACATGGCCGCCCATCGTCGCGAGCCGCGAATGCAGCTCCTTGCCGAGCCGGGCGATCTCCGCCGCTTCCTCGGCCAGCTTCTCCTGCCGCCACACGCTGGCAACGGTGCGGGCGATCGCGACAAGGTTGGTGGGCGTGGCGAGCAGCACGCGGCGCTCGAACGCCCATTCCCACAGCGCATCGTCCTGCTCCAGCGCCGCGGTGAGGAAATGCTCGCCGGGGATGTAGAGGATCACATAATCAGCCGCGTCGCCGAACTGCGCCCAGTAATTCTTCGAGCCGAGTTGCTCGGCATGCCGGCGGATCGCAGCGGCATGCGCGGCGAGATGGGCGGTGCGGCTGCCCTCGTCATGCGCCTCGCTGGCGTCGAGAAAGGCGTTGAGCGAGCATTTCGCGTCGATGATCAGCTTCTTGCCGCCGGGCAGGCGCACGATCACGTCGGGGCGCAGCCGCCCGTCCTCGGTGTTCACCGAAACCTCGGTCTGGAAATCGGCATGCTGCGACAGGCCGGCCTGCTCGAGCACGTTGCGCAGGCTCTGCTCGCCCCAGCGCCCGCGCGCCTTGGGGCTGGCACGCAGCGCATTGACCAGCTTGGCGGTCTCGTCGCGCACCTGGCTATGGCCGGCATGGAGCTGCTGCACCGCCTCGCGCAGCGCCTGATAGCTGCCCACCCGCTCCTTCTCGACTTCGCTCAGGCCCTGCTGATAACGCGTCAGCGTCTCCTGCACCGGGGCGAGCAGCGCCTTCATCTTCGCTTCGTTGGTCTCCCCCGCCTGGGCGAAGCGCTGGTCGGCCCGCTCGAGAAAGCTCTTCTGTGATTCGCCCAGGATGCGGTGGGCCAGCTCGGCGAAGCGGCTCTCCATGCCGCTGGTCTCGGCCTTGAGGCTGGCCAGCTCGATCTGGGCGCGGCCGAGATCGGCGGCGGCGGCCTTGAACTCCGCCTCGCGGGCATCGCGCTCCGAACGCATCTGCGCCGCCTGACGCCCGCCCAGGAACATGCCCAGGCCGAGCCCGATGACGAGCGCGGCGACCGCAACCAATAGCGCCAGCAGATCCAACCCAAGCCTCCCGAAAAGTCACAAAAGCCCTTACCCCATCGCGCGCGGCTGCCCCAGCGGGCACATGCCCCGCGCGGGGCCGTTCACCACCGGAACATAATTCGAACGGCAAGCGTAGGACAGCGCGAATTTCCGCCGCCCACGCAAAAGCCGCGGACGTTTCCGCCCGCGGCTCGCGATTTCACGGGAATGCGCCGGATCAGGCCGCGGCGCGGCGCGCCTTGTTGAGCTTCTTGAGGATCATGTCGCGCTTCAGGCGCGAGAGATGATCGATGAAGACGATGCCCTGCAGGTGATCCATCTCGTGCTGGATGCAAGTGGCGAGCAGGCCTTCGAACACTTCGTCGTGCGCGCCGCCCTTCTCGTCCAGCCATTTCACCCGGCAGCGCGCAGGGCGCTCGACATCGGCGAACTGCTCCGGGATCGACAGGCAGCCCTCGGTATAGACGGACTGCTCCTCGGCCGGATCGAGGATCTCGGGATTGATGAAGACGCGCGGCTCGCGGATCGGCTTGCCTTCCTCGTCCTCCTTTTCCTGGAGATCCATCACGATCACACGCTTGGGCACGCCCACCTGGATGGCGGCAAGGCCGATGCCGGGCGCGTCGTACATGGTGTCGAACATGTCCGCGATCAGGTCGCGCAACTCGCCGGTCACCTCCGCGACGGGTTCGGAGATGAGGCGCAGGCGCGGATCGGGTACTTCGACGATGGGTAGAATGGCCATCGACATAATTTAGGCGAGCCGGGCGCGTGTCGCAAGATTGGTTCACGCGGAGACGCGGAGGCGCGGAGAAGAAGAAGGTGGTTCGCGCAGAGGCGCAGAGAACGCAGAGAGGTTCCGCTCGCGGTGAGCCTGGGCGCCGCGTCAGCGGCAGGAATCGTGGAAACCCCGTGATGAAGGGCGCCGCTTGCGCGGCGCTGAACCCCTCTGCGTTCTCTGCGCCTCTGCGCGAACAAAATCTTCGCGTCTTCGCGTGAACGGATCTCAGGCCACTGGCCGCCGCGCGCGCAGCGCCTGGGCCAGCGTGCCCTCGTCGAGATAGTCGAGCTCGCCGCCCACCGGCAGGCCATGGGCGAGCTGGGTGACCCGCACCGGATAGGTCTCGATCCGCTCGGCGATATAGTGGGCGGTGGTCTGCCCCTCGAGCGTGGCGTTCATCGCCAGCACCACTTCGTCGATCCCGCCCGCGGCAATGCGCGCGACCAGCCGGTCGATGCGCAGATCCTCCGGCCGCACGCCCTCCAGCGCGGAGAGGCGCCCGCCGAGCACGTGGAAGCGCCCCGGGAAGAGCCGCGCGCGATCGAGCGCCCACAGGTCCGCCACTTCCTCGACCACGCAGAGCGATCGCACATCCCGCCGCGGATCGGCGCAGATCTGGCAGGGGTCCGACGTGTCGACATTGCCGCAGACCCCGCAAGTGGCAAGGTTGCGGCTCACCGCGCCCAGCGCCGACAGCAGCGGATCGAGCGCCGTCTCGCGCTTCTTGAGCAGATGCAGCACCGCGCGCCGCGCCGAGCGCGGCCCGAGGCCGGGAAGTCGCGACAGGGCCTGGGTGAGCGCTTCGATCTCGGGAGATGCCATGGGTGGAAATGTAGCCATGCAGGAACAGAAAGGAAACCATGCCATTGTCCCGCGATACCCGCCATCGTCGCTGCGCCCCACACGGGGATGACGGGAAGGTGCTGGACGGTTAGAGACCCGCCCATGCGAGTGATATTCATGGGGACGCCCGAATTCGCCGTGCCGGTGCTCGACGCGCTGGTCGAGGCCGGGCACGACGTCGTGGCGGCTTACAGCCAGCCTCCGCGCGCCGGCGGGCGGCGAGGCAAGGCGCTGACGCCTTCGCCGGTCCATGCCCGGGCCGAGCAGCTGGGGATCGAGGTGCGCACGCCGCTCTCCTTTCGCAAGGAGCCGGATGCGATAGCGGCCTTCGCGGCGCTGGCGGCGGACGTGGCGGTGGTCGCGGCCTATGGCCTGATCCTGCCCCAGGCGCTGCTCGATGCGCCTCGGCACGGCTGCCTCAACGTTCATGGCTCGCTGCTGCCGCGATGGCGCGGCGCCGCGCCGATCCAGCGGGCGATCCTGGCCGGCGACGCGGAGACCGGCGTCGGCATCATGCAGATGGAAGCCGGGCTCGACACCGGCCCGGTGCGGCTCGAGGAGCGGTCACCGATCGGGCCTCACGACAGCAGCGGCGCGCTCACGCACCGCCTGTCGCATCTCGGCGCCCGGCTGATGGTGCAGGTGCTGGGCGACCTGGATCACTACCCTGCCCAGCCGCAGCCGGAGGAAGGCGTCACCTACGCCGCCAAGATCGACAAGTCCGAGGCCCGGATCGACTGGAGCGTCGGCGCGCGCCAGGTCGATCGCCAGGTTCGCGCCTTCAATCCGGCGCCCGGCGCCTGGTTCGAACATGCCGGCGAACGCATCAAGATCCTGACCGCGCATGTCCAGAGCGCTTCCGACAATCCGGGCGACGTTCACTATCGCACGACGCCGGGGCTGGTGCTGGACGCGCAGCTGGCGATCGGCTGCGGCGACGGCGCGATCCGCCCGGATAGCGTGCAGCGCGCGGGGCGTGGCGTCATGACGGTGACCGAGCTGCTGCGCGGCTTCCCCATTCCACCGGGGACCCGGCTTTGACGCGCTTCGCGCTGACGGTGGAGTTTGACGGCCGGCCCTTCATGGGCTGGCAGCGGCAGGACCATGGTCCGAGCGTGCAGCAGGCGATCGAGGAGGCCGCCTTCGCGGTCACCGGCGAGCGCGCCGCGGTGCAGGCGGCCGGGCGCACCGACGCGGGCGTCCATGCGCTCGGCATGCGCGCGCATCTCGACATCGAAAAGCCGATCACTGCCTTCCGATTGATGGAAGCGCTCAATGCGCGGGTGCGGCCCAATCCGGTGGCGATTCTCGATTGCGTCGAGGTTGCGGACGATTGGCACGCGCGTTTCTCGTGTGTTGCACGTCATTATGAATATAGAATCTCAACAAGGCGCGCGCCGCTCACCTGGGAGAAGGGCCTCGCCTGGCGCGTGATTCCGCCGCTCGACGCAGGGCGGATGGCCGAGGGTGCGGCCCGGCTGCTGGGGCGGCACGACTTCACCACCTTTCGCTCGGCCCATTGCCAGGCGGACAGCCCCTTGCGCACGCTCGACCGGCTCGACGTGGTGCAGGACGGGGAGCGGATCAGCGTGTTCGCCTCGGCGCGCTCCTTCCTCCATCACCAGGTGCGCTCGATGGTGGGATGCCTGGTGCTGGTCGGCCAGGGGCGATGGAGCCCCGACGACATGACCGCGGCGCTGGAAGCCCGCGACCGCGCGGCACTGGGCCTCAACGCGCCGTCCGACGGGCTGTTCTTCCTGCGGGCGGACTATCCCTGAGATCCCGCGCCCCGAGACCCTGCAGGTGCGCGGGCCCTAGCGGCTGAAACGCGCCGCGAGCTCGACATGGGTCGACCAGCGGAACTGGCCGACGGGCTGGATCCAGTCGAGCGTATAACCACCCTCGCACAATATCTCCGCATCCCGTGCGAAGGTGCTGGGATTACAGGAGACATAGGCGATGTGCGGCGCCCTGGCCCTGGCGAGTTCGCCCACCTGCTCGCGCGCGCCGGCACGGGGCGGATCGAGGACCACGGCATCGAACTTGTCGAGATCGGTGCCGGTCACCGGGCGGCGGAACAAGTCGCGATGATCGGCGAAGACCAGCCGGCGGGCCTGCGCCGCCGCGGCCTTGAGCGACAGGATCGAGTCGCGCGCCGCCTCGGCCGCATAGACCTTGGCCGTGGGGAAGGCGAAGGTGAAGGTGCCGAGTCCGGCGAACAGATCGGCGACGGTGCCGGCATTGCCGGCAATCTCGCGGACCGCGGTGACCAGCGCCGCTTCGCCCTCGGCCGTTGCCTGGAGGAAATTGGCCGGCGGGAACGGCACGGCGACGCCGCCCAGCGTGACCGTGACCGGGTCCGGCTCCCAGCGCGCGGTGGGGCCCAGCCCCTCGTCCATCGCGAAGCGCGCCAGCTGGTGGCGATGGGCAAAGGCGGTGATCGCCTCGGCCGCAGCCAGCCCCTCCGCCTCCAGCCCGTCGAGCAGCACGTCCACGCCCTGGTCGGCCCTGGCGAGGTGGACGTTGATCCGCCGCGAACCCGGCAGCAGCGCGGCGAGCAGGCCCCGCAGCGGCGCGAGCAGCGCGAACAGCTCCGGGGCGAGGACATGGCATTCCTGCAGATCGATCAGATTGTGGCTGCCCTGCGCGGTGAAGCCGAGATGGACCTGGCGGCCACGGCGCTCGGCATGGAGCGTGGCGCGACGGCGGGTGCGCGGCGGCGACAGCTGGGGCGTGCGGATCTCGGTCTCGAGCTTGTGTTGCGCGAGCGCGCCGGCGATCCGGTCGACGATGAAGCCGCTCCACGCCGCATCGTCGAGATGCTGGAGCTGGCAGCCGCCGCACGTCGGGAAATGGCGGCAGGGTGGCTCGCGGTGGTGCGGGCCGGGAACGATGCTGCCATCGGCGCCGATCCGGTCGCCGGGCGCGGCCAAGGGCACATGGCGGCCATCGGCGGTGACGCCGTCGCCGCGCGCCGCGACTTTCAGGACTTCGCTCAGAGACATTCGGCGATCGCTTGGGGAAGATGCATCGGCAGCGCATCGGCGATGAAGGCCGGCCCTGCAAGAGCGGCCGCGCGGGCATGGAGCCAAACCGCTGTTTCAGCGGCGTTTTTATTGCCAGCCGCAACCTGGGCGGCAAGCGTGCCGGCGAGTATGTCGCCAGTGCCGGCGGTCGAGAGCCAGGACGATGCCCGGGCCAGCACCCGCACTTCGCCCCGGGGACCGGCGATCACCGTATCGGCCCCCTTGTGGATCACGGTCGCCCTGGATTCCGATGCTGCGGCAAGGGTTTGGGAGATCTTGTCGCCATCGCCTTCGAACATGCGGCCGAACTCGCCTTCATGGGGCGTGAGCCAGGTCGCCGCGGTGCGGCGCTGCAGCCAGGCGGTGGCGGATTTTCCCAGCAAGGTCAGTGCGTCACCATCGAGGATCAGGGGAAGTTCGGCACTCAGCGCGGCCTTGAGCAGTCCCTCGGCGCGGCGATCGCGGCCCAAGCCGGGGCCGATCAGGATTCCCCCGATACGTTTCTCGGTGAGGAAATCGGCCAGATCGTCGCCATTCGCGATCCGGTGGCGCACCAGGGCGTCGGGACCGCCGCCCCCGCCGCCGCGCCCGCCCCCACCCTCATCGCGGCAGGCGAGGATCGTGTAGCCGGCGCCGCTCGCCATGGCGGCATGGGCGGCGAGCCGGGCGGCACCGGGCATGCCGCCTTCCACCACCACGACCAGCCCGCGATTATACTTATGGGCACGCGGCCCCGGCGCGGCAAGCCTCGGCCGGGCGACGCTGCGCCAGTCGCTCGCCACCGGGATGCCGATATCGGCGAGCAGGACCTGGCCGCAGCGCTCCAGCCCGGCACCAAGGACGTGCGCGGGCTTGAGCGCGCCCAGCGCCAGCGTCGCGGCGATCCCGCGCGGCGCGCCCAGATCGGCACCGCTGTCGGTCGCCAGGCCCGAGGGCAGGTCGATCGCGAGCGCGAACCGGGCGGCGGCGACCAGCTCGGCGAGCACCGGCGCGATCCCGCGCTCGAGCGGCCGGGTGAGGCCGGTGCCAAACAGCCCGTCGACCAGCACGGGGCGCGGCCGGGCCTGGTAGAGCGAGCCCACTTCCCCGCCCCAGCGCTCCAGCATCGCCCGTGCGGCCGCGGTGCCGGGCTCGCCGCCGGCCGCGACCGCGACGTCATGGCCGGCTGCCTTCAGCAGCCGCGCGGCGACATAGGCATCGCCGCCATTGTTGCCCGGCCCGGCCAGGACAAGGATCGGACTGCCCCGGGCGAAGCGCGCCACCGCGCGCGCCACGGCGGCGCCGGCACGCTCCATCACGTCCAGCTGGGGCTCGCGCCGGAACAGCGCCTCCTCGGCGGCGCGCATCCGGGCGGCGGTGACGATCGGTGCGCCGGGCGGAATCATTTGCCCGGCCCGGCCCCGCGCACCGTCGCGGGCAGGCGATAGCGCGCCCCGCCGATCGCGACCTCGATCAGATTCGCGGCAAGCGGCGTCACCACTGCCTTCTCCGCACCATCGGCGGCGACCACCCCGCGCCCATCGGTGGTGACGAGCAACCGGCGGAAACCGCCATCGGGATGGCGCAAGGTGAGGAACAGCCCGTCCTGCGACTGGACCCGGTCGATCGTGCAGGCATAGGCGAAGCGCTCGGCACCCGGCGGCGCGCATTCGATGCGCCCCTCGGCCTTTTCCCGCTTCTCCGCCTGGACTTCGTTGCGCGCCTCCGCCGCTTTGTCGCGGACCTGGGTGTTGCAGGCGGTGAGGAGGGCGAGAGCAGCCAGCGTAAGTGCGTGCCGCGCGCCGCCCCTCTCCCCGACCCTCTCCCCACGCGCGGGGAGAGGGAGATTTGGTCTAGATATCCGCGAAGACATGGGTTTCGGCGCTGGCTCCCGGGTGCGTTACCGCTCCCTTATAGGCCGGGCCGACATTCCGGGAAAAGCGCCACAGCGCGCCGGACTGATAATCGTTCGCGCGCGGTTCCCACTTCGCGCGGCGTTCGGCGAGCACCGCCTCGGGCACGTTGAGGTCGACGGTGCCGGCCTCGGCATCGATGCTGATCTCGTCGCCATCCTCGACCAGCGCGATCGGGCCGCCATCGGCCGCCTCGGGCCCGACATGGCCGATGCAGAAGCCGCGCGTGCCGCCCGAGAAACGCCCATCGGTGATCAGCGCCACCTTCTCGCCCAGCCCCTGGCCATAGAGCGCCGCGGTGGTCGACAGCATCTCGCGCATGCCGGGCCCGCCCTTGGGCCCTTCATAGCGGATGACGACGACCGTGCCCTCCTCGATCGCATTCGCCTCGACCGCGGCAAAGGCATCCTCCTCGCGCTCGAACACCTTGGCCGTCCCGGTGAACTGGAGGCGCTTCATCCCCGCGACCTTGACGATCGCGCCCTCGGGCGCCAGCGAGCCGCGCAGCCCGACCACGCCGCCGGTGGGCGTGATCGGCGTCCTGGCGTCGTAGATGACCTTCTGGTCAGGGTTCCAGGTCACCTGCTCGATATTCTCGCCCAGCGTCTTCCCCGTCACCGTCAGGCAGTCGAGATGGAGGAAACCCTCCGCCGCCAGCGTCTTCATCAGCATGTAGATGCCGCCGGCCTCATGCATGTCACGCGCGACATAGCGGCCGCCGGGCTTCAGATCGGCGATATAGGGCGTGGTCTTGAAGATCTCGGCGACGTCGAACAGGTCGAACGCGATGCCCGCCTCATTGGCCATCGCCGGCAGATGGAGCGCGCCGTTGGTCGAGCCGCCGGTCGCCGCGACAATGCGGGCGGCGTTCTCGAATGCCGCGCGGGTGCAGATGTCGCGCGGGCGGATATTGCGGGCGATCAGCTCCATCACCTGGCGGCCCGCCGCGATCGCGATCTCCTCGCGCGACTTATAGGGTGCCGGGGCCATGTTGCTGTTCGGCAGCGACAGGCCGATCGCCTCGGCGACGCAGGCCATGGTGTTGGCGGTATATTGGCCGCCGCACGCGCCATGCCCCGGGCACGCCGCCTTCTCGATCGCAGTGACTTCCGAGAGCGGGCATTTGCCGGCGGCATAGCGGCCGACGACTTCGAACACGTCGATGACGGTGAGGTCGCGCTCCTGGTAGCGGCCCGGCAGGATCGAGCCGCCATAGACGAAGATCGACGGCACGTTGAGGCGCAGCATCGCCATCATCATGCCGGGGAGCGACTTGTCGCAGCCGGCGAAGGTGACGAGCGCGTCATAGCAATGGCCGCGGACCGAGAGCTCGACCGAGTCGGCGATGACTTCGCGGCTGACCAGCGAGGACTTCATCCCCTGATGCCCCATGGCGATCCCGTCGGTCACGGTGATCGTGTTGAAGCGGCGCGGCATGCCGCCAGCCTCGTTGACGCCCTGGCGGCACCAGTCCGCCTGCTGGTCGAGCGTGGTGTTGCACGGCGCGCTGTCATTGCCGGCCGAGGCGATGCCGACGAACGGCCGGGCGATCTCCTCCTCGGTGAGGCCCATGGCGTAATAATAGCTGCGGTGCGGCGCGCTCTCGACGCCGACCGAGACATAGCGGCTGGGGAGCTTGGACTTGTCGAATCGCTGGGTCATGATGCGCAAGCCTATGTCGCGAGAAGGAGGTTTTGCGCAAGACTATTGCGCAAAGAAATTATCGCGGCTGGCGAAGCGCCGTTGCTCCTCCGCCCTGGAAGGGAGGGGGATTCCGCTCGTCCGCGGCGCTTTGCTTTTCACGCGGAGGCGCGGAGAAGAAGCTGGCTCGCGCAGAGGCGCAGAGAGCGCGGAGGGGTTCGGTACTGCGCAAGCGACGCCCTTCATCGCAGAGCTTCCAGGATTCCCGCCGCCGACGCGGCGCTTGAGGGTCGCCACCCAATCAGCACATTCCGTCATCCCCGCGCAGGCGGGGATCCAGGGTAATATGGGCCAATCGATGCAATCGCACCCAGGGTCGCCGGAAACGGCAAACCGCGCCTCACGGTCCTTGCTCCTGGCCCTGGATCCCCGCCTGCACGGGGATGACGAGGAAGGGATAGCGGGGATGCCGTCGGAGAATAGGAATACTCAACCTGAACTCACCGCGCGCGCGGTTCCTCCGCGCTCTCTGCGCCTCTGCGCGAACCGACTTCTTCTTCTCCGCGCCATCGCCCGAGCTCCCGCACCGGCACGCTCCCGGCGCAAGTCGGGATCTCAGGCGAAGGCGGGGAAAGAACCGCCCGGGATCCCGGCTTGGGCCGGGACGACGGCCTGGGGCGGGGAAATGACGGTTATGCGAGCAGATGCCCCGCCAGATCCGCCAGCACGCCCGCCCATTCCTCCACTCCGGCATCCTCGCGGATCAGGTCGTTGCGGATCTCGATCGCGGCCGAGGGGATGCCCTGCCCCTCGGCATGGCGGTTGAGCGTCGCGTTCAG
Source organism: Sphingomonas sp. NPDC092440 (assembly GCF_044754985.1). Classification (NCBI taxonomy): domain Bacteria; kingdom Pseudomonadati; phylum Pseudomonadota; class Alphaproteobacteria; order Sphingomonadales; family Sphingomonadaceae; genus Sphingomonas; species Sphingomonas sp. NPDC092440. Next base: position 34,699 of record NZ_JBIVQA010000002.1, on the reverse strand, counting down.
CAGCCGGCCCGAATAAGGCTCGTTGTCGCCGGTGACGAAGCCCCGCCCCTCGAGGAACGCCACCGTCGGACGCGCGGCGCGGACATCCCGGTTGTAGAGCACGCCGACCTGCCAGGGGCGATCGGTGCCGCCATGCTCCAGACAGGGCGTGAAGCTGTGGATCGAGAGGATCAGCCTGGGCCGCTGGGTGCGGATGCGATCGCGCAGGATGCGGTGATAGGGCGCATGGAAGCGGGCGATGCGTGCGGCCTTGTCGACCGTCTCGTTGCCGGGGACCGGATGGCCGTCGCTCCGGTGCGGGATCAGGCCGACATGATCGGGCTCGCGATGGAGATCGATCACCAGCCGCGAGACGGTGGCGAGGATCGCCGGGCAGCCGAGCCGCGCCGCCAGCGCGCGGGTGACGGCGGCGGCGCCGATATCGATGGCGATATGCTTGTCGAGCAGCGCGGGATCGATGCCGAGATCGATGTCGGCCGGCACGGCGTTGGAGGCATGGTCGCACAGGAGGAGGACGTCGCGCGCGGCACCCTCGAGGATCTCCGCGGCGCTCACCAGGCCGGGCTCCGGCGGGCGCGGAAGGCGGCAAGGCCCTCGGCGAACTCGGCGCCGCCGAACGCGTCCTCGAAGCCCTTGTCGGTCCGCTCCCCGCCCAGGGTGCGCTTGAGCAGGCGGATCGCCGCCGGCGCGTTGCCGGCGATCGCGCTCGCCATGGCGGTGGCGGTGTCGAATGCCTTGCGGGTCTTCAGTTCGACCAGGCCGATCTTGTGCACCTCGTCGGGACGGAGCTTGTCGCCGGTGAAGAGCAGCAGCGCGGCCATGCCCCGCCCCACCTGCGCCTCCAGCCGGGCAACGTCCTCGCGCGGATAGCCGAGGCCGAGCCGCGCGGGCGTGATCGCGAACTCGGCCTGGGCGCCGGCGATGCGGATGTCGGCCGCAAGGATCAGCGCCACCGCCGCGCCGAAACAGCCGCCGTCGATCGCGGCGATCACCGGCATGGGCAGCGCGGCAATCGCCTCGATCCCCTCGCGCATGGCTTCGCGGAAGCGGGTGCGGAGCGCCGGATCGGCCTGGAGCTGCTCGAACTCGCGGACATCGGCCCCGGCGGAGAAGATGCCGGGCACGTCGGACCTGAGGATCACGGCGCGGGCATTGCCCACGTCACGCGCGGCGGCGGCGAGCGCCTGCCAGGCGGCGGTGGGGAGCGCGTTCTTCGCCTCGGGCCTGGCGAGCGCGATGGTGGCGACATGGCCGTTGCGGGTGAGATGGATCATGGCGCGGATCGGCCCGAATGGGGCGGCGCTGTCAAGGGCCGGGTGCGCCGGATGGGGCGGGCTTTCGCCCGCGCCACCGACAGACGTTCTGCTCCCGGCAGTCGATCCGCTGAGGATGGCATAGGCCGGAAAGGGGAAAGGCCGGGTTTGCGAGCGTGGTTAATGGCGCCGCGCGCGGCGCCCGGGCCGGGAACCACGCCCTTGAAACCATCCCGTCATCTGAAACCATTTCCGTCATCCCCGCGCAGGCGGGGATCCAGGATAATATGGGACAATCGACGCAATCGCGCGCGGGGATGACGGAGGAAGGGGAGGATGGAGGAAAGGGACTTGTCCGGGCGAGCAGGCGCCGAACAAACCCGGGGAATCAAGTCAATCGCGTGGGCAGCAGCCACCAGCCCCGGCCGGACAGCGCCGCCGCCGCCGCGTCGCGGCGCGCCTCGCTTTCGAACAGCGCGAAGCAGGTCGCGCCTGAGCCGGACATCCGCACCAGCCCCGCCCCCGGTTGCGCGGCGAGCATGTCCAGCACCGTGTCGATCACCGGCGCGATGGCGCGGGCCGGCGGCTCGAGGTCGTTGCGGCCCTTACGCGGATCGGCCGGAAGCGGCCCATGGTCCAAGCCGTCCCAGCGGCGAAACACCTCGGCGGTGGAGACGGCGACGCCCGGATTGACCAGCAGCACCGGGGTGCCCGGCAGGCCGGGAACCGGCTCCAGCCGCTCGCCCCTGCCCCGCCCGATCGCGGTGCGGCTGAGCAGGCAGGCGGGAACGTCCGAGCCGAGCCCGGCGGCGATGGGAAACATCGCCTCCACCGATACGCCGTGCAGCCGCCCGAGCGCCCGCAGCGTCGCCGCCGCATCGGCCGAGCCGCCGCCGATGCCCGAGGCGACGGGCAGGCGCTTGTCGAGGGTGATCGCGTGCGCGCCATGGCCGAATTCGCGGGCGAATTCCGCCGCCGCTCGCGAGACGAGATTGTCGCCCTCCCCGTCCAGCGCCGCGGCGAAGGGGCCGGTGAGCGTGAAGCTGTCCGCTTCGGCGCGCGCTATGCTCAGCACGTCGCCATGCTCGACAAAGGCGAACAGCGTCTCCAGTTCGTGATAGCCATCGGGCCGCCGCGCGCGGACGTGCAGCGCCAGGTTGAGCTTGGCCCGCGCCGTCTCGACGATCATTGCGCCAGGCCGTCGGCGAGCTTGGCCTTGAGCCGGGCGAGATCGTCCGGGTCGGCAGTGACTTCGGCGGCGCGCCAGGCATAGCGGGCCTCCACCCGGCGGCCGAGCCGCCAATAGGCGTCCCCAAGATGCTCGTTGGCGCGGGCGCCGCCCGGATCGGCGCGGACGGCCGCCTCGAGCAGCGGCACCGCCTTGGCCAGCTGGCCATCGGCATAATAGGCGCGGCCGAGCGCGTCGGTGATCTCGGGATCGTCGGGCTTGAGCTTGCTGGCGCGCTCGAGCAGCGCCTGGGCCGCGGGCAGGTCGGTGCCGCGCTCGACCTGGGCACTGGCCAGCCAGGTCAGCGCCTGGGGCTCGTCGGGCGCGAGCTGGACGGCGCGCTGGAGCTCGGGCAGCGCCGCGTCCCAGCGGCCGGCACGGTCGAGCGCGGCGCCGCGCAGATAATGGAGCTCCCAGCCGCCGTCGCCGCCTGCCCTGGCCAGCGCCCGGGCGAAGACGTCGGCCGCCTCGCCATAGCGCTCGACCTGGACCAGCAGCTCGCCATAGTCGCGAAGCTCCTGCGCGGTCGCCCCTTCCGGCGCGGCCAGCGCCCGGGCGTCCGCGAGCGCCTCGGGCAGGCGGCCGGCGCGGCGGAGCGCGGCGACCCGGCCGGCGGCGGCGCCGCGCGCGAACGGGCCGTCGGGGCGGATCGCGGCCAGCGTCGCCAGCGCCAGGTCGGTCGCGTCGCTGCGCGACAGGGCATCGGCGAGCCGCAGCCGCGCCCGCTCCTCCTGCGGATCGAGTAGCAGCGCCGCGCGGGCGAGCACGATCGAGAGCGGGGCGATATCCTCGCTGCCCAGGTCGCCGGCAAGGCTGAGGAATACATGCGCGGCGCCGAAGGCGGCATCGGGCCGGCCGGCCTTCGCCTCGCGCTGGCGCCACGCCCGGGAGGCGCCGGCAAGGTCGCCCAGGGTGAAATCCGCCTTGTCGCCCCTGCCGGCGCGGAGCAGCGCGATGCCGGCATCGATGCGCCGGTCGGACGCGTCCTCGGCTCCGCGCGCGGCGGCGAGCGCGAACAGGCCCTGATCGGTCTTGCCCGACGCGATCAGCAGCAGCGCGCGATTGCGATCGGCGAAGCGGGAGGCGAGCGCATTGCCGCGCGCGGTGTCGAGCAGCGGCAGCGGATCCTGGCCGCGATCGAGCGCGAGCCAGGCGCCGAGCACGGGCACCATGAAGTCGAGCTGCGCACGCGACAGCCGCTCCAGCGCCCTTTCGGCGCCGAGCCGGTCCTTGCCGTGCAGCGCGACGGCGAAGGCGAGCAGGTCGGCGTCCGGCGGGGCGGTGCCCGCCTTGGCCAGCACGGCGGCGGCGTGGGTGGCCAGGGCGAAGTCGCCGGCCGCCAGCCCCTGGCGATAGGCGCGCATCGCCAGCACCGGATCGCCGGGCACGGCGGCAAGCGCGCGGGCATAGCCGGCGGCGGCGAGCACGGGCTCCCCCGCCGCATCGGCGGCGCGCGCCCGGGCATAGTCGCGCAGATCGGCCTGCGGCACGGCCCGCTGCGCCGCGGCGGGCAGCGCCGCCAGCAGCGCGAGCGCCAGGCTACATGTTCGGATAATTGGGGCCGCCCCCGCCTTCGGGAACCACCCAGTTGATGTTCTGGGTGGGATCCTTGATGTCGCACGTCTTGCAGTGGACGCAATTCTGCGCGTTGATCTGGAAGCGCAGATCGTCGCCCTCGCCGACAACTTCGTAGACACCCGCGGGACAGTAGCGCTGCGCCGGCTCGGCGTACACCGGAAGATTGTAGCCGATCGGGATTTCCGGATCCTTCAGCGTCAGATGGACCGGCTGGTCCTCCTCATGATTGGTGTTCGAGAGGAACACCGACGTGAGGCGATCGAAGGTGAGCACGTTGTCGGGCTTGGGATAGTCGATCTTCGGCGCCACCGAAGCGTGCCACATCCCCTCATTGTCGGGCTTGTGCTTCATGGTGAAGGGCCAGCGCAGGCCGAGCAGCTCCATCCACATCGCCGCGCCGGCAAGCAGCGTGCCCCAGGTGTCGCCGAACTTCTTGACCAGCGGCGCCACGTTGCGGACGCCGCGCAGCTCCTTGTAGACCCAGCTCCGCGCATAGGCCTCGGGATAGGCGGCTAGCTCGTCCGCCTCGCGGCCGGCGCCGACCGCGGCAAAAGCCGCCTCCGCCGCCATCATGCCGCTCTTCATCGACGTGTGCGTGCCCTTGATGCGCGGCACGTTGAGGAAGCCCGCCGCGTCGCCGATCAGCGCGGCGCCGGGCGCGACCAGCTTCGGCACCGACTGGAAGCCGCCGTCCGAGATGGCGCGCGCGCCATAGGAGACGCGCTTGCCGCCCTTCAGGATCGCCGCGATCTCCGGATGGGTCTTCCAGCGCTGCATCTCCTGGAACGGAGACAGATAGGGGTTCTTGTAGTTGAGCCAGGTGACGAAGCCGAGCGCGACCTGCCCGTCCGCCTGGTGATAGAGGAAGCCGCCGCCATTGGCGCCGTCGGTGAGCGGCCAGCCCTGGGTGTGGATCACCCGGCCCGGCACGTGATTGGCGGGATCGATGTCCCACAGTTCCTTGATGCCGATGCCGTAGATCTGCGGCTGGCTGTCCGCGTCGAGCGCGAAGTTGCGGATCAGCTGCTTGGTCAGGTGCCCGCGGCAACCCTCGGCGAAGAAGGTGTATTTGGCGTGCAGCTCGAGGCCGGGCTGATAGTCCAGCTTGTGCTCGCCGTCACGGGCCACGCCCATGTCGCCGGTGGCGACGCCCTTCACGCTGCCATTGTCGTGATAGAGGATCTCGGCCGCGGCGAAACCCGGGAAGATCTCGACGCCCATTTCCTGCGCCTTGTCGGCCAGCCAGCGGCAGAGATTGCCGAGCGAGCCGGTATAGGTGCCCTTGTTGTGCAGGAACGGCGGGGTGATGAACTCGGGAAAGCCCGACTTGCCCTTCTCGCTGAGCACCCAATGGTGATTCTCGGTCACCGGCGTCCGCGCCAGCGGGCAGCCATCGTCGCGCCAGGTCGGCAGCAGCTCGTCGAGCGCCCTGGGGTCGATCACCGCGCCGGAGAGGATATGGGCGCCCACCTCCGAACCCTTTTCGAGGATGCAGACCGAAAGCTCGCTGCCCGCTTCCCCGGCCAGCTGCTTCAGCCGGATCGCCGCCGAAAGGCCCGCGGGCCCCGCGCCGACGATCACGACGTCATAGGGCATCGACTCCCGTTCGCTCATCATCCCATCCTTCACAATCTTGGCCTGGCACGCGCCGCTTCGCTTGTCGTCGCATGCTGGCAACGTCCTGTCCCTTGGTCGATGAAGGCAGATTGACCCGCCCGTCAAGGCATGACTCTTAGGCAGCGTGGGAGGCGAGTACACAGCGGATTGGGGGCGTACCCTGGCGAGCGCGCTCGAATGGTGGCGCGACGCGGGGGTCGAAACCCTTCAGGAGGACGAGGCTCGCGACTGGCTCGCGCGGCCCGCGCCGGTGCAGCCGGCGCAGGCTGCCGTAACGTCGCCCCAGCCCGAAAGCCTGCCCGATACGCTTGCCGCCTTCACGGCCTGGCGCACCGGCGAGACGGTTCCCGAGGCCGCCTGGCTGACTCCGCGGATCGGCCCCGGCGGCCCCGCCGACGCGGCGCTCGTGGTGCTCACCGACATGCCCGAAAGCGACGATCAGGATGCGCTCCTGGCCGATGGCGCGGCCGGAAGGCTGTTCTCGCGCATGCTCACCGCCGCCGGAATCGCCCGCGATTCGGTCTATTTCCTGTCGCTCGCCGTCGCCCGCCCGCTGGCCGGCCGGATCCCGCCGGACCAGGAAGGCCGGCTGATCGAGATCGCCAAGCACCACCTGAAGCTGCTCCAGCCCGCCCGGCTGCTGATCCTGGGCCAGGCGGCGAGCCGTGTCGTGGCCGAGGCGAACGACGACGCACCGGCCAATGGTTTAGTCGATGTTAACCATTTCGGCGGAAAAACGCAGGCAGTGGCGAGCCTGCACCCGCGCTTCCTGCTGGAGCGCCCCGCCGCCAAAAGCGAAGCCTGGAAGCACCTGTTGCTGTTGACCCGGGGGAGCCTGTGACCATGCGTATCCTGATTGCCGCCGCCCTGCTCGCGACACCGGCGCTCGCCCATGCCGCCGATCTTCCGGCTGGCGCGGACGGTTCCGCCACCGCCACCGAAGACGGCGTCGCCGCCCCGGCCCCGCGTGAGGGCGACGGCATTCCCGATCAGCTCGATGCGGACCAGAAGGCCGGATATCGCAAGGTGTTCGCCGCCATCCGCGCCCAGCGCTGGCAGGACGCGCAGCTCCAGCTCGATTCGATGAAGCCGGGCCCGCTCCATGCGATCGCGCGCGCCGAGCTCTACACCGCGAAGAACTCCCCCAAGGTCGAACTGGCCCCGCTGCTCCAGTTGATCGGCGACGCGCCCGAGCTGCCCCAGGCCGACCAGCTCAGCCGCATGGCCAGGACGCGCGGCGCGATGACCACCCCTGCCATCCCGGCGGCGGCGCGGCTGATCTGGTATGACGGCGCGCCGGTCCGTCAGCGCGCCCGCTCGATCAAGAGCGACACCGCCGCCACCGAGATCGCGCTCGCCATCCAGCCCTATGTGAAGGCCGATCAGGGCGTCGAGGCCGAAGGCGTGGTGGCGAAGTTCGAGGCCGATCTGACGCCCGAGGCCAGGACCGAGTGGCAGCAGAAGGTCGCCTGGATCTATTATGTCGCCGGCGACGACGACAATGCCCGCCGCGTCGCCGCCAAGGCGCAGGACGGCGCGGGCGACTGGGCGCCCCAGGCCGATTGGGTCGCCGGGCTCGCCGCCTGGCGCGAGCAGGATTGCGCGGGCGCCACCGCCGCCTTCGAACGCGTCGCCACCCGCGCCGCCGATACCGAGCTGCGCTCCGCCGGCCTCTATTGGGGCTCGCGCGCCGAAATGGCATGCGGCCGCCCCGAGAAAGTCGCGGTGAAGCTGCGCGCTGCCACCCAATATGGCGAGACCTTTTACGGCCTGCTCGCCAAATCGGCGCTCGGCATCGAGGACAAGCCGGGCAAGGGCGAGAGGTTCGTCGCCGAGGACTGGCGCGCGCTGGAGCGCCGCCCGAACGTCCGCGTCGCCGCCGCGCTGGTCGAGATCGACGAGGACGGGCTGGCCGACGAAGTGCTGCGCTACCAGGCCAAGATCGGCAGCCCTGCCGAGCATATCGCCCTCACGCGCCTGGCCGGCCGGCTGAGCCTGCCCGCCACCCAGCTCTGGCTCACCCATAATTGCCCGCAGGGCACCCAGCCGCTCACCGCGGCGCGCTATCCGGCGCCGAACTGGACGCCGGCGGGCGGCTGGCGCGTCGACAAGGCGCTGGTGTTCGCCCACACGCTGCAGGAATCGCGCTTCAACTCGGAGATCCGCAGCGCGGCCGGGGCGATGGGGCTGATGCAGGTGAAGACCGGCGCGGCGATCGACATCGGCCGGCGCAACGGCGTGAACTATGCCGCGAGCGACCTGACCAAGCCGTCGGTCAACATGGAGATCGGCCAGTCCTATCTCGAGCAGCTGCGCGACCAGCCCTTCACCGGCGGGCTGCTGCCCAAGGTGATCGCTTCCTACAATGCCGGCCCCACCCCGGTCGCCAACTGGAACGCGATGATCAAGGACGGCGGCGATCCGCTGCTCTACATCGAGAGCATCCCTTACTGGGAGACGCGCGGCTATGTGATGACGGTGCTGCGCAACTATTGGATGTACGAGAATCAGGAAGGCCGGAAATCGAGCAGCCGCGAGGCGCTGGCCCAGGGCCTGTGGCCGAAATTCCCCGGCATGCAGGGCCCGGCGGCCGTGAAGCTCGGCGTGCGCAAGCTTGCCTTCCACCAGGACGGCAATGCCAATCGATAAGGCCATCGCGTTCCGCCCGGTGCGGATCGCGGTGCTGACGGTCTCCGACACGCGGACCCTGGCGGACGATCGCTCGGGCGACCGGCTGGTCGAGCGGCTGACGTCAGCCGGGCATGTGCTGGCGGACCGGGCGATGGTGCGCGACGATGCGGACGGGATCGTCGCCCGGCTCCATGGCTGGATCGACGATCCGCGGGTCGAGGTGGTGCTCACCACCGGCGGCACCGGCGTGACCGGCCGCGACGTGACGCCCGAGGCGTTGGCGCGTGTCCAGGACAAGGAGATCCCAGGCTTCGGCGAGCTGTTCCGCTGGCTCAGCTACCAGTCGATCGGCACGTCCACGATCCAGTCCCGCGCCACTGCCGGCGTGGCGCGCGGCACGTACATCTTCGCCCTGCCCGGCTCGACCGGCGCGGTCACCGACGCCTGGGACGGCATCCTGGCGACCCAGCTCGACATCCGCCACAAGCCCTGCAACTTCGTCGAGCTGCTGCCGCGGCTGGGTGAGCGGTGAGATTACCTCTCTCCTCCCTTCCAGGGAGGGGCCGGGGGGTGAGTCGATGACCGCGATACGGCCAGTACCGAGCCCGATTCATCCGTATCGCCAGGCTCCCACCCACCCCTAGATTGAGGACTCACATTCTTCCTTCGTCACCCCGGCCTTGCGCCGGGGTCCCGCTGTCTCGCCAGCACAGGAAGGAGCGGGATCCCGGCGCAAGGCCGGGATGACGGTGAAATATCAGATACTTGTTCGGGGTCCCAACCTAGCCCCTCCCTTCCAGGGAGGGGGACAATGGGCCTATTTCTTCCCGCCCGCCGCCTTCTCCTCCTCGTCGAGGAACGTGAACAGGTCGCCGGTCATCGACGACCACCAGTCGATCGTGTCGGCGAAATTCGCATAGCTCACCTTGCCGACGGTAGTGACGTCCATCCAGGTGGAGAGGTCGCCGTCCTTGTCGATCACGATGCGCAGGAAGCGCTTCTTGGCGTTCCAGCGATTGGCCAGCCCGGCATCGTACCAGGGCTTCTTCTTGTACCAGGAAAAGAACTGCATCGAAGTGCAGCCCTTGGCCGTGCCGCAATCATAGAATTCGATCGTGAAGGGCGATCCGTTGGCGGCGCTGCCGATATAGGGATCGCCGCTGTCCTCATGCTTCTTCAGCTCGGCCTTATAGCCTTCGCCCTGGAGCAGCTTCACCACTTCCTCGGGATGCGCGATGTCGACCATCCGCGCCGGATCGCCCTTCTGCGCCGCCGCCGGCATCGCCCACAAACCGGCCGCCAGCGCGACCGCGATCAAAGCCTTGCCCATCACTCCCCCTTTCATTGCCTCGGTTTCCTGCTGGGGAAGTCCGCCGCGACGGCCGCCGGCGCCGGGCCCATCGGAATTTCCCCAGGACCCGCACCCTATCACGCCGTCGCGGCGCGGCAATCATTCCGGCTCGTTGACGAACACGCCCAGCTCGTTCCCCGCCGGATCGCGGAAATGGAAGCGGCGGCCGCCCGGAAAGGCGAAGATCGGCACAGTGATCGCGCCGCCCGCGCCCTGCACGCGCTCGAACGCCGCCTCGAGGTCGTCCACCTCGACGATCGGCAGCAGCAGCGGGATCGCCTGCTCGTCGGAGCCGTTGATGCCCAGATCGGTGTCGCCCGTGGTGGTGGCCGCATAATGCGGGGCAAAATCGGTAAACTGCCAGGCAAACGCCTTGGCATAGAAATCACGGGTGCCGGCCACATCCTTGGCGGGCAGTTCGAGATAGCTGATCCGTGCCATAAATCCTCCAATGTTCTTGCTATGTTCTAGTCGGACGCCTAGGCTATGGCAATGGCGAAGAATCGTCCGGTGCGCGGCGCCACCCTCAACCGGGAGAGCAGCCGCTTCAACCTGCCCGCGCGCGAGGCGGACGGCGACTGGCTCGACGCGCGGGCGGCGCTGGACGACGCCCCGCCGCCGCTGCGCACGACCGTGACGGTGGAGCGGGCGCGGACGATCATCACGCGCAACCAGTCGCCCGACATCGCCTTTGATCGCTCGATCAATCCCTATCGCGGCTGCGAGCATGGCTGCATCTATTGCTTCGCCCGGCCGACCCATGCCTATCTCGACCTGTCGCCGGGGCTCGATTTCGAGAGCAGGCTGTTCGCCAAGCCCGATGCGCCCGCGCTGCTGCGCGCGGAGCTGGGCAAGCGCGGCTATGTGTGCCGGCCGATCGCCTTCGGGACGAACACCGATCCCTATCAGCCGATCGAGGCCGAATGGCGGATCACCCGCGGCTGCATCGAAGTGCTTGCCGAGCATGATCATCCGCTGACGATCACCACCAAGTCCAACCGGGTGACGCGCGACCTGGACCTGCTGGCGCCGATGGCGGCGAAGGGGCTGGCGGCGGTGATGCTCTCCATCACTTCGCTCGATCCCAGGATCGCGATGACGGTGGAGCCCCGCGCCCCGCATCCCGAGAAGCGGCTGGCGGCGATGCGGCAGCTGGCCGATGCGGGCGTGCCGGTGTTCGTCTCGCTGGCGCCGGTGATTCCCCAGGTGACCGATCACGAGATCGAGCACATCCTCGAGCGCGCCGCCGAAGCCGGGGCGCGGACCGCCTTCTTCCTGCCGGTGCGGCTCCCGCACGAAGTCTCGCCGCTGTTCCGCGCCTGGCTCGAGACGCATTTCCCCGATCGCGCCGGCAAGGTGATGGCGACGATCCAGTCGATCCGCGGCGGCCGGGACAATGATCCCGACTGGCACACGCGCTTCCGCGGCCAGGGGCCCTGGGCCGAGCTGCTGCGCACCCGGTTCCGGATGGCGGCGAAGCGCCATGGGCTGGACCGGGAAGTGCTGCGGCTGCGGACCGACCTGTTCCGCCCGCCGCGCGGGGCGCAGGGGGAGTTGTTCTAACGCCCTCTCTCCAAGCTTCTCCCCTGAAGGGGAGCGGGAGAATTAGCGGCACATCGTCTCCAGCGGCAGCAGCGCCGGCGCCTGCGGCGCCTTCAGGCCCCTGGCCGCCATCGCGCCGTCGAGGCCCTGGGGCTGCGGAGGCAGCGCGGGGTCGATCTCGGGCGCGTAATAGGGATCCCGGCCCGCCGCCTCGACCGAGACGAACCGATAGCCCTTCTCGCGATAGAGCGCGACGAGCCGCGGCATCATCCGCGCGTCGAAGGCGCCCAGGTGCAGCAGCAGCACATAGGGAATGTCGCGGCCATAAAGCGCATGGCTCATCGCCCGGGCGCGATCGGCCTGGACCGAGGCGGCACCGAGCCAGGCATGCTCCATCTTCAGGATCGCATCCTCGTCGCCCCTGGCCAGGCAGCGGGCATAGGCGCCGTTATAGGCCCAGTCGGAGAAATCCATCGTCACCGTGGCGACCTTGTAGCCGCGCCCGGCCAGCAGCTTGCGGATGCGGGCGCGCCGCCCGGGATCGGCCGCGCCCTCGGATAGGAAGGGATAGCGGAACCAGCGCCAGTCGGCCGCGCCCATGCGGGCCTTGAGGATGGGCTCGTTCTTCGCAAGTTCGTCCAGGAACTGCGCATCGCTCAGCTGGTCGAGATTGGCATGGCTCCAGCCATGGTTGCCCAGCGTCAGCCCCGCCGCCCGCCATTTGTCGAGGACCGGCGCCGAGGCGGGCTCGCGCTCGAGCTGCACGCCGTTGACGAAGCCCATCGCCGGCGCGCCGCCCGCCTTCAGCGCGGCGATGATCTGCTCGGCGATGCCGACCCGGCTCTGGCCCTCGGGCAAGGGCGCATGGGCAGTGAGATCGTCGAAGGTGAAAGCGATCATCGGCGCGGGAGCGGCCGGCGCGGCGGCCACCCTGCCCGCATCCCGCACCCGGTCCGAGAGGAGCGACAGCGGCACCGCATCGGCCATCGCCCGATAGCCGTCGAGCGAGGGATGGAGGCCGTCATTGTCATATTCCTTGCGCAGCCGGGTCGGTGCCGCGGGATCGCGCAGCGCGGCGTCGAAGTCGATCACGCCATCGAAATTGCCGGGCGCGCGGATCCAGGCGTTCACCGCGGCGCGATCGGCCTCATTCTGCGCATCGGGGTGATAATAGGCCGAGCCGCCATAGGGCAGGATCGTCGCGCCGATCACCTTGATCCCGCGCGCGCGGGCGCGGGCGACCATCTGGCGATAGGCGCCGATCATCCCCTCCACGAGCGCGGCATGCGCGTCGGGCGTCGCCGGGGCATCGCGGGTGAGCGTGCCGAGATCGTTGACTCCCTCCAGGATCACGAGATGGGTGACGCCCGGATAGCTCAGCACCTCGCGGTCGAACCGGGCCAGCGCATTGGGGCCGAGCCCGTCGTTGAGCAGCCGGTTGCCGCCGATGCCGGCGTTGAGCACCGCCATGTCGGCCAGCGCCGGCGTGGCGCGCAGGCGCAGCTGGAGCGCGTCGGTCCAGCGCTGGTTGCCGTTGGCCGGCACGCCATAGCCGTCGGTGATCGAATCGCCCAGGATCACCACCGCCGATGCCTTGGCCGACACGGTCTCGATCGCGCCGATCTGCACCCAGCGATCGGCCTTGCCGGCGCCCGGCAGATCGGGATCGCCCATATGGTCGCCATGGAGGTGATAGCTGGTCGCGCGCGAGCCGGGATGGCCGGTCTGCTGCGCCGGCGCCTCGGGCAGATAGAGCGTGATCGCGAGGTCCGCGCCCGCCCGCACCGGCAGGGTAACCGGATCGGACCAGTAATCCGCGCCCGCCGGGATGGTGACGCTCTTCGCCCCGCCGAAGCGCAGCCCCACCAGGCTCGCGGCATCGATCCGCGGCGAGGCCGGGTCGAGCGCCCGCGCGACCGTCGCCCCGCCGAGCCGCAGGGGCTGGGTGCCATAGGCATTGGTGAAGCGCACGCGCAGCCGGGTGCCGGCGATCTGGACGCGCACCACCTGGCGCAGCGTCGCGTCCCTCAGATCCTCCGCCGGCAGCGCGTTGCTGCCCGGGATCATCTGCGACGTGGCCCAGACCGTCACCCAGCGCTCGCCCGGCGCCGCCGCGGCACCGAGCAGCAGGACCAGCGCCGCCAGGCGCGCGATCAGCCCCATATCCCTCTCCCCTGCTTGCGCCTGTGCGCAATGATAGCGCTACCATAGTCAAGCCGGGCCGGCGCGCAATGGCCAATCGAAGGTCGCCGGCGGGAAAGACGGCGGCCGCCGCGTGGAAGCAGGTGGCCCCCCGAAAAAGTAGCCGGGCGGAGGAAAGAGGGATCCAAACGCCGCCCGGTGGTCTGAGACCTGGGGACACCATAGCCATCCCCATGACAGACACAATATGGAAACATACAGTAGTTGAACGGAAACATGTGGCCGATTGCAGGTGCCCGGCACCGGGCCTAGGCCAGGGATAGATCATAAGGACTCTTCATGCGCGCGCTTGCCTTCGCTTTCGCCCTCACGCTTCCCGCTGTCGCATATGCCCAGGACGCCCAGCCCACCGGCAAGCTGCCGGATACGGTGACTCCCCTCGCCTATCGGCTCGACCTGACGATCGTCCCCGACAAGCCGCGCTTCAGCGGCCACACCGAGATCGACGTGCAGCTCAACCGGGCGGCGCAGACGGTGTGGATGCACGGCCGCAACCTCAACGTCACCAGGGCGGTGGCGGTGGTGGCGGGCAAGGAGATTCGGCTCGGCTTCACGCAGAAGAGCCCCCATGGCCTGGCCCAGATCGACTTCGGCAGGACGGTGCAGCCCGGCAAGCTGACCCTGAAGTTCGACTATGACGCGGCGTTCGGTACCGGCGCCTCGGGGCCCTATCGCATCAACGTGGCGGGCAGCTGGTACAGCTGGACCCAGTTCGAATCGATCGACGCGCGCGCGGCCTTTCCCGGCTTCGACGAGCCGGGCTTCAAGACTCCCTTCACCGTGTCGCTCACCACCAAGCCGGGCTTCGTCGCGCTGAGCAACGCGCCCGAGACGGGCAAGCCGGCCAAGGTCGGCGCGCTGGTCAGGCACCGCTTCATCGCCACCAAGCCCCTGCCGACCTATCTGGTCGCCTTCGTCGTCGGCCCCTTCTCCACCATCGGCACCAAGGTCGCGCCCACGCCCGAGCGCAGGACGCCGCTGCCGCTGCGCATCGTCGGCACCCAGCCCTACAAGGACCGGATGCAGTTCGCGCTCGACAATTCGGGCCCGATCGTCGCGCTGCTCGAGAAATATTTCGGCCAGGCATTTCCCTTCCCCAAGCTCGACCAGATCGGCTCGCCGGTGATGCCGGGCGCGATGGAGAATGCCGGTGCCGACATCTATGGCGACTCCATCCTGTTCGTCGACGAGGACGATGCCACGTCGAGCAAGCAGACCTTCGGCATGGTCGTGGCGCACGAGCTTTCGCACCAATGGTTCGGCGATCTCGTCACGCCCGCCTGGTGGGACGATATCTGGCTGAACGAGAGCTTCGCCAACTGGATGGGCTATCGCATCGGCAACGAATGGCGGCCCGATCTCGACATCGGCGTCGACGCCATCTCCGAGGGGTTCGAGGCGATGGACCTCGACGCGCTGGTCGCCGGCCGGCCGATCCACCAGAAGATCACCAACGATGCGGATATCGACGCCGCGTTCGACCAGATCACCTATGGCAAGGGCGGCCAGGTCGTCGGCATGATCGCCGCCTATATGGGCGACGAGAAGTTCCGCGACGGCGTGCGCCTGCACATGTCGCGCCACAAATATGGCAATGCGAGCACCGAGCAGTTCTTCACTTCGCTGGCCGACGCCGCGCATGATCCGCGCGTGCTCGAAGTGCTGCGCGGCTTCGTCGACCAGCAGGGCGTGCCGGTCGTGACCTTCCACCGCGCCAATGGCGTGCTCACCGCCAGCCAGCAGCGCTTCGCCTATTTCGGCACCAATGCCCCCGCGGAGCAGTGGATCATCCCGCTCTGCATCCGCCAGGGCGATGCCAAGAACTGCACGCTGCTCGACAAGCCGAGCGCGCCGATCGTTGCCGGCGGCACGGGCGCGATCGTCCCCAATGCCGGCGGCTGGGGCTATTACCGCTTCGACCTCGATCCCGCCGACTGGGATTCGCTGATCACCGCCGCCCCCACCCTGCCGACCGGCGAGGCGCTGGCGGTGGACGACAGCCTGTGGGCGAGCTTCTACGCCGGCAAGGCGAACACTGCCCGGCTCGTCGCGCTCGCCCGCGCGATGGCCCGGCATCCCAAGACCAAGATGCAGCTCGACAACGGCACCCGGCTCGCCGGCCTGCGCGACCGCGGGCTGATCGGCGCGGCGGCGCTGCCCGCTTATCGCAAGCTGTTCGTCGACCTTTACGGCCCGATGCTGGCCAAGATCGGCTTCGACCCCAAGGCCGGCGCGCATGCGAACGACAATGCCGACACCACGGAGCTGCGCGAGCAGCTGGTGGGCTTCGTGGCGGACAACGGCCATGACGCCGCGCTGCGCGCCAGGCTGATCGCCGCCGCGGATGCCCGGCTCGCCGGCGACGCGCATGCGCTCGACGATGATTTCGCGCCGCTGGCCCTGGCCGTCGCGGTCGGCGATCGCGGCGTGCCGTTCGCCAAGACGCTTGCCGAGACGGCGCTGGCGGGCAAGGCGCCCGACCTGCGCCAGGCCGCGTTCCGCGCCATCGCTTCCTCCGGCAATGCCGATGTCGCGAAATGGTATTTCACCGAGTTCGACGATCCCCGCTACACGCCGCGCGAGCGGCTGTTCGCCGCATCGCTCTTCCTGAACGACGCCGATACCCGCGACGCGGCGCTCGCCTATATGCTCGCCCATTTCGACGAATTCTCGAAGCTCACCGGCGGCGGCGGCATCTTCTCGGGCCGCTCGGCGGAAATGTTCAAGTCGCAATGCTCGCTCGCCGCCGCCGACACGGTCGACGCCAAGCTGCGCGCCGAGGGCGGCAGCACGCTGGCACTCGACCGGGCAGTGGAGGGCATCCGCAACTGCGCCCGCTTCAAGGACGCCAAGGCAGGCGAGGTCACCGCGGCGTTCGCGGGGATGTGAGGAACTCAATTCCTCCCCGAGCTTGTCTCGGGGAGGGGGACCATTCGCATAGCGAATGGTGGAGGGGCGCGGCGGGCACCGGCGTGCTGCGCCGGCCCCTCCACCACGCCCTTCGGGCGCGGTCCCCCTCCCCCAGACAAGCTGGGGGAGGAATTACGGGATCTAAGCCGCGGCCAGCTTGAAATCCTTGTACTGTTCGCGGATCGCGGTCTTGAGCAGCTTGCCCGTGGCAGTGTGCGGCAGGCTCTCGACGAAGAGCACTTCGTCGGGCAGCCACCATTTGGCGACGTGCTGCGCGAGATGCACCTGCACTTCCTCCGCCGTCACGGCGCTGCCCGGCTTGCGGACCACCAGCAGGATCGGCCGCTCGTCCCATTTGGGGTGGTGCACGCCGATCGCCGCAGCCTCGGCCACGCCCGCGCAGCCGACCGCGGCATTCTCCAGCTCGACCGAGCTGATCCACTCGCCGCCCGACTTGATCACGTCCTTGGCGCGATCGGTGATCTGCATCGTGCCGTCGGGATAGAGGACCGACACGTCGCCCGTATCGAACCAGTTGTCGGCATCGACCGCGGGCGCGTCCGCCTTGAAATAACGCTCGACGATCCAGGGTCCGCGCACCTGGAGCCGGCCCGAACTCTTGCCGTCGCGCGGCTGCACCCGCCCCTCGTCGTCGACCACGCGCAGCTCGACGCCATAGGGCACCTTGCCCTGCTTGCAGACCTGGTCGACCTGCTGCTCGAAGCTCAGCTCGTCCCAGTTCCACGAAGGGGCGCCCATCGTGCCGATCGGGCTCGTCTCGGTCATGCCCCAGGCATGGTTGACGCGGATCCCCATCCTCATCAGCCGCTCGATCATCGCGCGCGGCGCGGCCGACCCGCCGATGGTGACGATCCTGAGGAATTCCGGCTCTTCGCCGGTGGCGTCCATGTGCTGGAACATCGCGAACCAGACGGTGGGCACGCCCGCGGTGTGCGTCACCTTCTCGCGGTTCATCAGCTCGCACAGGACGAGCGGATCGTTCACCGCCGAGAAGACGAACTTGATCCCCGCCGCGGCGCCGGCCCAGGGCAGGCCCCAGCCCACCGCATGGAACATCGGCACGATCGGCATCGCCACCGCGCGGGCGGAGAGATCGAACACATCGGGCTGCATCTCGGCGATCGCGTGGATCACGCTCGATCGGTGCGTATAGATCACGCCCTTGGGATTGCCCGTGGTGCCGCTGGTGTAGCAGATCATGCAGGGCTCGCGCTCGCTGCCGGTGGCCCAGCTGTAATTGCCGTCCTCGGCGGCCAGCAGCGCCTCGAACCCGTCCGGCCCGTCGCTGTCGAAGCAATAATAATGCTCGATCGACTTCCAATGCGGCTTCAATCGCTCGACCAGCGGCGCGAAGGCGCGATCGTAGAACAGCACCTTGTCCTCGGCATGGTTGGCGATGAAGATCAGCTGGTCGTCGAACAGGCGCGGGTTGATCGTGTGGACCACCCCGCCCATGCCGGCGGCGCCGTACCAGGTGACGAGGTGGCGGCCATGGTTCATCGCCAGGGTGGCGACGCGGTCGCCCTTCTGGAGACCCAGCCGCTCCAGCGCCTGGGCCAGCTTGCGGGCATCGCGGGCGATGCCGGCCCAGGTGGTGCGTGTCTCGCTGCCGTCCGCCCAACGGGTAACGATCTCGCGCCCCCAATGCTCGCGCGCGGCGTGATCGAGCAGACTGGTGACGCGCAGCTCGAAATCCTGCATTCCTCCAAGCATCCCGGCTCTCCATACCGATTTTTCGAGAGCGTAACCCGCGATGCGCGCGAGTGTCGAGAGCGGGGAATGTAAGGAAGGATTTCGGCGGCGGGCCGCCTACGCGGCCTGCTTCCCGAAAGGAGAGAATATCGACGGTGCGGGCGCCATCTCAACTGCTCGTCATCTTCGATTTTCACGCGGAGACGCGGAGGCGCGGAGATTTTGTTCGCGCAGAGGCGCAGAGAGCGCAGAGATATTCAGCGCCGTGCAACGACGCCTTCCATCGTAAGGTTTCCACCTCTCCTGCCGCTGACGCGGCGCCGGAACGCGCCGCGAGCGAAACCTCTCCGCGCTCTCTGCGCCTCTGCGCCTCTGCGCGAACCACCTTCCTCTTCTCCGCGTCTCCGCGTCTCCGCGTCTCCGCGTGAACAAATAATCTTCCCACGCGCGATCACCTGAGATCCCGGCTCTCACCGGGATTATGGCATTCAGGCCTATGCCGCCTCGGCCAGCTTCGCCGCCGCGCTCTTGAGCGAGGCCCAGCGGATGCCGGGGACATTCTCGATCTTCTGGGCCAGCTCGCCGTCCAGCCGGAAGTCGCGACCCAGCACCAGCTCCGCCTCGCCGCCCGGAATGCCGACATGCACCAGCACCTCGCCGCGCCCGCCACGCTGGTCGCCAATGATGCCGGCGAGGATGGGGATCGCCTGGACATCGTCGATGGTCACATCGAGCACCAGCCGGGCCGTGTTGGCCAGCCCCTCGAAACTCTGGACGCGCTTGATCGAGACGCGCGGCGTATCTTCGCCGGCGCGCTTGTCGAGCTCGACGGTCAGCACCGCGCAGCCGCCTTCGCGGGCGCAGCGCTCGAGATCGGGGACGGCGCTGTCCTCGAAGCAGGTGGCGATGGTCTGCGCCGATTTGTCCGAGATCGTCGCCATCATATATTTGTTGCCGCGCGCCGAGGTGCGCGGGCGGCAATCCTCGACCAGCGCCGCGATCGTCGCGCCGACCCGGGTGCCGGGGGGAATGTCGATCTCGCCCAGCGAGACGATGTCGCGCGCGCCGAAACTCCTGGCGAGATGCTGGTAACGATCAAGCGGATGCGCCTGGAAATAGAAGCCAAAGGCTTCCCTTTCATGGCCCGTCCGATCGGCCGTCGACCAATATACGTCCTCGGAGAGGCGGATTTCGTCGCCGGCAGGCTTGGTGACCATGTCGAACGACGCCTGGAAGCTGTTGCGCTCGCCGTGCGAGCGCTGGCAGACCGCCATGATGCGTTCCGCCGCGCCATAGACGCCGGCGCGATTGTCGTTGATGGAGTCGAAGGCTCCGGCGGCGGCAAGGGTTTCCAGTTGCCGCTTGTTGATCAGCTGGGGGTTGGTGCGCAGCGCGAAGTCGTCGAGCGACTTGAAGACTCCGCGCTCTTCCCGATCGCGCACAAGCTCTTCCATCGCGCCTTCGCCGACGCCCTTGAGCGCCCCCAGCGCATAACGGACCGCCAGCCCCTCCTCGGTCTTCTCGACGAAGAAATCGGCCTGGCTGCGATTGATGTCAGGCGAGAGATAACGGACGCCCAGCCGCTTCATGTCGTCGGCGAAGATCGCCAGCTTGTCGGTCTGGTGGATGTCGTACGCCATCGAGGCGGCGAAGAATTCGTGCGGATGGTGCGCCTTGAGCCACGCCGTCTGATAGGCGAGCAGCGCATAGGCGGCGGCGTGCGACTTGTTGAAGCCATAGCCGGCGAACTTGTCGATCAGGTCGAACAGCTCGTTGGCTTTGGCCGGCTTGATGTTGTTGTGCTCGGCGCAACCCTTCACGAAGGTCTCGCGCTGGGCGTCCATCTCCGCCTTGATCTTCTTGCCCATCGCGCGGCGGAGCATGTCCGCGCCGCCCAGGGAATAGCCCGCCAGGATCTGGGCGGCCTGCATCACCTGCTCCTGATAGACGAAGATCCCATAGGTCTCGTTCAGGATCGGCTCGAGCAGGTCGTGCGGATAGACGATCTCCTCGCGCCCGCCCTTGCGGTGGCCGAAGCTCGGGATGTTGTCCATCGGACCCGGACGATAGAGCGAGACGAGCGCGATGATGTCGCCGAAATTGGTCGGGCGCACCGCGGTCAGCGTGCGCCGCATGCCTTCCGATTCCAGCTGGAACACGCCCACCGTGTCGCCGCGCTGGAGCAGGTCGTACACTTCGGTGTCGTCCCAGGCGAGCGCGTCGAGATCGACGTCGATGCCCCGGTCGGAGAGCAGCTCCACTGCCTTTTTCAGCACCGACAACGTCTTGAGGCCGAGAAAGTCGAACTTCACCAGGCCCGCGCCCTCGACATATTTCATGTCGAACTGGGTGACCGGCATGTCCGAGCGCGGATCGCGGTAGAGCGGCACGAGCTGCGACAGCGGCCGGTCGCCGATCACCACGCCGGCGGCGTGCGTCGACGAGTGGCTCGGCAGCCCCTCGAGCCGCATCGAGAGGTCGACGAGGTACTTGATGTCCTTGTGCGCGTTATATTCGGCAAGGAACTCGCCGACGCCGTTCAGCGTGCGCTCCAGCGTCCAGGGATCGGTCGGGTGGTTCGGGATCTGCTTGGCGAGACGGTCGATCTGGCCATAGCTCATCTGCAGCACGCGGCCGACGTTCTTGACCACCGCGCGCGCCTTCATCGTACCGAAGGTGATGATCTGCGCGACGTGATCGGCGCCGTATTTCTGCTGCACATAGCGGATCACCTCGCCACGCCGGGTTTCGCAGAAATCGATGTCGAAGTCGGGCATCGAGACGCGTTCCGGGTTGAGGAAGCGCTCGAAGAGCAGGCCGAGCTTCAGCGGATCGAGATCGGTGATGGTCAGCGCCCAGGCGACCGCCGAGCCCGCGCCCGAGCCACGGCCCGGCCCCACCGGGATATCGTGCGCCTTCGCCCATTGGATGAAGTCGGCGACGATCAGGAAATAGCCCGGAAAGCCCATCTGGATGATGACGTCGAGCTCGAACTCGAGCCGGTCCTCATAGGGCTTGCGGTCCTCCGCGCCGGTGATGCCGGCCTTTTCGAGCCGCGCGTCGAGCCCCTGCCAGCTCCGCTCGCGCAGCATCGCCGCCTCGCCCTCGCGGTCGCCGGCCAGGCTGGGCAGGATCGGCTTGCGCTTGGGCGCGGCATAGGCACAGCGCTGGGCGACGACGAGCGTGTTGGCGATGGCCTCGGGCAGGTCCGCGAACAGGCTCCGCATCTCGTTCGCCGGCTTCATCCACGCATCGGGCGAGGAGCGCGGGCGATCGTCCGACGCGACATAGGAGCTGTTGGCGATGCACAGCATCGCGTCATGCGCCTCGTGGAAGGTCGGCTCGGCGAAGCAGCTGGGATTGGTCGCGACCAGCGGCAGGTTCCGGCCATAGGCGAGGTCGAGCAGCCTGGCCTCGGCCCGGCCCTCCACCTCGTCGAGCCGGCGGACGATCTCGATATAGAGCCGCTCCGGAAACAGTGCCTCCAGCCGCCGGGCATAGGCGTCCGCCGCCTTGTCCTGCTGCTCGGCATAGAGCCGCGCCAGCGCGCCCTCGCGGCCGGCGGTCAGGCAGAGCAGCCCCTCCGTCCGCCCCTCGAGCGCGTCGAACGGGATGTGCGCATCCTCCTCGGTCGGGCGGTCGAGATGCGCCATCGAGACGAGGTCGCACAGGTTCAGATAGCCGGCCTCGTCCTGGGCATAGAGCGCCAACCAGTCGATCGGCGCTGCGACGCCGTCGGGCATGTCGGGCCGCTTGACCGCCAGCAGCGTCCCGATGATCGGCTGGATGCCCGACTTGATGCAGGCATCGCCGAAGCTCATCGACGCGTAGAGCCCGTTGCGATCCGCCACCGCGACCGCCGGAAAACCCAGTTCCTTCGCGCGCTTGGCGATCGCCTTCGGCTCGATCGCGCCCTCCAGCATGGTGAAGGACGAGAAGACCCGAAGCGGAACGAAGCCGGAATGCATGGCCCGAGTGTAGGGAACCGCCCCGCGCGGCGCCACCCATGGGGAGCGTTGTCCACAATTTTCAAGCCGTTGGGCTCAGGATTCTCCCCTACGCGCGGACTCGGACGGGTGCTCTCCTGAATGGCGGCTTCGTTACTGATCGTTCACATCATGGTTAACGCCAGTAAACATTTCGCCGACGGAACGGAACGGTTCATCGGCGGATCAGAATTAGGCGTTATTATGGCAAACATAAGGCAAGCAAGGAAACCATATTTGGTTTCAGTGACTTACCAGAACAGAATCACTCCTTTCTGACGAGTCGATGCCCATGAATGCCCTTTACCATGGTAGCGAGCTCTGCGAGGTGGACCCGGACGGGAACGTCGCGGTGCCGGCCTTTCTCGAAGCCGCGCTTTCTCCCGAGGCCGAGCCCGAGATCATCCTTGCCAAGCATGGCGCCGATCGCTGCCTGATCGGCTATGGCCGCGCCCATCTCGCCACTCTTGCCGCGCGCGCCGAGCGCCGCCGCATGGCGGAGGAGGATCGCGGCGACGAGGCGCGCGGCCATTATCGCCGCATGCGCGGCACCTTCGGCCTTTCCGAGCGGATGCCGCGCGCGGGCGCCGGGCTGTGCATCCCGGCCGCGATGCGCCATCTCGGCCGTATCGAGGACCTCGCCCTCTTCGTCGGCGCCGGCGACAGCTTCGAGATCTGGAACCCGGTCCTCGCCCTGGAGAGCGAGGACGAGCATTTCCGCGCCCTGGCCGAATTTCGCCTGCGGATGCGCGGCAGCAAATCCAAGGGAGTGCAGTGAGATGCGTATCCGTTGCAACGTGATGGGCCATGCCGCCGGCACCACCCATCATCACAATCAGGGCCTGGACTTCGCGGTCTGCCACCATTGCGGCCGCGACCTGGTCCGGCCCGCGGGCGGCGAGTGGAGCGAAGTGCCGGAGGGCTTCCAGGTGGTGTGGCGCGAATTCGGCCGCGCGAGCGACGCGGCTTCGGTCGCCGAGCGGATGGCCCGCATCGTGCCCCCGCCCCGCCGCCGCGCGCCTCGCAATGCCCGGCCGGCGCCGCGCCGCGACCCGCGCGGTCGCCGGTTCAGCGCCGGCTTCGGCATGGTCGGCGCGCTCGCCAATCTCGGCAAGCTGGTGCGCGCCGAGGCGGAGGACGACACCAGCGGCATCGAGCCGAGCGGCCAGCATGTGATCCGCCTGCCGCATACCGGCACGACCCGTTAGGGGCACCGCGCCGGCACAGCGCGGTTCCCCCAGGTGCCGGTGGTGAGGCACCCCTTCTCCCGCCCCGCCACCGGTCACCTTCCTTCCCCGCTTCTGCCCTGCTAGGTACCATTGCTAATCCAAAAAGGGGGGGGCGATGTTATTCCTAACGCTTGCATTATTCGGTCAATCAGCAGGGCTCGACGCCAATGTCGGCAAGGCCGCGCGTCAATGCATGGCTCCCTATGCGCTCGAAATCGTCCGCAACAAGGTAAACCGCCTGCGCGGGGTGTCACAGTTGACCTATCTTGCCATGCTCACCGCCCGCAGCGAGGGCCTGGCCGGCAGACCGTTCCTCGTGCGCACCAACGCAATTATAGGCGAGGAAGATACCAAGCTTCGCTCAGGCAATATCGACAAAACTGTGACACTCACAGCCTGCGATCAACGTTTCCCGCTCGCGCGCACCACTGCGCCAACGCCGTTACCCAAGGATCCGATCGACCGAGATATGCTCTGCTTTGGTATGATCGCGCTTTTCTCCAAAGTTGTAGCTACCGCGAAGGGGAATGATGCGGAGTTGGCAAGAGCGGAGTTCATGTCATTTCTTACGCGCTTCGAACCTAATATGGACGCGCTGTTTGACCTGGGAAGACTGAACAGAAGCAATATCGAAAGTAACGAAGAGGTGTTCGGTGATGTGCTGCGCGCGTCGCTTGACAACGGTAACCCTGAAGCCACCTACGAGCGTTGTCGAGCACTCCCAAGCTAACCGATGACGCCGGTCGAGCGAGTTCCTTCCGGTTCGTGGCGCTTCGCTGACATCAAACTTATCCCCAACTTTCCTCACGTACGCGCACACGCGGGCGCGGGGTTGGCAGGATGCATCGGCATCGTTAGAGCCGTAAGACACACTCAAGAACCCGAAAGCGGTGAACACTTTGACCGACGAGACCATCCTCGCCGACGACCCCTCCGACATTACGCCGATCTCGATCGTCGACGAGATGAAGACGAGCTACCTCGATTACGCGATGAGCGTGATCGTGGCGCGCGCGCTCCCGGACGTTCGCGACGGTCTGAAGCCGGTTCACCGCCGCATTCTCTACGCCGCGCAGGAAGGCGGCTATGTCGCCGGCCGCGCCTATCGCAAGTCGGCCCGCCTGGTCGGTGACGTGATGGGTAAGTACCACCCGCACGGCGACAGCTCGATCTACGACGCGATGGCACGCATGGCCCAGGATTGGGCGATGCGCGTGCCGCTGATCGACGGCCAGGGCAATTTCGGCTCGATGGATCCCGATCCGCCCGCCGCGATGCGCTATACCGAAGCGCGCCTCGCCAAGGTCGCCTCGGCCCTGCTCGACGATATCGAGAAGGACACGGTCGACTTCGTCCCGAACTATGACGGTTCGGAAAGCGAGCCGGCGGTCCTTCCGGCACGCTTCCCCAACCTGCTGGTCAACGGCGCCGGCGGCATCGCGGTCGGCATGGCGACCAACATCCCGCCACATAATCTGGGCGAAGTGGTCGATGCCTGCCTCGAGCACATCAAGGCGATGCTCGGCCAGCGCGAGGTGCTGACGCTCGAGGAGCTGATGGAGATCGTCCCCGGCCCGGACTTCCCGACCGGCGCGCTGATCCTCGGCCGCACCGGCTGCCGCAACGCCTATTCGACCGGTCGTGGTTCGATCATGGTCCGCTCGCGCCACGCGTTCGAGCAGCGCGGCGATCGCCGCTCGATCGTGCTCACCGAGATCCCGTACCAGCAGGGCAAGAACGCGCTGGTCGAGAAGATCGCCGAGGCCGCCAAGGACAAGCGCATCGAAGGCGTGAGCGACATCCGCGACGAATCGTCGCGCGAGGGCGTCCGCATCGTCATCGACCTGAAGCGCGACGCGACTCCCGAGGTCGTGCTCAATCAGGTCTGGCGGAACACCCCTGCCCAGTCGAGCTTCCCGGCCAACATGCTCGCGATCCGCGGCGGCCGCCCGGAACTGCTCAACCTGCAGGACATCATCCAGGCCTTCGTCAAGTTCCGCGAGGAGGTCATCACTCGCCGCTCGAAGTTCGAGCTGGCCAAGGCCCGCGAGCGCGCGCACATCTTGCTCGGCCTGGTGATCGCGGTCACCAATCTCGACGAGGTCGTCCGCATCATCCGCGGCTCGTCGAGCCCGGCGGACGCCCGCGACAAGCTGCTCGCGCGCGAATGGC
Organism: Sphingomonas sp. NPDC092440; assembly: GCF_044754985.1. Taxonomy (NCBI): domain Bacteria; kingdom Pseudomonadati; phylum Pseudomonadota; class Alphaproteobacteria; order Sphingomonadales; family Sphingomonadaceae; genus Sphingomonas; species Sphingomonas sp. NPDC092440. The sequence goes on along the minus strand of NZ_JBIVQA010000002.1, from coordinate 9,287 downwards.
CCATCGCGGAGATCGCCCAGTATATCAAGCTGGTCGAAGCGGTCGAAACCGAGATCACCGGCGAGGTCTATCGCCTGTCGGACGCCCAGGTCCGCGCGATCCTCGACCTGCGCCTGCACCGCCTGACCGCGCTCGGCCGCGACGAGATCGGCGACGAGCTCAAGGAACTGGCCGATTCGATCGCCGAGCTGCTCGAGATCCTCGGCAATCGCGCGAAGCTGTACGAAGTGATGGTCGAGGAGCTGACCACGGTCCGCGCCCTCTATGCCACCCCGCGCCGCACCGAGATCGCCCCCGCCGCCGACGGCATCGAGGACGAGGACCTGATCGAACGCGAGGACATGGTCGTCACCGTGACCGTGCAGGGCTATATCAAGCGCACCAGCCTCGACACCTTCCGCGCCCAGAATCGCGGCGGCAAGGGCCGCGCCGGCATGGCGACCAAGGACGAGGATGCCGTCACCGAGCTGTTCGTCACGTCGACGCACACGCCGGTGCTGTTCTTCTCGACCCTCGGCAAGGTCTATCGCATGAAGGTCTGGAAGCTGCCCGAGGGCGGCCCGGCCACGCGCGGCCGGCCGATGATCAACATCCTGCCGCTCGCGGCGGGCGAGACCATCTCCACCGTGCTGCCGCTCCCCGAGGACGAGAGCGAATGGGGCAAGCTCCATGTGATGTTCGCCACCGCCAAGGGCTCGGCGCGCCGCAACTCGATGGACGCGTTCAACAACGTGCCCTCGAACGGCAAGATCGCGATGAAGTTCGAGGGCGAGGATGCCGATGACCGGCTGATCGGCGTAGCGCTGCTCGACGAGGGCGACGACGTGCTGCTCGCCACCCGCCAGGGCAAGGCGATTCGGTTCGCCGCGGACGATGTCCGCGAGTTCCAGAGCCGCAACTCCACCGGCGTGCGCGGCATGAAGCTGGCCGAGGGCGACGAAGTGATCTCGCTGTCGATCCTCCACCGCGTCGGCACCACCAGCGAGGAGCGCGAGGCCTATCTCCGCTTCGCGCCGTGGAAGGCCGAGAAGGAGGGCGAGCCCGATCTGGCGGCGGATCGCTTCGAGGAGCTCAAGAGCCGCGAGCAGTTCATCCTCACCGTCTGCGCCAACGGCTATGGCAAGCTGAGCTCCGCCTATGAGTATCGGCGTACCGGCCGCGGCGGCCAGGGCATCACCAATATCGACAATATCGGCCGCAACGGGCCGGTGGTGGCGAGCTTCCCGGCGAGCAAGGGGCATCAGCTGATGCTGGTCACCGATCAGGCCAAGATGATCCGCATGTCGCTGGGCGACCTGCGCGTGATCGGCCGCGGCTCGGCGGGCGTGCGCCTGTTCAACGTGGCGGACAACGAGCATGTCGTCTCCGCCGCGCGGATCGAGGAGAGCGAAGGCGATGCCGAGACGGAGCTGGGTGACGGCCCCGCCACCGGCGAACCCACCCCGGACGGCACCACCGGCGAGGATCTCGCCCAGGGCCCCGAGGACGGGCAGTGAGCCGATAACCGTCACCCCCGCGAAAGCGGGGGACCCATCTCCTGCCTTCTCCCGTTCGGCAACAGCCGTGATGCGCGTTGCCCGGACGGGAGATGGGCTCCCGTTTTCGCGGGAGAGACGAAGTGGAAGAAGCCGATGCCCGACGCCACCGCCTACAAGATCCTCACTGCGGATCAGATGCACGTCCTCGAGCATGAGGGCGTCTTCGCGGGCGCGCCGATCGACCTGGCGGACGGCTATATCCACCTCTCCACCGCCGCGCAGGTGGCGGAGACGCTGGACAGGCATTTTGCCGGCCAGGCCGGCCTCTGGCTCGTCGCGGTGGATCTGGAGGCGATGGGCGACGCGGTGCGATGGGAGCCATCGCGCGGCGGCCAGTTGTTCCCGCATCTCTATGCGCCGTTGCCGCTGGTCGCGGTGACGGCGTACAGCGAAGTGCATTACGAACCGGACGGCACGCTGCGCCTGCCGGTCACCGGGTGAGGCCACCGCTCGGGAAATAAAATTGCCGGCGCATCCGGAAGGCGCTTGACGGGCACAGAAGCTGCCCGTAATTGCCCGCTTCCGCAGCGCTAACGGCCCCTTCGTCTAGCGGTCAGGACGTCGCCCTCTCACGGCGAAAACACGGGTTCGAGTCCCGTAGGGGTCACCAGCAATTTCAATCACTTAGCGCGAATTTCGAAGCTCGATTATACGAAATCGTGTAATTTCGTGTAATAGAAGCGCTCGGATAAGCATGGATGCAGCTGGACATATTTCGTTCGATCGGCGGTACGCTGGTGGGCAGAGCCTCCCCCCAAAATTGCGACGTTCCGGGCGAACGAGCACCTACTTGTCCACCTTCGGGTTAAGCGATTCGGCTCCAATGTTTCGGACGTTGGATTGATTGATTCGCCCAAGCCATTTGTCAGCCTCCCGAGCATTTTTCCGAGGTCGGCTGCAGGCAGCAGCTAGATTCCGTTTTGGAGGCGACTGGCCCCGGCGGAGGATAGCAAGGCTAAGTCTGAGTGCGCATACCAGCGGGATCTCGCGCTTCAAGCCGACGCTGATCAATAAATCGCTCGAGGCTCTCGACGGTAATTAATGTCGTGCCCCGATCCTTGATCGCTTCGATTTTCCCCTCCTTGATCAATTCGTAGAGTCTCGACCGGCTCATGCCTGTCAGCTTGACCGCTCCCGGTATCCTCACCGTGATCGGACGCATGCCTTCCAAGTCAGAGGTGCCCGTGACTGGGCGGAGGGGCCGCCGCTTTTTCATCGCTCAATGCGAGCCGTTGCGGCCTCATTGCGCGCGTCAACGGCGCCACCACGAACTGGGAGCTTCTCCTGATCGAATCTGCGAGCGATACGTTTCGCCACGAAATTCGCGTAACGCTGTTGGCGCCATTCGACGGGGCTATGGTACAGGCCAACCGCCTTCCAGTAATCACCGCTCGGGCTCAGCCCGACTAGGAAGATCCAGCGCGCGGCCTCCGCATTGAAGCACGGGTCAAATTTCAGCCAATGTCTGACATTCGCTTCCGGTCGCGATATCCGGGCCGCGATTCGCGGTACCCACCAACTGTTGATCTGAAGCGGACCAAGGTCATGTGAGCCATCGGCATTAGGCACCTCAGCGCCGATCCAGCCAGCCTCCTGGTCACGAAGGCCCCATAGGGTCTTCTCAAGCCAGGGCCTGCCCTGTGCCGCTTGCCGGATGCATTGGGCAATCGCCTGCTCCGCCATCGGGTCGAGGGGTCGTGCGAGCCCCGGTGACGCTCCAAAAATCAAAGCGGCGGGTGCGATCACGATAGCGCGGCGGAGGAACGTATTCATCGTTCGTGCCCCTGCGACGGTTGTGGCTGATGCTCGATTGGCTGGTTCGCGACCTGTCGGTCTCGATCGGCGTTGCCCCACTCCGCGCGATCAAGGATGCGCACGAGAAAGCGGTCGAGGGCCCCCGCCAGATTGCGCCCGCGCTCCGCGAGCTGCTCGGCAATGCCGGCCGGAGGTCGTTCGGCGCGGTTGTAGCGACGAAGTTCACGTTCGAGCGCGGTCTCACGAAGTGCGGCGCGCTCGTTCTGCTGCTCGGTCCGCAGGGTTTCCAGGCGATCGCGGTGCCGGTCGGCGAACACCTGCGCGCGATCCTGGCGCAGCCGTCCCAGCCCTTCCAACGTCGAGGTCTTCTCGCCCGAGAAACGCTCAAGCTTGTCGACCAGCCGCTCGGGATCGTTGGTCCACAGCCTCGCACCGTACCGGGCGCGCGTGATGGCGGTGTAGTAATTCTGCCCATTGACCAGCGGCGATTCGACCGGCGCCAGCACGAACACCCTTGGATAGGTCTTCGACTGCGCGGAATAGACGGTCTCGGCGTAACCGTGGTCCCATGTTTTGTGGACGCCGAGATCGACTTGCTGCGGTTCCGCCTTCCGGTCCCAGCGGATCGTCGCAATATGGCCTTCAAGCTTCTCGACCGTGCCGCGCTCGGCGTTGCGCAGGTCGAGTTCTCTGTTCACGAGCCGCCACTGAATGCGGTCGCCTTCGGCCAGATCCCGCTCGTCGCGATCGAAAACATTGATGCGTCGTGCCGCCGTGGATTGTGGATCCCATCGAACGATCAGCCCGTGTTCGTCGACGAGCCGCACGATCTGACGGCCGTTGGCTTCGCGCCCCAGCCCGATCACCCGATATTCAATGTCGCGGGCAATGCCGGCGCCGGCAATGTCCCGATCGAAGCGCACGACCTGTCCGCCCGAATAGAAGCGCGCCATATGCTTCTCGGTATCGGTCAGGCCAGCGGGCGACAGGATTGAAAGCCGGGTGTCTTCCGCGGCGAGGACGTTCTCGTCCCGCAGCGCCTCCCTGATCTTGGTGTTGACGATCAGCCGCGTCGCGTTGTCCAGCACCAGGACGTTAGTGCCCGCGCGAGACGCAGGCTTGAGCCGAGTCCAGGCAGCGACGACCTGTTTCGCCATGTCCTCGTTGTCGGCGGCCGTCGCGACCCGATCGAGCTTGGCCAGCGAATCCGCATAATTGCGTGCCCGGGCGTAAGCGACGGCATCCTTGATCGATTGGGTTTCCTGGCGGACAGTCTCGGTCAGTTCGACGGTCGGAAGCCCCAGCCGGCGCATGAGCCAGAAAGGCTTGCCCTGCTCGATCGCTCCGGTCTGTTTTTCGTCACCGATCAGCAAGAGCCTCGCACCCGTCGTCCTACTGATCTCGAGAAGCCGCCTGGCCTGTCGGTTACTGAGCTGCCCCGCTTCGTCGAGCACCAGGACATGGCGGTCGGTCACGCCATGACCGCCGCGCGCGACAAAGCTCGCAACGGTATGCGATTCGAATCCTGCGGTCTTTCCGAGCCCCGCTGCCGCGGACGATGTCGGGGCCAATGCGATGAATGCGGTCCCCGGCTCTGCGGCTTCGCCCAGCACTTTGACCAAAGTCGATTTGCCGGACCCGGCAACGCCATGCAGCCCGGCGATCCGGTCGCGGCTGGTCGCGATCTCGACCAGCGCCCGCTGCTGAGGTAGATTGAGATTGGTCTGTTCGAGAACGGCGAGCAGACGGTCATGTGACGCAATCGGCCGGGCATCGTCGAGGCCAAGCGCGATATGCTGCGTAAGCGTGAGTTCGAGCCGCCAGGTCGCGCGCGACGACCGCCCGCGAGGCAGCACGCGATCTCCCGTTGGCTCATGCGTGCGTAGCAATTTGCCCGCCGCCTCGTGTGCTTCAAGCCGGGGGCGAATATCCTCGAGCCGCACCTCACCGACATGCGCGGCAAGACCGGTGCGCAGGATATGACCGAAGTTATTGACCGCCTCGGCCGTCTCCAACTGCTTCAGGCCGAACAGCGCCGCGCGCGCTGCCTCACGATCGGTGGGCGGGAGATGTTTTCCCTCGGCGTCGCGAGAAGCCTCTCTAAGATGTTGGATATCTGCGAGTCTTTCCCCGGATCGTTGGCACCATTGCTCAATGAGATCGCCGTGCCCGACCTTCGCCTTTGCCTTGCGGGTCGCATAGAATGAGGCCTGTTTGTCCTTCTGCCCCACAAGCCCATGTTCGCGTGCATGCTCTTCAATCTCGCGGCTGCGCTGCGAGAAATCCTGGATCAGGTCCTTCGGTACCCCGCGAATCTCAAACAGGCCGGTGCGCGGATCGAACTCGATCCCAAATCCGTCTTCGCGCAACGAGAATGCGAGCGAATTCCGGTAGACCTGCCCCGCCGCGCTCTTCTCCTCATACATGAGCCGGCTCTCAAGGCTCGCCATTCGGTCATCGGGCGCCCGGTTGGTCATGTTGAGTACGACCAGATGGGTATGGAGGTGCGGATCGAGGTCGCGGCTGCCGTGCTCGGTGAAGCGCGCGACAAGAAACCGTCCGGTCGTCTCGCGGACGATCTTGCCCTCGGCGCGGTGGCGTAGCTGGACCTGCTCTTCGAGATAGCCGATGGCGGCAGACACCGCTTTCTCATGCGCGGCGAGCACGCGCTCGTCGCCCGCCACCAGCGCCATGATCGACACCGATTTCGGCGCACTGACCGTGAAATCCCAACCGGGATGATGCTCGATCGTACCATCGGCGCGATGCCGTCCGAGCTGCTGGTCGCCGACCTTGCCAGCAAGCAAGCGGCGGAGCACCTTCGGATCGACAGGACCGGACAGACCGAGCTCGGGTGAGAGTTTCCCGTCCCATTGCGAGGGCTCCTCGCCGCTCTTCGTATAATAGTCGCCGACCGTATAATATCTCGCGACATTGGCGGGTGTGCCGTGAAGGCGCTGCGACTGGATCATGCCGGCCGCGCCGGTTCGCGCGGGCCGTCATCACGGCCATGCTGGACGAGATCGGAGCGGATTTGTCCCTGACGGCCGGCGAGGATGGTCCAGGCGACTCGCGGCGGAATGGGGAGTTCGGTCTCGTCGTTACCGCGCAGGATTTCCTCCACCTTGTGGCGATCTATGTTCTGAAATGCTGGATCAAAGAGGTCCGGCTGAGGTTCGGGTGGCGCGGCCTCCGGAGGGGGCGACGCGGGCGGAGACTTCGATGGCGGCTGATCCCTGGATTGCGCTTTCCGGGCAGTCTCGAGTTCAAGCGCCTGACGAACACGCGCTTCGGCGTGAGCGAGCTGCACAAGCTCTTCTGCCTGATCGGCCCGCCAAGGCTGCCCCGTGCGCTCTACAAACGCAGGGGTGAGGGTCGGCAGATCGCTGAAGTTTCCATCGAACCGCACCACGGGAAGACTGCGGCCGAAACGCAGGAATCCCGCGAGATTTGGGAGGTTGGTGACCTCGGTCGGCATCACCAGCGGGCGGGTCACCTGCATCCGCGACAGGTTCACGCCGTCGCGCATGTCGTTCACGCCATAGCTCATGCCCTCGTTGGCCTCGACCTGTTCGACCTGACCGAGATTTTCCGAGACATGTTTGGCGGTGCCGGTATCGTTGGCGCGCAGCGCCACCCAGGTCGAGCAATAGCCCGTGATCGCCGCGGCATCCTGGATGCCGTACGTTCCCTCGAGCTGGGGATAGGATTGGAACCCCAGCACGCCGCATCCGCCATATTTGCGGGCGCGAGCGAGGAAATCGGACAGCGACGGGAGCTTCTGGAGGGTGGGAAGCTCGTCGACGACACAATAGAGCCGCCGGTCGCGATCGGGGGCCAGGCTCATGATCGCGCTGATCGCGATATCGAGCCAGACAGTGATGAGCGGCCGCAGCGAAGGAAGCTGATCGGCTTTGACCGTGATGAAGAGCCAGCTCCCATTAGCCCCCTTCTCAACCCAGTCGCGGATCGAAAACCCATCCTCGGTATCGTCGAGATAGCCGAAGCTGCGCATGACCGATGCAAGCTCGGCCTGGACGCCGGCAGAGGTCCGTTCGCCTTCGGCGCTGATGAATGCCGCCGCATCGGTGCCCGAAACAAACGCGGAAAGATCTTTCAACTTCGATCTCAGCAGGCGATCGAGTAGCACAGACACATAGGTGTGCTTCTGGGCGGCGAGCTTGCGTAGCACCGCGACCAACGTCCCGCGCGCCGCCTTGGCCCAGAAGGGATCACCATGCTTTTCGGGGATCGTTGACTCCGCGATCTGATCGTAATGATATTCGCGCGGGACATCGACCCACGGCGACCAACGCGCGGTTCGCCCATCGAGCGGATTGAGCAACGAGTCGGTGCCCTGGCGGAAGAATTTTTCGACGAAAGTGCCAGCGGTGTCGTAGACGATCGCGCGACGTCCCGCCTTGCGAACGCCATCGAGCATATCGAGAATGAGGCTGGTCTTGCCGGTGCCGGGCGCCCCGCAGATCAGGATATGTTCCGGCTCAAAGGCTTCGGGCACCGGCACCTTGCCGATGACCAGCGGGCCCTTCTTCTGGCCGCGCATCGAGCGACGAAGCTCCCGTACCGTACCGAACCGCGCGCCGCGGACATATTCGTTGGAACCAAGGCCCCTCCCCGTCCGCGTGAAATAGAACCAGGCCCAGCCGAGCGCCGCAACGGCGAACAGCCCCGATATCAGCGCGCCGTGGAGCAGGTAGAGCTCGAAGCTTTGGATGGTTCTTTTTGCTAGCGGTGAAGCAACCAGCCAGTCCGCCGAGGTCCAATAGATTTTGCCGTCGGGCGCGTGGAACCGGACCGGGTCATTGGTGCCGCCAGCCGCGTCGACCTTGATCCAGGCCTCAGCCAGTTTGACCAGGACAAACCGTTCGTAGGCGCTCGACCGTTCAAGCGCATACCAGACGATGCCCATGATCCAGATCACCAGCCCGGCGAGCACGGTCTGATAGAAGACCTGGGTCGTCATGCGGACATTGTGGACGATCGCCTGTCCGCCGCGGGTCCACGAACCCAAAGTGTCGTTGCGGAAGATGCTCATCGCGCCGTCTCGTCGCCGAGCAGCCCTCGTTCTGCGAGAATTGCGCGCGCCTGCGCCATTCCCTGCTCCAGCGCTTTGGGAGATCGTTCGCCCACCGAGGTTGCCACGATCGAGAGGATCTGGATAGCGGTCGCGAGGATTTCGTCCTGCGACGAAAAGACATATCGCTTCCGCTCATCGACCGCCTGCTCGAGCGCCCGGCGAGCGAAATCGGAAACCGACAATCCGGCACCAAATGCACGACGACGAAGCTCTCGGTCGAGCCGATCGTCGATACGGAAATTGATTTTCTGCAAGCGCACGGCCTCCAGCGGAGTCCGTCGCGGGCGTCATGAAGCGATGATTATTTACTCCTGCCGCTGTACGCTTTCAAGATAGGGCTCGCGCAAATGGTACTGCGACCGTTCGCCACACTGAATGACAGGCCGGCTGACGCCGGCAGGTTCATGGCGCGGGGCTGAAGCCTGATTTGGTGGGCGCGGTATGTCTCTCCAGATAGTTCATGATAACATCGTCGGTGATGTTACCGGATGTTGTTGAGAAATATCCCCTCGCCCAGAAACGCTGCCCCCAGAAGCGCTTCCGGATATGCTCGAATTCCTGTTGAATCTTACGTGACGAGCGTCCCTTGGCTCGGCGCACAAAGTCGCTGACCGCAAGATGCGGCGGAATTTCCACAAACATGTGCACGTGATCGCGCGATAGAGCACCGCTGACGATAGTCACGCCCATCTCCGCGCAAACCTGTTTGATGATAACGCGCACTCGCTCACGAACCTCACCGTGCAGCACTTTGAACCGATATTTCGGCGCCCAGACAATATGGTACCGATGATGATAAAGCGTAAGCGCTAAAACTGCCCCACGTGGTTGCGGGGCGACGGCGGCGACGTGGACGGCGTAATTTCGGCGATCAGGCGACGCTGGCGAGATTGCTC